>DAIRTA010000129.1:0-6478 GCA_036804125.1 Hyphomonas sp.
GTTTCTCGTGCTGGACAGACATTGCGTATGCTCCTCCGGGTTCTTCTGCGTTTGAGATCTGTGTGACCAATGTCTGACAGACGAGTTGGTTGCGCCGCAGGAGCATCCAGTCGGGCCTGGCCTGCCGGTTTGATCATTATACTGAATTTATCGGGCGGTTTCGGGTTGTGGTTGGTCCGGCGCCCGCGGTGGCGGGCGCCGGCCGTTGGCGACTTCACGCTTGAAGCCCGCTATATTCCGGAAGCGCCGGCGGTGAGTGGGCCGAGGATCATGGCTGCGGCGACGAGCGCGCCGATATAGTCGAACAGGGTGAACATGGTGGGGTCCTTGTCTGGATGCGATTTGTCATCCGAAGGTCTAACGCCCCGCGCGGCGACGGGGTTCCCCGGCCCTTCATCACGACTGCTTAGCGGTCAGGGAGCGCGACGCTGATCCGTGGACGAAGCGGTTTTCCGAGAACCGGGAGCGGCGCATGGCCTAACCCGTTTCAGGCATTGTGCGGCGAAGGTATCGTTTCGCGGCTTTCGCGGCGCCCGATGTATCTTACGCTATGTCAGGGGCCGGGATTGTCATGTAAATACAGCGCTCCCGGCGGCCGAGGACGAGACAGGATGCGCGAGTTCATGATCCCGGCGGGAGCCCTGGGTGAGGCGGGCGGAGCGGGAACCGCGGGTTCCGGGCGATGACCCTGTTCCAGATTTACAAGTTCCTGCACATCGCCGGCATCATCGTGCTGCTCGGCAACATCACGGTCACGGCGGTCTGGAAGGTGTTTGCTGACCGGACGCGCGACACGGCCATAGTGGCTTTCGGGCAGCGGATGGTCACCGGGACTGATATCGGCCTGACCGTTCCCGGCATCGCGCTGACGATGATCGGTGGTTATGGCGCGATGTTTGAAGCCGGGTACGGGTTTCCCGGCCCGGCCTGGCTGATCTGGGGACAGGTGTGCTTCGTCGCTGCCGGGTTGATCTGGCTGGCGATCCTCGTTCCGATCCAGATCCGGCAGGCTCGGATGAGCGATATGTTTGATGCGAGTGCCGGCGTTCCGGAGGCATATCGACGGCTCGCGCGGTCCTGGCTGGTGTGGGGCCTCGTGGCGACGGTGCCGATGGTGGCGGGCCTGTATCTCATGATCGCGAAGCCCGGACCGGGATAGACCAGCGGAACCTTAGGCGCCTCGCGGAATTGAGGTTCAGGCACATCTCGGGTGAAGTGAGAGATATGAAAGAACAGATCATCGGCATGTTTTCCATGACGCCGGGCCAGTGGCTCGGCGTGTTCAAGGGCATACGGGCCACCGCCGACCGGACGAATCTCGCTCTGATTTCGGCGGGTGTGGCGTTCTTCGGGTTGATGGCGGCGGTGCCGGGTCTTGCCGCCCTGATGGCGATCGTGGGGCTGCTGGGGGAGCCGCAATGGGTGGCGGAGCAGGTCCGGGCGCTGCGGGGGGTGGCGCCCGATGCGGTGGTCAGCATCATTCATGGCCAGGTCGAGCGATTGCTGGAAACGGCGGATCAGCCGCTGCTTGCTGGCGCGCTGTTCAACCTTGTGCTGGCGATCTGGAGCGCGCTGCAGGGAACGCGGTGGGTTCTGGTGGCGCTCTCGGCGATCGACGATACGGCCCCGCCCCGGAAATTCTTTCGGCGCTACATCGCGGCTGCGCAGTTCACGCTGTTTGGACTTGGGCTCGGCACGGCCGCCATCGTGCTGCTGGGCATCGCTCCGGTCGTGCTGACGCTATTCCCTTTCGGCGAGCGAGTTGAAACCCTGGTGCTGCTGCTGCGATGGCCGGTCCTGGGCGGCTTTGCGATTGGCGTGATGCTTGTGCTCTATCGCTGGGGGCCTTCGGGCGCGACACCCGCCTGGAAGCTGGTGCTGCCAGGCGCCCTGCTGGCACCGGTGCTGTGGCTGGTTGCCTCGACCATCCTGACATTTGCCCTGCGGGAGTTTCCGGCGTTCGGGGCGGCTTATGGCGCGCTGGCCAGCGTCGTGGCACTGCTGCTCTGGCTGTATGTCTCGTCGCTGATCTTTCTGCTCGGCGCGGCCCTGAACGCGGAACTGAAGCGCCTGAACCAGGACTGACCGGCCCGCTGCGGCGCGGCCTGCCGGCGCATCGAAGCTATGGGGTTTCGTCGTCCCTCTCTGCGGCCGTCTGAATGGAGGGATTCAGAAGTTCATCCGCAGCATCGTTCTTGGACTTTGCCGCGGCGCGCTCAGGCGGGGCGATGCTGGTGCGCCTCACGGGGCCTTTCAGCCCCAACGCACGCAGCGCGTCCTCACCCTCATGGCCAAACAGGCTGCGCACGCGCAGATCGGTCTGAGGGAACGGGATCTCGATCCCGGCCTCATCCAGCGCGTCGGCGATCAGCCAGGTATAGGCCGCATGCATGTTGGCAGGACGTTTGACGGCGGCTTCTGTCGGCCAGACGAGCAATTCGAAATCAAGGCTGCTCTCGCCGAAACCCACGAGCCAGACCTGGCTTTTGCGGGTCTCGGTCTCCGGCAGGGTGAAGGCGCTCTCGCGGGCGGCTGCGAGGACGGCGTCGCGCACCCGGGCCCGGTCTGCGCCGTAGGCCACAGAGAAGGGCACGTGGATGCGGCGCGTGTCGCCTTTAAGCGTCCAGTTGGTCACACGGCCTTCGATCAGGCGGGAGTTGGGGACGATGATGTTGACATTGTCGTTGGTGCGGATCCGGCTGGCGCGCGGACCGATCTCGACGATTGCGCCGCGGACGCCGTCATCGAGTTCGATATAGTCGTCGAGCGAGACCATCCGGTCAAAGATCAGGAACAGGCCGGAGACGAATTCCTTGACCACACCCTGCAGGCCAAGGCCGATGCCGATGCCGAGGGCACCGGCGAAGATTGCGAGAGACGAGAGATTGAGCCCGGCCGTTGACAGACCGGCCAGAACGCCGATGAAGACGAGGCCATAGCCAACGAGTTTCTCAAGCAAATAGAGGGCTGCGGTTGTCTTGTAAGAGGCCCGCTCGCGGATGCGGCGCAGCGTGCGGCTGAGCACATGGGCCAGGGCGAGGGCGATCAGCAGGACAATCAATCCCGCCGCAATGCCGCCGAGTGTGATCGAACTGCTCCCCAGGCTGAGGATTTGAATTTCGGCGAAACGGTTCAGGTCTTCCATGATGTCATTCATTCCATTGTGAGCGGCCGGCGCGTGTGCCATTCGATTCAGCGGCGTCTGACGGCGCGGCGCAGAAATATTAAGGGGCTGCGGCTGCGCCGCTTTTTCCCGTCGCGGCAAAGACTAGCCGGTTGGGCAGCGAGGGCAAGCGGACCGGGGGCGAGCGATGGCGCGCGCTGTTCGGAGCGCAAAGTAAAACCAGTCAGAGGCCGGTCTCGGGCACCTGCAGAAAGTGGACGCTGAAGAGGTTTTCGGGATCCGTCCAGACCGCTGCGGGGGTGAAGCCTGCCTCGGCGGCCAGCCGGGCGAAGCTCTCCACATCATACTTGTGTGAGGATTCCACGTGCAGTTTCTCACCGCGCGCGAAGTGGAACGTCTGCCTGCTGATGGTAACGGTCTGATCCGCTTCGCTGACGAGATGGATATCGATCGCATGGCTGTCAGGATTGTAGTGAGCGTCGTGCCGGAAATTCTCCAGCTTGAAGTCGGCGCCAAGCTCCCGGTTCATCCGGCGAAGCAGATTGAGCGAGAAGGCTGCTGTGATGCCCGCTTCATCATTGTACGCCGCTTCGAGGACCGGCACCGGCTTGATCAGGTCGACGCCGATAATCATGCCAGCGCCCGGCCCGAGGCGGTCTTTCCAGGTGGAGAGGAAGCCGCGGGCGCCGGCCCGGGTGAAGTTGCCGATACTTGAGCCGGGAAAGAAGCCGACGGCCCGTCCCCTGCCCGTCAGCGGGAGCGCGAAAGGCTGAGAGAAATCTGCCCATACGGCATGCACGGGGAGGCCCGGATAATTGCTGGACACCTGCCGCGCCGCGGACAGAAGCATGGCTCTCGAGATGTCGACCGGGATATAGGCCGCGGGCGCTTCCAGGGCATCGAGCAGAATGCCGATCTTGCGCCCTGCCCCCGAGCCGAGCTCGATCAGGCGGGCGCCAGGACCAGCGAGATCCGCGATGTCGGCGGCATGTTGCTCAAGGATCTGCATTTCGGTCCGGGTGGGATAATATTCCGGCTGCTGACAGATCTGATCAAAAAGGCGGGAGCCGGCTTCGTCATAAAGAAAGCGGAACGGGAGGGCTTTGTCCGTACGCGAAAGGCCTTCAGCGACGGCGTCCGCAAACCGGTCCGGACCTGGATCGTGTTCGTGAACATGGACCTCTGCCGGCGGCCGCGTTTCTTGGGTCTCAGGCGTCGGTTGCAAGGCGCACTCCTGCGAACGCCCAGCGGGCGGAGGGTGGAAAAAAGTTTCGATAGGTCGGCCGCGTGTGTCCCTCTGGTGTGATCGAGGCGCCGCCCCTCAGCACCATCTGGCCGGACATGAACTTGCCATTGTATTCCGCTGCCGCGGCCGGCGCGGGGCGAAAGCCGGGATAAGGCGTGTAGGCGCTGCTGGTCCACTGCCACACGGCGCCGGCCATCTGGCCGAACCCTGGGCGCGGCCGCGGCGCGGCCGGATGAAGGGCGAAGCTGTCTTCCGCAAAGTCCAGCTCGGCGGCCCGTTCCCATTCCTGCTCGGTGGGAAGGCGGGCCCCGGCCCAGCGGGCGAAGGCATCGGCCTCGAAGAAGCTGACATGGCAGACGGGCTCATCGGGATCCGCAATGCGATCTCCGGTCAGCGTGTAGAGGCTGCGGCCGGCCTCGGTTCGCTCGCCCCAGTAGAGGGGCGCCTCCCAGCCCTGAGCCTGCACCGCCGCCCAGCCATCCGACAGCCAGAGTTCGGGGCGCCGGTAGCCGCCATCCGCGATGAAGGCTTCCCAGTCCCCGCAGGTGACGAGGCCGGCGCGGAGCCGGAAGGCGTCCATCCAGACGCGGTGGCGCGGCATTTCGTGATCATAGGCGAAGCCCGTCTCGCCGGCGCCGACTTCACTAAGCCCGGCGCTGAAATCGATCCATTTCTCTTCCGCGGACGGACGGACTTCGCTCAAGGCGGATGGGCGGTCCTCGAGATAGGCTGGGCGACCGGGTATTGAAAATAGAAGGTGTTTGACGTCCATCAGGATGAGCTCCTGATGCTGTTGCTCGTGGTTGAGGCCGAGTTCGATCAGCGGCGCGATTTTCTCCCAGTCATCATTGGTGGCTGTACTGATCAGAACCAGCACGGCCTCATCGATACGGCGGCGATAGTCCATCACTTCGCCGAGTGAAGGGCGGGTCAGCAGTCCGCGGGCATGGCGCGGCTGGCGCTGACCGAGGGCCTCGTAATAGGAATTGAAAATGTAGTTCAGCAGGTCGCTGCCAACGGGCGCTGAAAATGGCGTGAGGATCATGGCATCGAAGAACCAGCTTGTGTGACCCAGATGCCATTTCACCGGACTTGCATCCGGCATCGACTGGACCTGCTGATCTTCCGGGGAGAGCGGAGCTGCGAGCTGTACAGTCTGGTCTCGAACGGCCTTGAAGGATTCCGCGCAGTCCTGCCTGCAACTGACGCTGGCGGGCGATTCTCGGTAGGCGGAAGATTGGGCTATCAATGACATCGGACCGCAAACGTCCTCCTTGCGTTACAAGCGCTGACGCGCCGTGATGAACGCCTGAAGCGCGGAAATGTTCCGGGTTAGGCGGGACGTGGCGCTGCCGAGACCCAGGCGCTAAAACTCTTCGGGTTCGGCCATCTCGAGGATGGCGCGGATTTCTGCACTATAGGCGGCGATGCCTGCGAACGCCTGCACGGGAACCGCGCCGGGATCCTCCTGCCCGTCCTGGGGTGGGTAGGGCTCAGAGAGCGCCTCGAGGAGACGGGCATGCTGTTCCGCCGAGAGTTCGCGCACAAGCCAGGCGAGGACGCGTCGTTGTGCACTCAGCCTGCCTTGTAAGCCGTCTGCGGTTCTCTCTTCCATGCTCGGCGCTCCATTCGGCGACGCAACGATGTGCGGACTTTTCCGCGCCTTGCGACCTGAAAACTCCGGGAAGTGTACGATCGTTCCAACGCGGTTGCCAGATGACAGGGTGGCGGCGCCGGACTTTGCCGCGCGCAACCGGGGCGAGGCAGCAGTACCCCTGCCAGCCGATATCATCGTTATCTTTTCAAGGAAAAGCCGAACCTGGTGCGGTCGAGAAGACTCGAACTTCCACGGGTTGCCCCACAGCGACCTCAACGCTGCGCGTCTACCAATTCCGCCACGACCGCACACTGGTATTCGGGGCAGACGGGCCGTATAAGGCGGCGCTCCGGCTTTGTGAAGCCCTGAAACACGCCTATATCGCACGGGCCATGCAGAAATTTTCTCCCGTCGAATGGGCCATTTCCGAAGCCCTTGTGCCCTATGAGGCCGCGCTCCGGGCCATGGAGGCGCGGGCCCGTGCGATCCGCGACGACGGGGCGCCGGAACT
>DAIRTA010000130.1:0-6465 GCA_036804125.1 Hyphomonas sp.
TGAAGCCCCCGGTATTGTGCCCGGCCTGGCGGTCAAGCCGCTTGCGGTCGAGCGGCAGCCTGACAAGAGCCTGGATGCCGGTCATAAAGGCCCGGCCCTCGATCAGCTCATACTTGTCATCCAGCGTCACTTCGCGATGCTTCATCTCGGCGCCTCATACAGGATGAGGATAATATTGGCATATTCCTACGGAATTGCTTGCCTATCTTGAAGCAGGCTTGCTAGATCAGGCAATAATCTTTCTGATTTCAGGCATATGGGGGAACAAAATTGTCTCTTGAAATCGATCCTGTCGATACCCGGATACTGGATCTGATCCAACGTGATGCGAGTCTTTCGGTTGCGGAAATCGCCGAGCGTGTCGGGCTGTCTTCTTCTCCCTGCTGGAGGCGGATCAAGCGGCTGGAAGAGGCCGGCTTCATTGATGGCCGGGTCACATTGCTGAGCAACAGGGCTCTGGGGCTGGACTTTCAGGTCCTGGCGAGTGTCAAGCTGACCCTGCCGAGCCGCGAGAACCTTGAGGCTTTTGAGGCTCTTGTCCAGACCTGGCCGGAGGTGATCGCCTGCATGACGGTCACCGGGGCTGTCGATTACACCATGCACATCGTCACGACCGACATGCATGCCTATGACAATTTCCTGCGCGACAAGCTCCTTGGCTCGGGTCTCGTCTCGGATGTCCAGTCCCGGATCGTGATCCGTGTGGCCAAGCGGACGACGGCGTTGCCGCTGGGCTTGCTGAGGCCGGAACTGAAGTCCGGCCACTGACAGATTGCACCAGAGCTAAAGCCTCTGCGCCCGTGTCACGTGGCCATCGGCGCGCAAAAAGCGGAACGCGTCGCCGCCGGGCCAGAGTTGGAGACGAGTGACGAAGTCATTAGGGTTGAGTGCACTATTGTCCGCCTCCTGAAAGAAAGCGCCGGGCTCGAAACAGAGCCAGGCAAGAGGTTTCCTGCCTGTTGCCGCTTCGCCCGCGCCGGCGATCATGCGGCGCAGCGCCGCCCGCGTCTCGCTGCCCGGATATTGCAGGAAGACCGAATGGTAGACCAGCGTCAGGCCGGTTTGCGGCCGCACGGCCAGTTTCCGTTCCAGCCATTCCGCCGCATCGGCCTTCTCGACCGTTATGCCGGCCTCCCGCGCTAGTGCGATGGCCGCATCAAGACGTGCAAGGCGTTCCGGTTGGTCGGGCCAGGCATAGGCCTTCAGACGCAAGGCGGCTTGCGGATCGCGCAGATCGATCGGGTTCTGGTCGCAGGCCGCGAGGCTCGCCACCGAAACCGGCACGTCGAGATGATCTGGCGGCGGCCCTTGCCAATCGGTATCGATCACCACCGCGCTTGATCCGGCGCGCAGCCAGCTTCCGGTGCGATAGTGGAACCGGTCCCAGCACTGGTTGAGCCCGGCGCTGGCGCCCAGCTCGAGCAGGTGCATCGGGCCCGGAAACCTGGCGGCGGCTTTTAGGAAGCCGGGGAGAAGGGCAATGGCGCGGCGTGTCTCATTGGTTTGCGGCGGGGAGGTGAGGAAGGTTCGCGCGGCCTCATCGGTCCGGTCCAGCCAATCGCGCGCCAGCGGCCAGACCGTTTCCATGGACCAGCCGGGGCAGGCGACCGGATAGGCAGCGGCGAGTTCCTCTGCCGCGCCGGTCAGGACCGAATGGTGCAGATAGCCTGCCAGTCGCAGCGACAGCGCATCGCGCTGCGGATTGCCGGGCCAGTCCCTGACGAGGCGGGCGACAGGGCCCTCTTCCTCGATATCACCTGCCATGGCAGCGCAGAGCGCCTCCATGAAAGGCGAGCCGAGAAACCTGCAGAAGCCCGCCTGCTCGCGGAAATGAGCGACGATTTCTGGTGTCGTCAAACCCGCTCGACGGCCATGGCGATGCCTTCGCCGCCGCCGATGCAGAGTGAGGCAACCCCGCGCTTCAGGCCGCGGTCTTCCATCGCAGCGAGAAGCGTCACGAGGACCCGCGCGCCAGACGCGCCGATTGGATGGCCCATCGCGCAGGCGCCCCCGTGAATGTTCAGCTTCTCATGGCTGATGCCAAGCTCCTTCATCGCGATCATCGGCACGACAGCGAAGGCTTCGTTGACTTCCCAGAGATCGACATCCTCGGCAGTCCAGCCCGCCTTCTCGAGGGTTTTCCGGATCGCCGGGACGGGCGCTGTCGTGAAATAGGCCGGCTCATGCGCATGGCTCGAGGCTGACACAATCCGGGCGATCGGCTTCAGCTTGCGCTTCTTGGCTTCCGACTCCCGCATCAGCACGAGGGCGGCAGCGCCATCCGATATGGCTGAAGCATTGGCCGCGGTGACCGTGCCGTCCTTGCTGAAGGCCGGCCGCAGGGTCGGGATTTTCTCGGGCATGGCCTCGCGGGGAAGCTGGTCGGTATCAATGACGGATTCGCCCTTGCGGGTCTTCACTGTAACCGGTGCGATCTCCCTTTTGAATTTACCGGCCTTTGTCGCCTCCTGCGCGCGGCGCAGCGTCTCGAGCGCATAGGCATCCTGCTGTTCGCGTGTGAACTGGTATTCGCGGGCGATCATGTCGGCAAAATTGCCCATCGGCCCGCCCTCATATGCATCTTCGAGACCGTCGGTCGCCATATGGTCACGGGCCGAAGCGGCGCCATATTTGTGGCCCTGGCGCAGGGTCACGAGGTGCGGGGCATTGGTCATCGACTCCATGCCGCCCGCAACGACAACGCTCGCCTCACCGGCCAGGAGGGCGTTGCGGCCCATGACGACGGCTTCGAGCCCCGAGCCGCACATCTTGTTGATGGTGACCGCCTCGGTCTTTTTGTCGAGGCCCGCCTTTATCGCCGCCTGACGCGCCGGCGCCTGGCCCTGACCGGCCGGCAGGCAGTTGCCCATGATGATCTCGTCGACCTCCGCGGGGCCGACCTTGGCCTCTGCAGCGGCAGCCTTCACCGCTACGGCTCCGAGCTCATTCGCAGAGAAGCTGACAAGATCACCCAGCAGGCCGCCCATGGGCGTGCGGGCCATACCAACGATAACAACGGGATCTTTCTCGGACATGGGCAGCGTTCCTTCCTGACGATTTTTTGTGCAGTGCACTGCAACCAGTAAGGCGCTGGCGACACCGTTTCGTCAAGAGCGGGAAGGAGCTAGCCCCGGAGTGCAGCGTCGATATCAGCCACCAAGCCCGCGTCATCTGGCGCGGTTCGCGAGGAATAGGCCTTCAGCGGTGTCCCATCAGCCCCGACGAGAATCTTGTGAAAGTTCCATTTCGGCTGGGCCGCTTCGCCGAGCGTCTCGACGGCAGCGGCATAGAACGGATGCTGGTCGGGGCCGCTGACCGGGTATTTCCGCGTCAAGGGGAAGGTGACGCCGTAATTGATCTCGCAGAAGGCTTTCACCTCTTCCTCTGTGCCCGGCTCCTGGCCGCCGAAATCATTGGACGGCACACCGACAATGATCAGGCCGTCATCTCTTCTGGACTCGTAGAGTGCCTGCAGCCCGGCATATTGCGGGGTGAAACCGCAGCGCGACGCCGTGTTGACGACAAGTACGGCGCGGGCGCCGAAATGGGTCAGGTCCATGGGTTGCCCATCAATCCCGGTAAATTGCGTAGCGTTCATGGCGACAGACGACTCCTCGGCGGCAGGGGCAATTGAAGCAAAGCCCGGCGGGCTCGCAGCGGCCTTCGTGCACGCCGTGAGACCCGTCATGCAAAGGGCAAAGAGAAGAGAGTATCCGGCCTTCATCATTCATGCTCCGTTCGGGACATGATAGAGGTAGAGCCCTCTCTGGCAAAGTCAGCCCCGGTCAGGCCTGCGCGTCAATCCGGATGGCCGCATCCATGACCGAATCAAGTTCGGCATCGAGCGCGTCGACACTGCGCACTTTGACATGGCGGAGGGATTTCCCGGTGCCCTCCACAAGATGCGGAAAGTCGGCGGCAAGCTCTGCGCCCCGCGCCAGCTGCAGATTGCAATGCGCCTTGTGGCCAACGATCGAGAAAACCCAGGCCTGTCCCTGCCAGCCGGGAAACCATAAGACAGCTTCGGCCTGAGATGGGGTCCGCGGGCCCCGATGCGCTCGTGCAAAGCAAGGGCGATTTCGCGCACCGGGCCTGTCAGCCCGGCATAGTAGGCATCGATAGCCGGGTCTGCCGCCACATTATTTCTTTTTCTTCTTGGCGCCGTTGGAATTGACCGGGGCAGCATCCACCTCGAACGTCATCTGCAGGTTCACACGGTACATCTCGATCCGCCCGTCCCGGACCGTGGTCGACATCGAATTGACATGGCACGAGGCCAGCCCCCGAACGGTCCTGGAGAAGCGGTCCACCGCGTTCTTGATCGCGTCCTCAAAAGACTTTGACGACTCCGCCAGCAGCTCTTCCGATTTCATCACGCGCATGGGCTTGTCCTCCGCAAATTGGTGTTCGCGGATTAAGCGCTTTTGTGGAATTTCTTTCAACCTCTTTCGCGCGGGAGGTGAACCCCGGGTGCCGTCAGGAAAAAACCCGGAGACCGGCCTCTGTGCCTTTTTGCCAGATCACCTCACCCGGCCCGACAAGGCCGACACTGCGGGCATGAACGGTCAGGCTGGGAGGCAGCAACTCGTTGGTGGGGAAGCGGACACGCACCCCGGTGTCGTTAAAGTCGAGCACGATGCATTTGCGCTTATAGCCCGATTCATAGACGACATACGCCTCGCGATAGACCATGCCCCGGACCGGACGCGGGACGTCCGAGGCCGACTCAAGCGCCTTCTCGACCCGGTTACGGGACGTTTCCTGTGCTTTCGTCTTTCCCAGCAGGCGGGACAAAAAGGCCATGTGAAACCCCAATCAGCAAGGTGATCATGCAATCACCGCGCCAAAAACAGAGTTAACGCGCAAATCACTAAGGCTTTCTTGCGCGCTGGCCATGTTTCCCGGTCTTCACCCGGCCGGCCTCACCAGATGCGGATGCGCTCCTCGGGCGGCAAATAGAGGGCATGGTCCGGACCGACATCGAAGGCTTCGTACCACTCATCGAAATTGCGCACGATGCCGTTTATGCGGTATTCCGGCGGGGAGTGGGGGCCCTGCTGGAGCTGGCGGCGCAGCGCCTCTTCGCGGTATTTCGCCCGCCAGATCTGCGCCCACCCCATGAAGAAACGCTGATCGCCCGTCAGGCCATCAATCACCGGTGCGTCTTCGCCGCCGAGGCTCAGCCTGTAGGCTTTGTAAGCCATTGAGAGCCCGCCAAGGTCGCCGATGTTTTCGCCAAGAGCGAGGCGGCCATTGACACAGGTCTGCCCGTCATCAAGCGGGCAGAAGGCATTGTACTGGCTGACGAGGGCATCGGTCAGGGCACGGAAATTGTCCTGATCTTCCGGCGTCCACCAGTTGCGGAGCACCCCGTCACCATCCGAGCGTGAGCCCTGATCATCGAAGCCGTGCCCGATCTCATGGCCAATGACGCCGCCGATGGCGCCGTAATTGACCGCTGGATCGGCACCGAGATTGAAAAAGGGCGGCTGAAGGATTGCTGCGGGAAAGACGATCTCGTTACGGGTCGGCGAGTAATAGGCATTCACCGTTTGCGGCAGCATGAACCACTCATTGCGGTCTATGGGCTGGCCAAGCTTGCCGATCGTATCCTGCCAGGCCCAATTGCTTGCAGCCTGCCGGTTGGCGAAAGCCGTGTCGCCCACCAGAAGGGTAGAGTAATCCTTGAACTCTTCCGGATACGCGATCTTTGTCGTGAACTTTTCGAGTTTATCGCGGGCTTCTGCCTTGGTAGTCTCGCCCATCCAGTCAAGCGCCTCGAGATTATCAGCCATAGCAAGCCGCAGGTTCGCGACCAGATCATCCATGGCCGCCTTGTTCTCCGGCGGGAAATACCGTGCGGCATACACTTCACCAACCGCTTCACCGAGCGCGCCCTGGGTTGCTGAGACAGCCCGGCGCCAGCGCGGGGGTTGCTCCTCGGCCCCGGTCAGCTGGCGGCCATAGAACTCGAACACGGCCTGATCGATCCGTTCGGGCAGCACATCGGCATGGGCCCGCAGGTAGTGCGCCGACAGATAGGCCTGCCAGCTGGCGAGGGGCGCTTCCTGCATGACCCTGAAAAGCGCCTCGAGGCCACCGCCGGAGATCTTCTCAAGATCCTCCTCGGACAGATTATGCTCGGCTATGGCTTCCGGGGAGGGCGTCAGCTGGCGCAGAATGAACTCGCGTTCAGCGGCAACATCCATTGTCTCGAGCATCCGGGCCGCCGGAAAGTCACCGGCAAGCGCCAGTAAGTCTTCGCGGCTGCGCTTGTTGGTCGTTATGTCGCGATTGCGGTTGATGGTCCGGTCCCAGTGGGCCTTTGCAATCTGTGTTTCAAGCTCGAGCACAGTGTCCGCGGCTGCCTCAGGCTCGGCATGGCCCGCTTCCGAGAGCAGAATGGCCAACATGTCCTTGTAGGCAGCGCGCAGTTCGAGATTCCGGGGCGAGTCGACCAGATAA
>DAIRTA010000131.1:0-6455 GCA_036804125.1 Hyphomonas sp.
GCGAGCCCCACGGCAAAGGTGCCGCTGCTGATCTGGGACGGGCTCGAAATATGGGAAAGCCTTGCCATCACGGAGTTCGCCGCCGAACAGGCCGGACCCGGCATTGTGTGGCCGCGCGATGCGGCCCGGCGCGCCACCGCCCGCGCGGCCGCAGCCGAAATGCATGCCGGCTTCGCCGCGCTGCGCCAGGCCTGCCCTATGGATATCCGCGCCCGCCTGCCCGCGCCCGATATGACCACCGCGCTGGCCGCCGACATTGCGCGGATCGAGGCATTATGGACCGGGCTGCGCGAAAGCCATGGCCAGAACCGCGAAGAGCCCGGCCCGTTCCTGTTCGGGGCCTGGTCGGCGGCCGATGCCTTTTACACGCCGGTCGTCACCCGCTTTCGCACCTATGGCCTGCCGCTCTCCGGCGCCGCTGCGGACTATGCCGCGGCTGTGATGGACGATCCCCTGTTCAGGGCCCTCGAAGCGGAGGCTATCGCAGAACCCTGGTGGATTCGCTACGGGCCGGAGGGGCGCTCGAGCGGTTATCTGCAGCCGGAAGCTCCGTAAGCGCATAGCCGAGATCCTGCCGGAAACAGGCGGCGGCCCGCGCGCGGTAGATCGCCAGCGCCGGGCCCGAAAACCGCTCTTCGAGAGGCGTCTGGCGGTTCTGAAGCACATTGGGCTCGCCATCCGGATCAATCCGCAGGGCCATGGCGTCCTTGGTCCCGGCGGCCAGCGCCGCCCCGATCGCCGCTTCGCTGAGGCTGATGCCCCAATGCGCGGCAATCCGCCGGAGCACTTCGCCGGCATCGGCGCTCGTCTCCTCATAGGTCACCTTCAGGATACGCGCCGGATCGCGCGCCATCAGATCGCCCCAGCGGTTCCAGAAGCGGGCGAGCCAGAAGATGTCGCAGCGATAGCGCACGCCAGACGGATCGCCCTCCAGATAGGTCTCCCAGCTGACCCGGTAGGCATAGGCCCATTTGGCATAATGGCTGGCGAGGACCTCCATCGGATGGCGCAGCGCCAGCACATAGGGCGGCAGGCCGGCAAGGCGCCGGGCCCAGCCCCAGTCCGCCAGGCGATGCGGAATCGAATGACAGAAAGCGAGCTTCGGCAAGCCATCAAAGGCCGGGCGGTCCTTCGGCCCGCCAATATAGGGACGCACGCCATCTTCTGAAAAAAAGCGGGGCGGCGCGATGCCTCGGTCATGTGCCAGGGCCATTGCGAGCATGTATTTGATCCAGTGGGTGCCGGAGTTCTTGGAGGTAACAAGAATGCCGTCGAAGGCGCCATGCCGCAGCACGGAAAAATTCGTCCAGACATCCCGCCTCACCCGGGCGGAAAATTCACGCTGCAGGACCGGCTCCATGCGATACGCCTAGCGCCCGGCGGGACCGCGCGCAACGCCGCTCAGGTCTTCAGCCCTGCCAGATCGCGATAGGTCTGAAGAAGCAGGAGTTGATCGCGCACCGGCAGGCCTTCGGCCTCGGACACAGACACCAGCATCGCATCGAGATCGACGATCTCCTTGGGCCCGAGACCGGGCGCGTTGAGGATCAGGCGGCTGAGCTTGCGCATGGCCGATTCCGGCGTCGCGATCGTCTGCGCTGCCCAGGCAGCATGCGCCGCCAGCTCCTCGGCCTCGATCGCCGACAGGCCGAAATTGTCGCGGATTTCCGCTTCGATGATATCGCCATGAGCGTCGGTGAGTGCGTCGCCGCGCGCCAGCGCGGTCAGCATCATCATGATCGCTGCCGCCTCACGCGGATCCTCGATCAGGTCGACCCCGCCGCGATCCGCCAGATAGCGGAACCGCATCCGGCGCGGCGCATTGGCCAGCGTATCTGCCGCGCGGCCGAGCTCTTCCAGCCCGCGGCGGGCCATGCGCAGACGCCAGGCCCAGACCCCGATGACCGACAGAACTCCCAGGATGACAAGGAGGAGGTGCATTGCTGCCCTTAAATCATGATTGCCGGCTGCGCGCTATCGATTCTGCACGGGCCGGCCGGACACAGGCGCGTTACGGCCCGCCCCCAGAACCGGCCGCGGCATGGGCCTGCGCCACGACATAGGCGCGGATGGCCTCGGCTTCGGACGGGTTGATCCATTCAGAAAAGCCGATCATGCCGTTCGAGGCGAGCGCGCCGTCCAGAACGATTGTGTTCCAGAACTCCGCATCGGCCGTCGTGGCAGACCAGCGCAGATCGGGAAGCACGCCGGAGGAGATTGCCAGCGGGCCATGGCAGACCGCGCAGTTGCGGGCGTAGTGCACGGTGCCGTCGGCCACCATCGCCATGCTGCCGAAGGGCTCGGCCTTGGGGGTGCGGTCGATCTCGGCGAGGCCGTGATCGGGTATCTCGCCGGTTCCGCCGAGCTTGAAGGTCACGACCTTGCCGAGGCTTGGCGACACCTTTTCGTCGAAGGCAAAGCCGGCAGCGAGGCCGAAGGCTGTGCCCCAGCCGGTGGTGATCGTGACATATTGCTCGCCATCGATCTCATAGGTGCCGGGGCCGGAATTACCGCCGGATTTGAGGTCATGGCTCCAGAGTTTCTCGCCGCTGGCGGCATCATAGGCGGCGAACTCGCCGCCGAGCTTGCCCTGGAAGACGAGGCCACCGGCAGTCGAGAGAATGCCGCCATTCCAGGCATTGGCATGTTCGACCGTCCAGCGCGGCGCGCGCGCGACCGGATCCCAGGCGATGAGCCGGCCTTTCAGGGTCGAGCGGAGGAACTGGCGCACCTCCGGCGGAGCGATGGGCGGGACACCGGCGGCGAAATCCGCTCCGGTATTCCAGCCGACGGGACGCGCGCGGAAGCGCGGGTCCTCGGCATAGGCCTGCGGAATTTCCTGGGCCGGGATATAGGCGAGCCCGGTCTGCGGGCTGAACGCCATCGGGTGCCAGTTATGGGCGCCGAGCGGGCCCGGTGTCTGCTCGAAAGGCGTCGTGCCATAGCGCGCCTCGGGCACTTCGATCGGGCGGCCCTGCCGGTCGAGGCCGGTCGCCCAGTTCACCGGCACGAAGGCGTCGCCAGAGAGGAACTCCCCGGTCGCTGCGTCGAGGACATAGAAGAAGCCATTCTTCGGCGCCTGCATGGCGACGCGGCGCGGCGCGCCATATTCACCGAGCGGCAGGTCCGCCAGGATGATCGTCTGGGTGGCGGTATAGTCCCAATTGTCGCCCGGTGTTGTCTGGAAATGCCATTTATAGGCGCCGGTATCGGCCTCCACCGCGACGATCGAGGAGAGGAAGAGGTTGTCGCCGCCGGACGGATCGCGGAAGGTTTGGTTCCAGGGCGAGCCATTGCCGACGCCAAAGATGATCTGGTCATTGACCTCGTCATAGACGATCGAATCCCAGACTGTGCCGCCGCCGCCATCGGTCACCCAGGCGCCGTCATCGCCCCAGCTGGCATTGCCGAGCCGGGCAAGGATTTCATCCGACGCCGCACCATCAGGCTGTTTTGCGGGATGGGGCACGGTGTAGAAACGCCAGACGAGATCGCCGGTTGCGGCATCATAAGCGGAGAGATAACCGCGCACGCCCAGCTCGGCGCCGCCATTGCCGATCAGGACCATGCCTTTCGCCGCGCGCGGCGCGCCGGTGATGGTGTAGGGCTTCGACTGGTCGACGGTGACTATGCTCCACGCGACCTCGCCGGTGCGGGCATCGAGCGCTTCGAGGCGGCCATCGATGACGCCGACATAGACCTTGCCATCATAGACGGCGACGCCGCGATTGACGACATCGCAGCAGGCCTTGGCCCCGACGGCCCGGTCAACCTGAGGGTCATAGACCCATTTCTCATCGCCGGTCTTGGCGTCGAGCGCATAGACCACCGACCAGGCCGAGGTGACATACATCACCCCGTCTACGACGATGGGGGTCGCTTCAACCCCGCGATTGGTTGCGAGCTCATAGGTCCAGGCAACGCCGAGCTCGCCGACATTATCCGTGTTGATCCCGGTCAGCGCCGAATGGCGCTGCTCGTCATAGGTGCCGCCATAGGTCAGCCATTCGGCGCCGGCGCTGGCGGTCGAGATGCGGGCGGTATCGACGGCAGCGAACGGCGCCTCCGGCTCGATCAGGCGGCCAATCGACTCACCACATGCCGAAACAAGCGCGGTGCCGAGAACCAGGGCGGCACAAGGCATGACTATCCTGCGGATCATGGCGTTCTCCCCTGCTGGCGCTCTGATTGCGCCCTTTGCCCGGGGAGCCTAGCGGATCAGACCCTGTTGTCGAGACCTGACGTTTGGGCAGCGCGCCGGGTGTCGGCAGCCCGGCGCAGCGCAGCCTGCGAGGCGATGATGGCCGCGCAAATGGCTGCTTCCCAGCTTGCGGCGCTGTCCGCCTCGAGCGCTGCCGGCGGGAATGTGACCGCCCGCGAGGCATTGACGAGGCCGCCTTCCCCGCCCGGCAGGCCGGCAAGCGCCTCGGCCGGCCCGGCGCCCTGCGCGCCATAGCCCGGCACAAGGAACAGCGCCTTCGGCACCAGCGCCCTCACGGCCCTGGCCTCGTCCGGCCCGGTGGCGCCGACCACCATCATCAGGTTCGACCAGGCGCAGGGGCTCATCAGGCGCTGTGTGAGCGGCGCGAGCGCTTCGGCCACACGGATATAGAGCGGCTCGCCATCGACCCGCTGCATCTGGAAATCGCGGGCGCCGGGATTGCTTGTCCGCACAAGGACGATAACGCCCTTGCCCGAGGCCTCGGCCGCGCGCGCAAACGGCTCGAGCGTGTCGAGCCCCATATAGGGGTTCACGGTCAGCGCATCACACGGGAAGGGCGCCTGCGGGCCGAGATAGGCGGCGGCATAGCCTTCGGCCGTGCTGCCGATATCGCCGCGCTTGGCATCCATGATGACAATCAGGCCAGCGGCCTTCGCAGCGCGGGCCACGGCCTGCAGCGCGGCCATGCCGTCCGGCCCGTGGCGCTCGAACAGGCCGGCCTGGAGCTTCACAGCCGCCGCGCGCCCGGTAGCAGCCGCAACCACCGCCTCACCCCAGCGCGCAAGGCCTGCCGGCGTGTCGCCGCCGAACAGGGCCGGGACCTGTCCCGGATGGGGGTCGATGCCGACGCAGAGCGGGCCCAGCTCTCGCGCGCCCGCGATGACACGGCTGGCAAAGTCGCTCACCGCGCCACCTCGCAATTGACCCTGACGACCTGCAGGCGGCGGCGGGCATTGTCGGACGGGGCGCCATAGCCGCGCAGGCTGAAAACATCGGCCGGGCCGGGCTCGGCCTGAATGCCGTGACGGGTCAGGAAGGACTCCACCGAAGCGGGAGCCGCTGTGTAGATGCGCCCGCGGCGCGGGCTTTCGGCCACGATCACGCCCCGCACCGCGCCGCGCGCATCGAAGACCGGGCCACCCGAGATACCGCCAAGTGTGCCGGCCAGCCCCTCGGTGCGCCCGGCCTCGGCCCAGGCCAGCAGCGGGGCGCTGCCTTCGCGCCGCCCGCGCGTGACCAGCCGCGACCGGGCCACCAGCCGTGTGGCCAGCTCCCCCGGCCGGCCCTGCGGGAAGCCGACATGATAGCCCTCGGCACCGAGATGCAGAGGGGAGTCGAGATCCAGCTGCACGGGGAACGGGCTGCGGCCGGTCGAGAGCAGGGCAAGATCGTGCTCATCATCGAGGATGAGCCGCGCAACCGGCACGTAATTGCCAGGCGAGACCATCAGCGTCACTCGTGTGCAGCCATCAACGACATGGCGCGCTGTCAACCAGTCGCCGCGCGTATTCACGGCGAACGCGGTCCCCACGCCGTCCTGCTGGTCGCCGACGATGACAATGACCTGCTCATCGAGCGGGGACGGCTCGGGCAGGAGTTCTCCGGGCAGCTCGATCTCGGCCACCCTTGTCGAAGCGGGCGGGGCCTGCGGCGCGGTGCCATCCGGGGCCAGCAGGAAAAGCACGCCGAGCAGGAGCGCGAGGAGTGCGGCGTAGATCAGCCAATCGAAAGACCGCATGGCGGCTGCCCTTCTATAACCGCTGCAGGACCGGGTCCCAGAGCCCGGCTGCCAGGATCAGGGCGGCCGAGAGCTTGGCGCCGGCCAGTACGGCGGCGGCGCCCATCTCGTCACGGGCGATGCGTCCGGGAATGTCACGCAGGAGAATATCGATGATGCGGTAGGTGAGCAGCTGCATCAGCAGCGCAACCGCGCCCCAGATCAGCAGCCCGACAAGGGTAACCGAGGAGGCGAGCGTCGAGGCGATCGGGATGGCGAGCCCGCCGAGCGCGCCGGCGAGAGCCACCCCGGCCGCGGTATTGCCCGAACGGACAAGCGCCAGCTCCTTCCAGGGCGTGAGCAGCACATAGACCGTCGCGGCAATCATGAGCATCGCCCCGGCCGCACCGGTGGACAGGAGGAAGCGCGGAAAAGCCGCATCGAAGGCGCTGATTTCTCCGCCCATAGCCTTGTTTAACCTCGCTGGCGGGTTTACCCCGCGGCTGGATTTTGCAG
>DAIRTA010000132.1:0-6416 GCA_036804125.1 Hyphomonas sp.
GCTGCGCGGCTCGATCGACAATCTCGATGCGATCCTCGTCCACACCCTCGCCGAGCGTTTCAAGCTGACCAAGGAAGTCGGCAAGCTCAAGGCGCTGCATAATATGCCGCCGGCCGACAAGGCGCGCGAGGCCGAACAGATCGAGCGGCTGAAACGCCTTGCCCAGGAGTCCGGTCTCGATCCCGAATTCGCCGAGACCTTCCTCAGCTTCATCGTGGCGGAAGTCATCCGCCATCATGAGCAGATCCGTGGCCGCGAGGCCGAATAACCGTCCCAGAGAGACAAGACCTACAGGAGATCACACATGTCGCTCAAAATCCGGCTCGCCCGTGGCGGGTCCAAGAAACGCCCCTTCTATTCGATCGTCGTCGCCGATGCCCGCGCCCCGCGCGATGGCCGCTTCATCGAGAAGATCGGCACCTATGATCCGCGCCTCGCCAAGGACTCCCCGGACCGTGTGAAGGTCGATGCTGCCAAGGCCGCCGACTGGATCCGCAAGGGCGCCCAGCCGACCGACCGGGTCGCGCGCTTCCTCTCGAAGGTCGAGGTCGACGGCAAGCCGGTCGCAAGCTGGACGGCAGGCAACAACCCGAAAAAAGCCGAGCCCGGCAAGAAAGCCCAGGAGCGCGCCAAGGAGCGGGCTGAGAAGGCGGCGGCGCTGGAAACCGCCAGTGAGGCTGCCGCCGAGAGCTGACGCGCCAGGCTGCGGACCGTTTCGGGATGACCGCGAAGCCGCCACCGGGCCTCATTGTCGTGGGCGCGATCAAGGGCGCGCATGGCGTGCGCGGCGAGGTCAGGGTCAAGAGCTTTACCGGCGAGCCCGCGGCCCTGTTCTCATACGGGCCCCTGTATGCGGCAGATGGCGCGGTCCTGCTGACGCCGTCTGCCAACCGTTCCGGAACGGACCATTTTATCGTCCGGCCTGAAGAGGTCCGGACCAAGGAAGACTGGGACGCCCTCAGGGGCGTGCTGCTGCACGTCCCGCGGTCCTGCCTGCCGGCGCTTGAGGAGGGCGAGTTCTACATCAGCGAACTCGTCGGCCTGGCGGTCTATTGCGGCGGCGAGGCCCCGGTCGGCGAGGTCCGTGCGGTTCACAATTTCGGCGCCGACGACATCCTCGAAATCCGGCTGGCCATACCGGCGGCGCCGCTGCTCATTCCCTTCACGCGCGAAGAGGTGCCCCTCGTCGATATCGCGGCCGGGCGCATTGTCCTTGCTGATATCGAGGCCTGGATGGGCGGGGAGGACGGGCCGGACGCTTCCTGAACCGGGTGTTGCGGCATGTTCATCCGCCGGATGTCATGCTTTACTCATAAATAAGGAAGGTTGCCGGATGTTTGGCTCAGGCTTGCGTGCCATCGGCGTGGCGCTCGTGGTTGCGTTCAGCGCGGCCCCTGTGGCCATGGCAAACCCCTATCAGGACGACTCGGCCTGGTATGTCGATGAGTACCCGGCGGGGATCGCCCTGTTCAGCGGGCCCAATTTCACCGGCGAGGTTCGCGAGGCCTTCGACATCTTCGCCTCGATGCATGACCTGGCCTTCAATGACCGGGCGCGCTCCGTCGCCGTCCTGGCCGGCCAGTGGGAGCTGTGCGAACACCGCGACTTCACCGGGCGCTGCGTGTTCATCCGCGAGGACGTCGCGGATCTGCGCTGGTACGGCCTGGCGGGCCGGATCTCCTCGATCCGCCCGGTCTTCGAATATACCGAAGCCGAGCACGGCCTCCTCTTTATTCGCGATCATCGCGGCTATATCCGCTATGTCCATGACGAGTACTGGGCCGACCAGTACTGGTCTCATGGCTATGCCCGCTCGCGCACCGTAACCATTCATCATTATGGCTTCGGGCAGGATTACTGGCGCCACGGCTTTTATGATCCGCATTGGGGCTTTGGCCCGTATGGCTTTGCCTGGAGCCCGTATGGCCATGTCCGCTATGTCTCGCGGCCGATCCGGGTCCATCCCCGACCGGTCGTGATCAATCATTACTGGCGCGAGCGCCCGCGCGATTACTGGCGCGGCCATAAAGGCGCGCGGCCCTCGCACCCGCATCGCGGGCGCGATTATCGCCGGTCGGATGACCGGGATTATCGGTCCCCGCGTCCGCGCGATGACCGCCATGTCGACCGCCCGCGCGATCAGCGCCCCCGGAACGATGGCTGGCGCGAGACACGCGGCGACGACCGGCAAGGGTCGGGGCGCGGCGGACAGGCACCGGACAGGCAGAGACGAGACTGGCAAGGCCAGGACGGGCAAGGCCGGGACGGGCAGGGACGAGACAGACAAGGAAGAGACGGGCGCCCCCGCGGCGATGACAATTTCGACCGCGGCCCGCGTCGCGGTGAGGGCGTGGTGGCCGAGCGTCCGGGCGGCAACCCGGCACGCGGGGGTCGCGGGAACGAGGCCAACCCGGACCGCCGCCAATGGCAGGGGCGCCCTCCCGGTGAGGGGCAGGCCCGCGGATCCCGGCCCGGCGCGTCCGAAATCCCCCGCGATCCGCGTGGCCCGCGCCGCGAAGCGTCTGCTGGCACGCCGCCGTCCGATTTGCGCGGTGGCCCGCGGCAGGGCGCCCCGCGCGGCCAGCCGGGAGACGGCCGCGGCCGCTTCGAGGGCTCACGCTCAGGCAATCCCGGTGGGGAGGGCGCACGCCGCGGCGGCAACAGGGACGCACGCTCTGGCGGCGGTGAGCGCGCCGCGCGGCCAGCCCCGCCGCCGCAACCCCGCCGTGAGGCTTCCGCAAGCCCGCCGCGTCCGCAACCGGAGCGCCAGCGCGAAGCCAGGCGCCCCGCCCCGGAGCCGCGCCGCCCGGACGTGCGCCGCGAAGCACCCCCTGAGCGCCCGCCCCGGATCGAGAGGGGGGATAATCGCTCCCGCCCAGCCAACAGTTTTGATCCCGGCGGAGACCAGCGCCGTCGCTAGGGTGGCAATGCGTGCCGTCAGTTCCGCGAGCGGAAGAACATCAGATAGATGAGGCGCCCGTCCTGAAGCGTCTCTCCAAATCCCGGACCGGCTGTGTGCCAGAGCCATGAGTTGAACAGTACCAGCCGGTTGAAGCGCATCGGGACCTGAATCTGCAGGTCCCATTTGCTCCGGTCTACGCCGTCGCGCTGCACCATCGCCTCGACCATCTGGTTATGGTCCGTGAACCCCATGGTGTTGAGCTCCTCCCTGGTAATCGGGGCCTGCTCGGTCCCGGTTGCCTTGTGCCGGAAAAACTCTGTTCCGCCGCGGCAGTCCTGTGGCCGGGAGAGGAAAAGCACGCCCGACCAGTGCGCTGACATGTCGAAATGGATGTCGCCCTGGCCCTTGTCGCGGGCCATCGCGATCCGGAACTTGCCATGGCTGTAGTCCTGCACGACCGGGTCCAGCGCCTCCCCGGTGATCCCGCTGACCAGCTCCGTCAGGCCGTCAACGCTGACACGCTCCTGCGAATTGCGTCCCGGATAGGTGCCCGGAATGTCCGGATAGGTCAGACGCAGCCCGACAGATCGCAGCTCATCGGCATTTTCGAGGAAATCGTCGACGACAATCAGATTGGTGCGCATGGTCCGGCTCTTTCCTGGCGGGGCTTCCTTTTCGCTAAGGCGGGCCGTTGCGGCAAGCTCTGCGCTGTGCCGGCTGAGCCCCTTGTTGGCGATACGGCGCGTCCGCGCTAGACGGCGGCGATGTTCACCGCGACCTGCATCACCCTCGCGCCTGAAGCCTGGCCCGGCCCGCTCGGTGTCTCGATCCTCGATCGCGCCCGGCGCGAGGCGCTCTGGGCGCTGGAACTCGTCGATCTCAGGGGCTTCGGCATCGGCCCCCACCGCAAGGTCGATGATACGCCGGCCGGCGGCGGCGCAGGCCTCGTGATCCGGCCGGATGTTGCGGCGGCGGCTCTCGACAGCCTGCCGGCCGATGACCGCCCCCGCATCTATCTGTCCCCGCGCGGCCCGCGTTTCGACCAGAAGATGGCGCGTGAGTGGGCGGCCGGGCCGGGCCTGGTCCTGTTCTGCGGGCGCTTCGAGGGTCTGGATGAAAGGGTGATTGAGGCGCGCCGGCTGCAGGAGGTCTCGCTCGGCGATTTCGTGCTCGCCGGCGGCGATGTCGCGGCCATGGCCATGATCGAAGCCGCGGTCCGCCTCTTGCCGGGTGTTGCGGGCAATGCGGCCTCGCTGGAGGGGGAATCCTTCGAAACCGGCCTGCTCGAGCATCCCCATTACACCCTGCCGCGCCAGTGGGAGGGGCGGGAGACGCCGGAGGTGCTCCTGTCCGGCGACCATGGCCGGATTGCGGCCTGGCGC
This sequence comes from Hyphomonas sp., assembly GCA_036804125.1. Lineage (GTDB taxonomy): Bacteria > Pseudomonadota > Alphaproteobacteria > Caulobacterales > Hyphomonadaceae > Hyphomonas. Next base: position 4,285 of record DAIRTA010000132.1, read on the forward strand.
CTCAGCCGCGCAAAGGCGTTGACTTTTGACCGCCGCCCCGATTTATACGCCGCTTACTCCGAACCCCCGAAGCCTCAAGCGCCGGAGACTGGCGATGAACATCATTGAAGAACTGGAAACGGCTGAGCGCGCCCGCCTGATCGGCGACCGGAATATTCCGGCCTTCTCCCCCGGCGACACTGTCGCCGTGAACGTCAAGATCCGCGAAGGCGACCGCGAGCGCGTGCAGCGCTATGAAGGGGTCTGTATTGCCCGCTCGGGCAGCGGCATCAATGAGAGCTTCACCGTGCGCAAGATTTCCTTCGGTGAAGGCGTGGAGCGGGTGTTCCCGCTGGTCTCGCCGGTGATCGACTCGATCGAAGTGCTGCGCAAGGGCCGGGTGCGCCGCGCCAAGCTGTATTACCTGCGCGACCTGCGCGGGAAAGGCGCCCGCATCGCCGAGCGCACGACCGGTCATGGCATCGAGACCCAGGAAGTGGCTGTCTCCAAGACCGAGCGCCGCCGCCAGAAAGACGCCGAAAAGGCCGCCCGCAAGGATGCGGCTGCCCGCGCCCGTGCCGAAGCCGAGGAAGCGGCCGCCGCAGCCGAGGCGGTTGCTGCAGCCGAGGCGGAAGACGCCGCTGCCGGGGACAAGGCGGATTGAGGTCCGCTGCCCGGATTGGCCCCTGCTGAAAAGCCCTCGCCGCGACGGGGGCTTTTTCATATCGGCTCTCCGCCCCGCTTCCAAAACCGCGCCTGCGCGGTATGTTGCGCTGCGAAAGCAAGGAAAGCCCGCCGATGCCCGGCAAGACCCTGTATGACAAGATCTGGGACGCGCATGTCGTCGATACCGACCCGGCGACCGGCGAGAGCCTCCTCTATATCGACCTCCACCTCATCCATGAGGTCACGACCCCGCAGGCCTTCGCGGGCCTGAAAGCCGCCGGCCGCCGCGTCCGCCGCCCGGCGCTGACCCTCGCCGTTGCCGACCACAACACGCCGACCGAGAACCAGGCCGCCGGCCTCGCCGGGGTGAAAGACCCTGATGCCCGCAACCAGCTCGAAACCCTCTCCCGAAATGTCGCCGAGCACGGCATCGAATTCTTCGCGATGGGCGACATCCGCAATGGCATCGTCCATGTCGTCGGCCCGGAGCAGGGGCGCACCCAGCCCGGCATGACCATTGTCTGCGGCGACAGCCACACCTCCACGCACGGCGCCTTCGGCGCGCTCGCGCACGGGATCGGCACCTCCGAGGTCGAGCATGTCCTCGCCACGCAAACGCTCCGCGCCCGCAAGATGAAGAACATGGCCGTCGAGGTCTCTGGCCGCCTCAGAGAGGGCGTCACGGCCAAGGACCTCGCCCTGCATATCATTTCGCTCACCGGAACCGCAGGCGGCACCGGCCATGTCATCGAATATCGCGGGGAAGCTGTCCGCGCGCTGTCGATGGAAGCCCGGATGACGCTCTGTAACCTGTCGATCGAAGGCGGCGCCCGCGCGGGCCTTGTCGCCCCGGATGAAGTCACCTTCGATTATATGAAGGGCCGCCCCGCCGCCCCGAAGGGCGGCGCCTGGGAGATCGCCCATCGCTACTGGCAGACGCTGGCGAGTGATGAGGATGCGGTCTTCGACACCGTGCTGGAGGTGCGCGGCGAAGATGTGCCGCCGACGGTAAGCTGGGGCACGAGCCCCGAGCAGGCGATCCCGCTCTCCGGCCTCATTCCGCGGCCGGAGGATTTCGCCGATCCCGTCCGGCGCGCCGCCTGCGCCCGTGCGCTCGACTATATGGGCCTTGAAGGGGGACAGCCGATTGCCGGAACGCCGGTCCAGCGTGTCTTCATCGGCTCCTGCACCAACAGCCGCATCGAGGACCTGCGCGCCGCCGCAGAGGTCGCAAGAGGCCACAAGGTCGCCGAAGGCGTGCGCGCCATGGTCGTGCCCGGCTCCGGCCTTGTGCGCGCGCAGGCCGAAAGCGAGGGCCTCGACATCGTCTTCATGCAGGCCGGCTTTGAATGGCGCGAGCCCGGCTGCTCGATGTGCCTCGGAATGAATCCGGACATTCTCTCCCCCGGCGAGCGCTGCGCCTCGACCTCCAACCGCAATTTCGAAGGCCGGCAGGGACGGGGCGGGCGCACCCATCTGATGAGCCC
>DAIRTA010000133.1:0-1633 GCA_036804125.1 Hyphomonas sp.
TGCTCGACCCACCGGAGTCGGACTATATCTTCATGGTCGCCAAGTGCGAGAATGCTACCCGTCTGCCCGGCCACCATTTCAGCCGGACACTCGACGAGCATAACCGGCGCGTTGCCGCCTTCCGTGTCTGTGACAATGCGCGGCGGGCCAGGGAGCGGCAGGGGCGATGACCATGCTCAGCGGCATGACGGGTTTTTCCTCTGCCACCGGAACGTGCGGGGATGTAAGTTGGACATGGGAAGCCAAGAGCGTAAACGGGCGCGGGCTGGATATCCGGCTCGCCCTGCCGCCGGGTTTCGAAGCGCTCGAGCGAGAGGTCAAGCGGCTTGCCGGGGAACGCTTCTCGCGCGGCTCGTTACAAGTCAGCCTGCGGATCGATTCTGCAGCTGAAGCCGGGGGGGCGATGCTGAATGAGCCGCTCCTGTCCCGGCTGGTCGCCCTTGTCGAAGAGCGCTCCGGCGCCCGCGCAACCCCTGAAGCCATTGCCAGCCTTCTTTCAGTCCGCGGCGTTCTGGATACAGGCGCCCGCTTTCCTGCGGCAGATGAGTCTGTGCTGCGCGCGCTGACGGAATCAGCGGCCCTCGCGCTGGACCAGCTGGGCGAGTCCCGAAACGCGGAAGGTGCTCAGCTTGCGACACTGCTATTGTCACACCTTGATGAGATGACCCGTTTGACCGGTGAGGCGAAAGCCGCCGCCGCGGGTCAGCCTGAGCTCCTCAAAGCGAAACTGACTCGCCAGCTTGACGTCCTCGATCCGGACTCCCGGGTCGATCCGGATCGCTTTGCCGCAGAGGCGGCCCTCAGCGCGGCGCGGGCTGATGTGCGCGAGGAGCTCGACCGGCTTGCCGCGCATATTGGCGCCGCGCGGGATCTGATCGCAGGTGGCTCGCCAGCAGGGCGCAAGCTCGACTTTCTCGCGCAGGAGCTGAACCGCGAGGCCAATACGCTCTGCTCAAAGTCTGTCAGCGTGGATTTGACGAATGCGGGACTCAGTCTCAAAGGGATGATCGACCAGTTCAAGGAGCAGGCGGCGAATGTCGAGTGAGCCGGCAGTCAAGCGGCGGGGGCTGATGCTCGTCCTGTCGAGCCCCTCCGGGGCCGGCAAGACCACGCTGTCGCACATGCTGCTCGACGAGTTCGAGGACATCAAGCTCTCCATTTCCGCGACCACGCGCACACCCCGGCCGAACGAGACCGAAGGCGTCGATTATTTCTTCAAAACCCCGGATGAGTTCCGCGCCATGATCGCCCGGCGGGAGTTTCTCGAATGGGCGAAGGTGTTCGATCACTATTACGGCACCCCGCGCGCCGACACGGTAGCCCGGCTCGAGGCCGGGCATGACATCCTGTTCGATGTGGACTGGCAGGGTGCGGACGCCCTGCATGACCAGATGCCGAACGATGTTGTTTCGGTCTTCATCCTGCCGCCGAGCATCGCAGTGCTGGAAGCCCGGCTTTCGGGCCGGGAGGGCTCGACGCCGGACATGGTCGCGCGCCGCATGGAGGAAGCCCGCCGCGAGATCATGCATTGGCGCCGCTACAACTATGCGATCATCAATGACAATCTTGAGGAAGCGTATCAGCGGCTGCGGCGGATCCTGCTGGTCGAGCGGCTGAAGCGCCTGCGCCAGCT
>DAIRTA010000133.1:1733-6341 GCA_036804125.1 Hyphomonas sp.
AGGCTTTCCGCCAGTGTCCTGAACTGTGCCTGAGTGAGTGTTTCTGCCCGCGCGGTCGGGTCGATGCCGCAATCGGCCAGCCAGTCCTCCGCCTTCATCCCGCGCTTCTTCGCAAAAGGCTTGAGCGCCGCGCGCAGCATCTTGCGCCGCTGCCCGAAGGCGGCGCCGGCGACTTGTTCCAGGAGGTCGATATGCGCAAAGCGCTGATCCGGGGGCAGCGGATCGAACACGACAACGGCGCTGTCCACCTTGGGCGGCGGCCTGAATGCGCCGGGCGGCAGGGTGAAGGCCATGCGCGGCCGGGTGACGGCCTGCGTGAGGACAGCGAGACGGCCATAGGCGGGCGATCCGGGTGCGGCGCAGATGCGCTGGCCGACCTCCTTCTGGAACATCAGCGCCATTTCACCGCGCCAGTCCCCCGCCTTCAGCCAGTCTATGAGGAGGATCGTGCCGACATTGTAGGGCAGGTTCGCGATGATCATCACCGGGCCATCGGCGCCGGCTTCAGCGAGCGCGCGCTCCCAGTGCACCTTGCGGGCATCTTTCTCGATGACGAGGAGCCGGCCTTCGCGCGCTTCCGGCCAGTCCGCCAGCGCGCTGGCAAAACGGGGATCGGCCTCAACCGCAATCAGCTTCGCTGCGCCCTGATCGAGGATCGCCCGCGTCAGCCCGCCGGGGCCGGGGCCAACCTCGATCACGGTGCGTCCGGTAACGGGTCCGGCGGCGGTGGCGGCGCGGTGCAGGATATTGGGGTCAAACAGGAAATGCTGCCCGAGGGATTTTCGGGCGGGTGCCTCGGTAAGTGGCGGGGGCTCGTTCACACCATGGCTCCCTGGCGTTGCAAGGCCATCTGGCGCGCCTGGCGGATGGCGGCAATCAGGCTGTCGGCGCGGCAGGTGCCGGCGGCGGCGGCCTCATAGGCGGTGCCATGGTCGGGGCTGGTGCGGATCACCGGCAGGCCGAGCGTGATGTTGACCCCGCCCCAGAAATCGAGGGTCTTGACCGGGATCAGGCCCTGGTCATGCGTCATCGCGATCACCGCGTCGTAGGCCCCGCCAAGGGCCTCTGCGAAGACCGTGTCGCCCGGTCTGGCGTCACTTATATCGATGCCTTCAGCGCGCAGGCCCGCAGCAGCCGGATTGATGATGTCTATCTCCTCGCGCCCCATAAGGCCGCTTTCTCCTGCATGCGGATTTAGCCCTGAAAAGGCGAGGCGAGGCCGGGGGATGCCGAAATCGTGGATCAAGGCGCGATGTGTGATCCGGGCAATACGCATAAGGCGCCCATCGCCAATTGCGGACGGGGTCTGTGCCAAAGGCATGTGGATGGTAGCGAGCGCCACCTTCAGGCCACCACCTGTCAGCATCATGACGGGTTGTAGCGGCATTTTCTCGCCCTCAGCGCAGAGATGCGCAATAAACTCCGTATGCCCTGGAAAACGGAATCCCGCTGTATGCAGAAGGCTTTTGCTGATCGGGCAGGTTACAAGAGCCGAGGCCGCGCCGGTGCGCACATGGGCCACGGCCTGCTCTATGGCAGAAATGATCGCAGGGGCGTAGCGTTTGTCAGGCTGGCCCGGCTGCACGTCAATTCCGTCTGCGATAGTCAGAACGGGAAGCGCGCGCGCGAAAACGCCTGCTGCGTCTTCCGGCGCAGTGATGATTTCCACCGGCACGCCTTGATAAAGCGGCGCATAGCCGATGACATAGAAGGCCAGACCGGTCTCTGCCTTCAGCGCCTGCCATGCCGCCGCCGTTATCGCGGGGCCGCAGCCGGCAGGATCGCCCATGGTGAGGGCCAGCGGGGGCAGGCTGGTCGGTGTCATAGCAGGCGTGTTGCGCGCCGGCCCGGCAAAGGCAAGCGCATTCGCATGTCAGCGATAGATGATCGTCGCCTCACGCCGCGAATTGCGCAGTTCCCGGTCCGATATCATGCTGAGCTCGCGCGACCGGATCGAATTGCGCAGGTCTTCGCGCGAGGGCAGCGCTTCGGCCCCGTCTGTCCGGCGGCAGACATACATGACCGCCAGCCCATTTGCGATCGCGAAGATATCTGTCGGCTTGCCGACTTCTGTGGCCAGCACCATGGCCTGGCCCTCCGGTCCCATCTCGGCGACGTTTATGTCGTCGATATCGGCCGCGCGCAGATTGCTGCGCGAATTCGCCACTGAATTCACGTCAGCGCAGCTGCTGATTCGCTCCATCGCCTCGATCAGCGCGGCTTCAGAGCCATCTGTCGCGACTAGTCTTTTCAGGTCCACGCGGGTTACAGGCGCGCTGGGTTCGCGCACGCCGAAGATGCCGAGCAGATAGACGCCGTTCTCGGTCTCGATGGGAGGAAGCAGGCCTTCCTGTCCTGAGGCCCTTACGGCTTCGGCAAGCTCGGGAGCGAGGTCCTCCGGCGTGATCCAGCCCATGTCGCCGCCGGTTGCGGCTGTCGGCGCCGAGGAAATGCGCTGTGCCGCGATGCGGAAATCCGCACCCTGCTGGATCTGGCGGAGGATTGAATCGGCCGCCTGCCGGGCCTGGCTGCGGCTTTCGGCATCCGGCGCATAGAGGAAAATCTCCCCGACACGGTACTGGGTGCGTTGCAAGGCAGCCCGCAGCCGGTTCATCTGATCGTCGATCTGGTTGTCAGAAACGCGGATACGGGATCCGTAAAGTCCGTTCATCAGCCGGTTCCAGGCGGCTTCTGCCCGAATCTGATCCTCCAGACTGGCGGGGTTCACACCCGCCAGCTGCAGCTGGCGGCGGAAATCCTGGCCGCTGAGCCCGAACTGGGCCCCCATCTCAGAGAGCGCCGCGTCAATCTCAGGCTGCGCGATCTCGATCTCGAAACGCTCCACCCGGTCGAGCTGCAGGCGCTCATCGATCAGCTGTTCCAGGGCCTGCCCGGTGATCTGCTGGACTTCCTGCTGCGAGGGCTGGTCACCGCCAAGCATCAAGAGAAGCAGGCGCGCGCGCTGGCGCACATCCGAATAGGATACCGGCTTGTCGTTGACGATTGCCGCGATGCCTTCAAGCTGGCGGACATCGGTCTCGGCTGCGTCACGGGCTTGCGCAGCCAGGGGCAGGGACAGGGCGGCAAACAAGGCTGCAAACAGGAATCGGCGCATATTCAAGGACCTCCGGCGCATCGCGCCTCAGGAAAAACATTAGCCTCCTCAATGACAAATCGCGGCTTGCTCCGCAACGGAGGCCTGCAGTGCCCGCTGCTGGCCCCCTGCTCATTCTGGCAGTACCGCTCAATCAAAATCACTTGACCCGAGCGAGCCGAGCGAGCGCAGCGTAAAGCGGATTTCAAAGCTTTCGCTCGTGCCGATCGTGCGGTCCCGGAGCTCTGACCGGCGGTAGACGATCTCGATACGCGAACAATCGTCGAAATAGGCGAAACCGAGCCGCTGATCGATATTGCGGTCATTCTCGATGTCCCTGAGCTGCCCGGCCAGCAAGGAGATATTCTCTGTCGCCCTGACTTCGGCCTGGAAATAGATGCCCTCATCCGGCTGGCCGGTCGGCGTGATGCGCGGGTCGAGCTTGTAGTAACGTGCGACCGAACGCACCCGCCAGAAATTGCCCGATAGCTGGGCGTCGATGCGGTTGAGCGAGAGATCATCGGGATCAAGACGCCCCCTGACACTGGCTTTCAGGGTACGGCCGATATCCAGCGTGGCGCTGCCAACCCAGTCCGAGGAGCGGCCATCGAGATTCGACAGCCGGTCGAAGGCCGGGTCTTCTTGCGAGCGCCAGCGCCGGCCGACAGTAGAGGACAGCTGGATGCCATTCTTCCAGATCGCACGCGCGGTCAGCCCGGCGCTCAGCTTTCCGTCACCTTCGAACAGGTCGTAATTGTTGAAGCCGTTGGCGCGGAACAGGCTGGTCTCGTCGAGCTCGTAAAGCTGGCTGTCCTCATTCGGGATGGCGGGGTCGTTGGGGTCTCCGACGCCCCAGGCCGCCATCACCGCGGGCTCGACAAGCAGGTCGACAGATTTTCCCGGACGGACCAGCGGATAGGACAACTTCGCCCCTATATTTCCGACCCCGCGGGTAAGACTCGACTGTCCGCTGAAGGTCTCGTCGAGCGCATAATAGTCTCCACGCACTTCCGCAAAGGGCTCGAAGGCCAGGCCCAGGGGCAGGATGTTCAGATCGCGCCATTCGGCGCCCAGGCTCACTCTCTGGCTGTCTGGACCGACCTTCCGGGTCAGGGCTGCGCTCGACAGGTTGACGCTGGCAAAGCCAAGATCGCCGAGGTTCCAGTAGCGCTCGGCGAAGGCGATAGGCGCAACGCGCGGCAGGCGGTTGTTGTCGTCAATCCCCCGCAACCCCTGAAACTGCAGCAGCGCAGCATCGGCGTAATAGCTCTCGCCCTGACCCACCACAAACAGCTGGGACAAAAGCCGCCGGGGCTGGCTGGCATACAATCCGCGGCGCTCATTGGCGCCGCTGATACTGTAGCGCCGGTCATACAGGTCATCCGACTGGTATTCGCCGGCAAAGCCCCAGCGCCAGTTCGGCGTGATCGCGAAGGCGCCATTCCCGAAGAAATGCCCACGCCATTCCTTTTCGCCGAACTTTTCGCCGCGCGTATCAAAATCGGTTTCCTGGG
>DAIRTA010000134.1:0-6314 GCA_036804125.1 Hyphomonas sp.
CGAGCCGCAAGCGGCCCTCCTCAAACAACATCATAGCCGCGAGCGAGGTTATCGGTTTGGTCATCGAATAGATGCGGAAAATCGTTTCCGGCCCGATCGGCTCACTTCCGCCCATCGTTGTTGCGCCAGAATAACTTTCATGAGCGATCTCGCCGCCACGCGATACCAGCAAGCCCATGCAAGGCAGCTTGCCTGTGTCGATATAACCCTTCTGAAAGTATTCCGGGATTGCTCTGAGGCGGTCGGGATTCAGGCCCACTTCGTGCGGGTCCGTTGGATCGAGTTCGAACATCACAGGGCTCCGGTTTTGGCCACCCGCGCCAATTCCCTGGCGATGATGATCTGCTGGATCTGGCTCGTGCCTTCATACAGGCGGAAGATACGGACATCACGGTAGAAGCGCTCGATACCGTAATCGGTCACATACCCTGCCCCGCCGAATACCTGCACCGCGCGGTCGGCAACGCGCCCGCAGGCTTCGGTGGCAAACAGCTTTGCCGAGGAAGCGAGAAGCGTGATCTCTTCTCCCGCATCGCGGCGGCGCGCGGCGTCGAGGATCATGCATTCGGCGGCATAGGTTTCCGCCTGGCTGTCGGCGATCATCGCCTGGATCAGCTGGTGCTCCATGATCGGCTTGCCGAACTGCCTCCGCTCCAGCGCATAGTTGACCATCTCGCGGATCAGCCGTTTCGAGACGCCAGTCGCTACAGCTGAAATATGCAGCCTCCCTTTGTCCAGGACGCTCATGGCGACCTTGAAGCCTTCGCCTTCCCCCGCGATCATGTTCTCGGCCGGCACGCGGGCATTCTCGAAGATGACATCGCAGATATGCGCGCCCTGTTGGCCCATCTTCTTCTCGGGCTTGCTGACGGAAAGGCCGGGCGTATCCCGCTCGACCACAAAAGCCGAGACGCCTTTCGCCCCGGGCTCATCGGGATTGGTCCGCGCCATGACAGTGAACAGGTCGGCCTTGTTGGCATTGGTGATGTAGCGCTTGGTGCCATTCAAGATGTAAAAATCGCCCTCGCGGGTGGCTTTCGTCTTGAGGCCCGCCGCATCGGACCCGGCCTCCGGCTCAGTCAGCGCAAAGGAGGCAATCAGGTTGCCCGAGGCAATTCCCGGCAGCCACCTCGATTTCTGCGCTTCTGTCCCGAACAGGACGAGCGCCTGGCTGCCAATGCCGATGTTCGTGCCGGCCACGGATCGAAACGCTGGTGAGGTCTGGCCAAGTTCCAATGCCACGAGGCATTCGGTTTCCATATCGAGATCCAGGCCGCCATAAGTTTCCGGAACGGCAAGGCCAAACAGTCCGAGCTCTTTCATCTTATCGATGATCTTCTGCGGCACTGCGTCAGTTTCGGCTACTTCAGCTTCCGCTGGCACGCATGTCTCGGTAACGAAGCGCCGCACCTGTTCGATAAGGGCGGCACGGGTTTCGGCGTCGAAAGCCATGGGCATCCTCTCAAGGATATTTCTAGCACCCCTACTTTATGCCCCAACGGCATGCTTGTCGAAGGGTGCCCGAGGGGTATGGTTGCCGCAAAGAATGCGATTGAGACATTATGCGGACCATCACCCTGACGGAAGGCGAATTTGCCGGCTGGAGCGTCTGGCCAGACGAGCCCTTCGAGTTTGAAACCGTCGGCCCCTTTCATTTCCGGATCGATGAGAAAGGCCCGGTTTCTGCCTTCCGGGCCCAGCGCAAGCATATGAATGGCGCCGGCGTCATGCATGGCGGCTGCCTGATGGCTTTTGCTGACTTTGCGCTGTTTGCGATCGCCCATGACGGGCTGCAGAACAGTTACGGGCTGACCGTGGCGTTCACCTCGGAATTCCTTGACGGTCCGCGCGAAGGCGAATGGGTCGAGGCGCGCGGCGAACTGCTTCGTGAAGGCGGCTCTCTTGTATTCGTCAGAGGCATCGTGACCTCCGATGGACGGCCGTGTCTAAATTTTTCGGGCACTATCAAGAAAGTGAGGAAGCCGGCACAATGACCCAGCCCCCCTATCAGGAACTCTCCCGCTCGATCAAAGGCAAGACCGCCCTCATCACCGGCGCCGCCAGCGGCATGGGTCGCGCCACCGCTCACCTCTTCGCCCGGGAGGGCGCGAATGTGGCGGTGACCGACCTGAAGCAGGAGAATGCCGATTTCGTTGTGGATGAGATCAAGGCGGCCGGCATCGAGCATGTGAGGGGCTGGGCGCTGGACGTGGGGGATGGCGCGGCGATCAAGCGCGTGGTCGATGAGGCCGCGGCGCATTTCGGCGGCATGGATATTCTTGTCAACAATGCCGGCTTTGCGATCCCCGCCCAGGTCGGCGAGGAGAGCTATGAGGAGAGCTGGGAGCCGAGCCTGAATGTGATGCTGACCTCGCACCAGCGCGCCATCCGCGCCGCCCTGCCCTACATGCGCAGGAATGGCTGGGGCCGAATCGTCAACATCGCCTCAACCGAAGGCCTCGGCGCGACGCCCGGCAATTCGCCCTATGTGGCCGCCAAGCATGGCGTCATCGGACTGACGCGCGGGCTGGCCGTCGATCTTGGCCGCGAGGGCATCACCGTCAACTGCATCTGCCCCGGCCCGATCCTGACCGGGATCACGGCAGGCATCCCCGATGAGCACAAGGAAATCTATGCCAAGCGCCGCGTGCCGCTGCGCCGGTATGGCATTCCTGAAGAGGTCGCGCACATCACGCTGTCGCTGGTGCTGCCTGCAGCGAGCTTCCTTAACGGCGTCCACATTCCCGTTGATGGTGGACTGACAATCAAGAACGCCTGACCGACCGGATATCTGAAATCTTGACCTGACCCATCGCGTCACCGCAAGCATGAAACCTCTGCTTTCTGTTCTGGATCCATCACCGGTCTTTTCTGGGCGCTCGAGTGCCGCCGCGCTTGCAGAAACACTGGCTCTCGCCGAAGCCCTCGACGGCTCGATGTACAGGGCCTTCTGGGTGCAGGAGCATCACAACACCAAGAGTTTTGCAGGCACGGCTCCTGAAATCCTGATTGCAGCGCTGGCACAACGCACAAGGCACCTCAGCCTGGGCTCGGGTGGAGTCATGCTCCCAAATTATTCGCCGCTGAAAGTTGCAGAACAATTCTGCGCACTTGAGGGGCTTTCACCTGGCCGTATTGAACTGGGAATAGGGCGGGCGACCGGTGCCGATCCGCGTACCTCGGCCGCATTGCTGGGGCCTGGCGCGCACGCCTTTCCGGCCATGATGCAGCTCCTGATGGACTGGCTGCTTGATGCCAGTGGCGAGGTGCCCCTGTCGGCTGAGCACCGGGCGGCAGGCATCCATGCTGCAACCCTGGGCCATCGGCCCCGCCTGTGGATGCTCTGCTCTTCTCCAGAATCAGCGGCCTATGCGGGCGCGATCGGCGTGTCCCTGGCCTATGCGGACTTTCTTTCGCCGGGAGGCGCCGCGCCCGCGCTCAGCGCTTACCGGAACGCTTTTCGTCCGTCAGCATTTGCAGCGTCGCCTCATGCTGCGATCGGGGTTGTTGCTCTGGCCGCTGAGTCGGCCGAAGACGCAAGGAAGCTCGGCAAGCCCGCGCTCGCCTGGACACTGGCCCGGGCAAGCGGCAAATTCATTTCATTCCCTACCGAAGATCTTGCCGATGCAATCCTAACCGCATCAGCCAACAGTACGGCAGCTTCTGTCTCAGACCGGGCCATAATTGGCAGTGCGCGCGATGTAGCGCAAAGACTGACCACACTGGCAAACTCATCGGGTGCTGATGAACTCTTCCTTTTAACTCTCTGCGAGGCTCTGGAAGATCGCCTGAGGAGCTATCAGCTCATTGCCCGGGCGATGAGCTGAGCCGGCATCAGCCTGCAAAGCCTTGCACCTTCATTGCATCGTACCAGCGGCCCAGATGCGCATGCTCCTTGTGCGGCGCCCAATGCATTATGCGGCAGAAGCCACAGCTGATGTAGAGCGTGATGTCGGCGATGCTGAACCGCCCGGCGGCGACAAACTCATGGTCCTTCAGATGCTCATCCAGCCTTTCGGCCATTCGGCGCACGGCACGCTCACTTTTCGCGGCAGCATCCGGAAGCTGAGGCACTTCGAGAGGCGCCATGGCGGGATGGGCATTCCGGAACCAGCCGGCGAACTGTATGAAAAACATGAGTTCTATCCGGCGATCCCACATTTCAATGATTGCCTTCTCCTTCGGGTCACCTCCCATGAGATTCGGCTCAGGAAACACCCCCTCGAAATAGGTGCATATCGCGCGGCTTTCTGTGAGCGATGTACCGTCATCAAGGATGAGTGCGGGAACCTGCGCAAAAGGCGAAACAGAGCGGTATTCAGATGTTTTGTGCGCCTGCTGCATGATCGAGATCTCCTCGATCTCGACAGCATCCAGTTTTCCTTTTGCGCGCAGGAAATATACTACACGCTCCGGATTCGGTGCCTTGGGGCTGTGGTAAAGCTTCATCGGTCTCCCCTCAGAATATCTTCGTCAGCCCGAGCGTGAGATTTATCGGCTCGCCCGGGAAATAGCGCTCGTTGCCAAAGGCAACATCCGCGCGATCAGCATACGCAACATCTGTCAAATTCCGGATTATGACAAACCCTTCCAGGCCATTATCAAAATCATAGCCGCCACGCAGGCCCAGCACTGTGTGACCAGGATATGTCGTTGTGTTTGCCGGGTCCATGAAATAGGCGCCGGTATAACTCGCCGTTAGGTTCAGCCTCAGCGCCTCCGTGGCCTGCCAGGCTATGTCAAGATTGCCCAGCCATTCCGGAGCCGTGTCGATCCGGCTGCCCCGTGTGATACGCTCCTGAGCGGCGACGACCTGACGATCAAAAGTATATGTCTGCTCGCTCCAGCTGACATTGCCGCGCAGAAACAGCCGGTCCGAGATCTGCAGATCGCCGGACGCCTCAGCGCCGATATGCCGCGAGGCGCCGTCCGGCACATTCAGGCCGTCGGAGTCGCGGAAAAAAAAGTTCGACTTTTCCATCCAGTAGGCGGCAACTTCGAAAGCGGCCCGGCCGTCCAGGGCCGAGGCGCGCAATCCTGCCTCGAGGCTATCGAGTGTTTCCGTGCGAACCTCACCGGGATTCTGGCGGTTCTGCAGCCTGTAGAGATCGGAGACTTGTGGCGCTCTGGCACCGCGAGCATAGTTTGCATAAATCTGCCCCCAGGCGCGGTCCCAGATGACGCCAAGCTTCGGCGTCAGGAAGCTGTAGCGATCTGTCCGGTCCTCGGGAACATTGAAGCGGCCATTTATGCCTGCCGGTGCGCGCGTGTCATAATCGTAATTGTGATCTTCGCCCCGAAGCCCCGCTATCAGGCGGAGGTCATTTCCCGGACTGTATTCAAGATCAGCCCATATCGCTACTGTCTGTGTGCGGACTTTATAGTCATAGTGAATCCCCTGCGGAAAGGCCGGATTCGGATTGGGCAACGGCTGCACTTCCTTGAGATATCCGGACGCCAGGCTGAAATCGCCGCCAGCCCGCCAGAGCACATCGCCGGCTCGGGCACTGTCGAAACGCAGCTTCACACCGCCATGGGTATGGCCGTTCTTCTCGACACCGCCATAGGGCAGGAAATGCTGTGAAAAGATCATGGCCTGGGTGTTGAGGTGAGGTGTCAGGCTGAGTTCACCCTCACCGTACGGCCGGCTGAGCCGGGCTGCGGCACGGGCTGACCACGCATCCCGGAACGCTTCCGGATTCGGGTTGGTCCGCGCACGCGATCGGCTGCGGTAGGCCTTCGGCCCCTGAATGAAGCCGGCCGTTTCCTGATTGAGGTTGGAGGCCGAAACCCAGGCCGTGGTGTCCCAGCCCCGAACCGGAAAGGAACCAATCGCTGATGCCTTTTGCTGGGATACGCCCGTATCTTGCCGCCATCCCTCATCTTCTAACAGCGACAGATTGAACCTCACCCGAGGACCGATACCGAGGGAGCTGTCCGCGCGCCAGCGGCCAAGCGAGCCATAAGCCCCGCGCACAAGATTGCTGCCATCGGGCTCTGGCAGAATGACATTGATCAAACCATGGACAGCATTCGAGCCATACCGTGCGCTGCCGGGCCCCCGGACGACCTCTATCGCGTTTGCAACTTCGTGATGCGGCTCGATCAGGCTGTTCACATTGCCGAAGGCCGCAGCGCGCGTGGGCACACCATTTTCCAGGATAAGGAAGCTGCCTTGACCCGAACCGCCGGTGAGTACCGGCGATCGCAGCGCGATCAGATGCTCCTGCCCGGAATTCATCTGGATGTTCACACCAGGGAGACGGTTGAGGATTTCGGCCGGACGGTCGGCGAGCGTTTCGCTAATGGTCTCG
>DAIRTA010000135.1:0-6308 GCA_036804125.1 Hyphomonas sp.
CAGAAACAGCGCCCTGTCATACATCGCGGCGGCGCCGCAGGCGGAGAAGCACCAGCCATCTTCGGCGGGCAGGTCTGCGGCCGGGCGCCCGTATCCGCCGCGCCAGGGAAAGCCGAAGATGAGATAGGCGTCGCCGGCACCATCGAGCCGGCTCGGGTCGTCCATCCTGAACTGCGCCGAGGTAAAGACACGCGCCTCGGGATGCGCTTCCGCGGCCTCGCCGAGGGCGGCAAGCCAATCCGGCTCCGCCCGCGCATCCGGGTTCAGGAGGACCAGCCAGCGTCCTTTCGCCAATGTGGCGGCCTGGTTGTTGGCGGCGGCAAAGCCCCGATTGTCCGGGTTGCGGATCAGCCGGGCGGCAGGAAGGCCCGAAAGGTCGGCAGATTCAGCCGAGCCGTCAGTTGAGGCATTATCGGCCAGGATCAGCTCGAAATCCCGCCGGGTCTGGGCGGCGAGCGAGTCGATCGCCGCTTGCAGGTACGGCCCGCCATTAAAATTGACGATCACGACCGAAAAGACGGGGCTGTCTGCCTGCAAGGCGGCGTCCTTTGTTCCGGGGCAGGGCTGCGCTGCCCTCTGCGGTGCGCTGGCGGCCGCGTCAAGCGCCGGCGGTTGATCACTGGAATGTTTACACAACCGTGCTTTACGGCCCGTCTCTTGCAGTGCAATAGACCTTGCTGCCGCCGTAAAGACCCCCATATCCTCAAACTGAGTATAACTGCTCGCATTACCGGGAGGGCAATTGCCTTGATGCTCACCATGCTGAAGGCCAAGCTGCATGCAGCGACGGTGACCCAGTGCGACCTGCATTATGAGGGGTCGGTCTCGATTGATCAGGATCTTCTCGAGGCCTCCGGTATCCTCCCGCATGAACATGTCGATATCTGGAACGTCACCAATGGCGCGCGGATCTCAACTTATGCGCTGGAAGCGCCGAGAGGCTCCCGCACTGTCGGCGTGAATGGCGCGGCAGCCCGCCACTTTGCGGTTGGCGACACGGTCATCATTGCCGCTTTCTGCGGGATCGAGGCGGAAAAGGCCCGCCAGCATGCGCCAACCGTGGTGTTGCTCGGGCCCGGCAACGCGATCAAGCGGCCCAGCTAGAATCCAGCCGGTTCAGGCAGGCCCGGAGACGACAGGCAGATGGCCTTGAACCGCTCGCCCATCTCGGCCGGATCGATCAGCCTCTGCGCGCGCGTAAAGAGCGCTTCGGCCTGATCAGGATTGGCCGCAATCAGCTGTCGCAGCCGCGCCTGCGCGCCAAGCCCCATCAGGAACAGGCCCTGCGGCACGGGACCGGCGACATCCAGCCCGGCGGATCGGGCAAGGCGTGCGAAACGTCCGAAATCGACATCGACCGTCAGGTCGCAGGCGCCGGGGCTCTCCAGCGGGTCTACCTGCTTGCCTTTGAGGTGTGCCCGCAGCGTGTCGCCCGGCGCGCTGTCCGACGGACCATAATCGATGAACAGCGCCCTGAAGGGCGCACCCCGCTCGGCCAGCGCGGCAATGACCAGATCCAGCCCGGGCTGTATCTCGACCACGGCGCCGGTCAGGGCGGCCTCTGCGGGCAGGCGAGGCGGGTCGGCGGCGAGCCCGAGCGCCAGCTGCCCGTCTGCGCTGAGCCCGGCGACACACTCGCGCCAGCCCGCACCGGTCTGGCGGAATTGCCGGGCCGGCAGGCAGTCGAGATATTCATTGGCAACCAGCAGCATCGGGCCGTCCGGCAGGCTGGTCAGCTCGGCTGCGAAGTGCGGGCTGAACGCGCCAAGACGGTCTGACTGAACCCGCCTGAGGGCCGGGCTGGGCTCGATAAGGCCAACGCGCATCGCCGTCATGAAGCCGTCCCCGCCCGCAACGCCGGCAATGCGCAGGGCATCGGCCATCAGCGTGCCGCGGCCCGGGCCGATCTCTGCAAGGACGAATTGTTGCGGCTCGCCCAGCGCTCGCCATTCATGCACCAGCCAGAGCCCGATGAGCTCGCCGAAGATCTGGCTCGTTTCCGGCGCGGTCGTGAAGTCCTCGCCGAGACCGGGGCGGGTTGCGTAATACCCCTCTGCCGGGTCGTGCAGGGCCATCTGCATGAAGCTCGATAGCGGCATCGGCCCGTCGGCCGCGATCTGCCGGACCAGCCTGTCTTTAAGGCTCACGCCGCTACAGCCGGTTTCCGCATCGCGTTCCAGACCAGCCAGGCGCCGCCAATCCACATCGGCACGGATAGCAGGATGCCCATGGTCAGCCAGTCCGGCAGGCCGCTGACAAAGGCATCCGGCTCGCGGAAATTCTCCGCGATCGACCGCCCGATGCCATACATCAGCAGGAACAGTCCGGCGACGAGGCCGGGCCGCTTGAGCGCGCCGAAGCGCCAGATCAGCACGGACAGGACCAGCAAGGGCAGCCAGCCTTCCAGGAGGGACTCGTAAAGCTGGCTCGGATGGCGGGCGAGCTCGTCGCCCCGGTAGACCCATTCGCCGGATGCCCAGTCATAGGCGGGCGGCGTCGCGCCCGGCACGAACCCTTCCGGAAATACCATGCCCATCGGTCCGTCCGTCGGGCGGCCATACAGTTCGGCATTGACGAAGTTGGCGATACGCACGAGCCCGATCCCGATCGGCGCGGTGACACCCGCAATATCGCCGACCGAGAGGAGGGTCACCCCGCGCCTCGAAGCAAACCACCAGAGCACGATGGCGACGCCGAGGATGCCGCCATGGAACGCCATGCCGCCATCCCAGATGCGGACAATGGTCAGCGGATCGGCCGCCAGCACCTCCCATTGGTGCGGCACCATGTAGAACAGGACATAACCGAGCCGGCCGCCGAGGATGATGCCGATGATGATCCAGAACATCAGGTCATCCAGCGTCGTCCGGTCGAGCGGGGACTGGCCGCCGAACAGGGCGGGCCGGCGGATCAGCGCCGTCGCATACCACCAGGCCAGGCCAATGCCGGCAATGTAGCCAAGGGCGTACCAGCGCAGGTGGAAGGTGCCGGCGCCGATGAAGCCGAGATCGATCGAGAGCAGCGCCGGGCTCCATTCAGGAAAAGTGAGGGGTGCGTTCGCAGCGGCCGTTGCCATTGCGAGGAGGAGGTCGGTCATGCGGCGTCTTTTCCCTGTCTGCCCCGGCCCCTATCTGATAGGCGGAGCGCACCAGCTTCGCGCGAAGGAGTAGCCGCATGGCGGGCACAAATCCACTGCTTGATGACATTGCCGAGCTGATGTCCGGGGCGCTCGGGGCGGCCCGTGCGGCCGGCGAAGAGGCCCGGACGGCGGCGCAGGCCCGTATTCGCGGGCTGATCGCTGATATGGACCTTGCCGCCCGCGATGAAGTCGAGGCGCTGAAAGCCATCGCAACGGCCGCGCTTGACCGGGTCGAGGCGCTGGAAGCCCGCATTGCCGCGCTGGAGGCGCGCAGCGCTCCGCCGGACAGGAAATCCACGGAAAGTTGAGCCGCGGCTGCGACAGATGCTGGACAGCACGGGTCGCTTGCGCGTTGAGTTCTGTTGGAAAAGCCGGGCGAATCCGGCAGACTCAGGAAAACAGGCTGCGGAGGACAGAATATGAGTCTGGAACTCGGGCGTACAGGGCTTGAAGAAGCCGACCCCCTCGACACCGTCGAAGAAGCCATCGAAGCGCTGGGCTGGCCGTCCGAGCGTGATGAGGAAGGCACACTGCAGCTCGTCGCCGAAACCCGCTGGGGCGATATGGGCGCCCTGTTTGCCTACCGGCCGGAGCCTGAAGCGATCCACTTTTCCCTGACACTGGATGTCAAGGCGATGGAGGCGCGGCGCCACGCGCTGGCCGAACTGGTTATGCTGGCCAATGAGCGCCTCTGGCTCGGGCATTTCGACTACTGGGCCGATGATGGCGTAATCATGTTCCGCTACACCTTTCCGATGGCGGATCGCGTCGAGCTGTCGGCCGGCGAGGTGCGCACCGTCCTGTCGGCCGCTGTCAGCGCGGCAGACCGTTTCATGCCGGCGTTCAACTTCCTTGTCTGGGCCGGAAAGAGCCCGCGCGAGGCGATCGACGCGGTGATGTTCGAAACCCAGGGCGAGGCCTGAGGCCGCCGCCTTGCCCGCCCGCTCTGTGATCACCCTTGCCGGGGCCGGCCGTATGGGCACGGCCCTCCTGCGCGGCTGGCTGGCTGGCAAGGCGAGGCCGGACATCAGGGTCCTCGAGCCTGAGCCTTCAGCGGAGGTTGAGGGCTGGGCTGAGGCCGGCCGGATCAGGCTCAACCCCGAGCCGGACGCCTCTGGCCTGCTCGTGATCGCCCTGAAGCCGCAGCAATTTGCCGGCGCGGCGCCCGCACTGCTGCCATTTGCCGGGCCGGGGGCCTGTATCCTCTCGATCATGGCCGGTGTCCGGCTGTCCCAGCTGTCGCAGCGTTTCAGCACCCCGCGTGTACTGCGGGCCATGCCCAACACGCCGGGAAGCATCGGGCAGGGCATTAGCGTGCTCAGCGCGCCGCCGGGTGCGAGCGCTGCGGACATTGCCCTCGCCCGTAAGGCTCTGGCGCCGCTGGGTGATGTCGAAGGCCCGGTCGATGAGGCGTTGATGCCGGCTGTGACCGCCCTGTCCGGGTCCGGCCCGGCCTATCTGTTCCTGCTCGCCGAGAGCATGGCCGAGGCCGGAACGGCCGAGGGGCTGCCGGTCGACCTTGCCGGGCGGCTGGCGCGGCGGACCGTTGAAGGGGCCGTGGCGCTTCTGGCCGCATCGGGAGAGAGCCCGGAGTCCCTGCGCCGGGCCGTTACCTCCCCTGGCGGCACGACGGCGGCAGCCCTTGACATCCTCATGAACGAAGGTGGGATACCGGAACTTCTCAGGAAGGCCATCCGGGCCGCCGCCGCGCGTGAGCGCGAGCTGTCGCGGGAGGCCGACTGAAACACGGAGGATCAGGGCCTTGGCTGAGGCAGCGAGCGTGATTGACAAGGGGCTGGAAGCGGCGCTGCGCCTCGCGGGCGCAAGCCCCTGGCCGGAGATCACCCTGGCTGCCATCGCTGCCGAGGCGGGCCTCAACCTTGATGATTTCCACGCAGCGGGCGGACGCGAGGACATCGTTGAGGCGCTCGATGGCTATTTCGACCGCGCGATGTCGGCCGACGGTGTTCCCGAAGACACATCCGCCCGCGAGAGGCTGTTTGAAGTCATCATGCGCCGTTTCGAGGCGATGGAGCCCCATCGGGCCGGCGTTGTCGAGCTGATGAAGTTCCGGGAGACCTCGCTCAGCCATGTCGTGCGCCTGCCGGCCCACCGGCATGCCAGCGCCGCCTGGGCGCTGGCGTCTGCGGGGCTTGACGATGATAGCGGGGCGCCCGCCAGCCTGAAGCGGATCGCGATCGCCTTCGTTATCGGCCAGGCCGAGCGTGCCTGGCGGCGGGATAGTGCCGGAGATTTCGCCCGCACCATGGCGGCGCTCGACAAGGGCCTGAGGCGCGCCGAGGACAGGCTTGGCCGGTTCCGCCGCATGACAGGGCGCAGGGCTGCGGACAAGACAGCGGACAAGGCAGACAACCCGGCATGAGCGGCTTGTCGCTGGACATCGCGCCGCTGGACATCGGACCGGACTGGTTCAACCAGCTGTTCAGCGAGATCGGCATCGCCGCCGAGGTGCGCGGCCTCACAGCCAGGTCGATCGGCACCGGCCAGATCGGGGAGAATGTCCGCTTTGTCTTTGACTATGCCCGCGCCGGCGAGGGCGCGCCGGCGAGCCTGGTCGGCAAGTTCCCGTCGGCCAGCGAGGCCAGCCTGATGACCGCCAGGCTGCTCAATCACTACAAGCGCGAAGTCTCATTCTATCAGACTTTCCCAAGGGTGGCAGGCCGCATCACGCCGGACGCCCTTTACACCGATCATGACCCGGAAACGAACCGGTTCGCCCTGATCATGGAAGACATGGCGCCCGCCATGCAGGGAGACCAATTGCAGGGGTGCAGCCTGGAAGAGGCGCGCATGGCTCTTTCGGCCGCGGCCGTCCTGCATGCGGCGCACTGGGAAGATCCGGCGCTGGACGGCTTTGACTGGCTCCAGGGTTCGGCAGCGGCGCCTGAGCCTTCGCTCGGGCCCGAGATGGTTGCGGCGCTCTGGGGCGGTTTCAAGGAGCGCTATGGGGCCCACCTGACGCCGGATATGATCAGGGTTGGCGATGCCTATGCGGCCGCGCTGCCGCACTGGGGCGCGGCCTATAGCGGGCCATTCAGCCTCACCCATAATGACTTCCGGCTCGACAACATGCTGTTTGGCGCTCCGGATGCGGCCAAGCCTGTCGCAATTGTCGACTGGCAGACCGCCGGAAAGGGCGCCCCGGCCA
>DAIRTA010000136.1:0-6287 GCA_036804125.1 Hyphomonas sp.
TCTGGGTCGGCTGGATGAAGGTGCGCCCGACATAATGGTTGCGGATGATGCCCATGTGAAACGGGATGCCGGAGGCCTCTGCAAAACCAAGCGCGGCCGGCACGCCGGAATCCGGCACCGGCACGACGATGTCAGCATCGGCGGGCGTCTCGGCCGCCAGCTCGCGGCCCATGCGGCGGCGCACCTCATACACCGAGCGGCCCTGGATGAAACTGTCCGGCCGGGCGAAATAGACATATTCGAAGGCGCAGGGCGCCGGCGGGCGCGGCGGGAAGGCCCGCAGCGATTCGACGCCCGCCTCGCTGATGACGATGACCTCGCCATTCTCGACCTCGCGGATGAACTCCGCGCCGATCGTATCGAGGGCGCAGGTCTCCGAGGCGAGGACATAGGTTGCGCCGATCCGGCCCAGGATGAGCGGGCGCAGGCCGACCGGATCGCGCGCCCCGATAAGTTTCTTGCCGGTCAGCCCGACAAGGGCATAGCCGCCCTCGATCTGCAGCAGCGCTTCGATCAGCCGGTCAACGAAGCGGGCCTTCGGGCTGCGGGCGACAAGGTGCAGGATGACTTCGGTGTCCATTGTGGACTGGAAGATCGACCCCTCGCGGACGAGCCTCGTACGCAGCTGGCGCGAATTGGTAAGGTTGCCATTGTGCGCGACGGCAAAGCCGCCGGCATCGAGATCGGCAAAGACCGGCTGGATGTTGCGCAGCATCGGCCGGCCCTGGGTCGAGTAGCGGTTATGGCCGATGGCGGAATGGCCGGGCAGGCGGGCGCGCAGGTCGCCGCCGAAATGCTCGCCGACAAGGCCCATATGCCGCTCGGAGGAAAACCGGTTGCCGTCGAAGCTGACGATACCGCAGGCTTCCTGCCCGCGATGCTGCAGGGCGTGCAGGCCAAGGGCGGTCAGCAGGCTCGCTTCGGGACTGCCATAAACACCGATGACACCGCACTCTTCCCGGGGCTTGTCGTCATCATGATCGAAATAGATCATCAGCGTATCCGCAGGGGGAGGGGCAAGGGCAGGCGCGCGAGTGGGATATAATCCGCTTCTCGGGGCGGCGGAAGGGGAGATATCACGCGCCTGTCACAAAGCCGCGTCCGCGTCGGTTCCGTCCGCGCCGGGGCCGGCTGGCCGGGCGCCATTGCGACCGGCCTCCTCGGCGCTGCGGGTGACGAACTGCGCCGCGCGGTCGAAGGCCGGATAGGTCAGGCTGTTCTTGATGAAGGGGGGCATCCGGTCGCGCTCCATCGCCACATTCAGCAGCACAGCGAGGAAGACGAGCGCAACGAAGCCGCGGATCACCCCGAAGATCAGCCCGGCGATATGGTCGAACAGGCCGCTCTCTTCGCCCGAATGCACGGTGCGCGAGAGGCTCTGGCCGAGCCAGGCGACAAGTACATAGACAACGAGGAAGGCCGTAATGACGAGAATGGCGTCGGGGGCGAGTTCATGGGTGCCCTCGGGCAGGAGGCGTGCCAGCGGGTCGCGCAGGAGGAGGCGCGCGCTGTAGGCCGCCGCGATCGCGCCGAGGAAGGCGCCGAGCGTCGCCAGCTCGCGCAGGAAGCCGCGCGCGAACGCCATGATGGCGGAGATCACGATGACCGCCAGCGCGATCGCATCAAAGGCGGACAGGGAATCAAGCATGGGCAGCGCCGGGGGCGAGAAGATCGACCAGCGCGTTAAGCCGTGTAATCGCCGTAACGGTCAAGCCGCCCTCTGCCGCAGCGCTGCTATCCGGGGCATAGGCGGCGCGAAAGCCGAGCCGCGCGGCCTCCTTCAGGCGCTGGTCCGTGCGCGGGGCTGGGCGAACGGCGCCGGAGAGGGCGACCTCGCCGAAAAACACGCTGCGCTCGGGCACCGGATCGCCGGAGAGAGCCGAAAGAAGCGCGGCGGCGGCGGCGAGGTCGCCCGCCGGCTCGGTCAGGCGGTAACCTCCGGCTACGGAAAGATAGACATCCATCCCCGCAAGGTTGATGCCGCAGCGCGCCTCGAGCACCGCGAGCAGCATGGCGAGGCGGCCTGAGTCATAACCTATGACGCTGCGCCGGGGCGTGCCGAACGGGCTTTTGGCGACGAGGGCCTGGACTTCGGCGAGCACGGGCCGGGAGCCCTCCATGGCGGCGAAGACGGCGGTGCCGCCGCCCGCCTCCGCCTCGGCGGAAAGAAACAGGGCGGAGGGCTCCTTGGCGGGGGTCAGCCCGAGGGCATGCATCTCGAAGATGCCGATCTCATCAGTCGGGCCGAAGCGGTTCTTGACCGCGCGCAGGATGCGGAACTGGTGGCCGCGCTCGCCCTCGAAATAGAACACGGCATCGACCATGTGCTCGACGACGCGGGGGCCAGCGATTGTGCCTTCCTTGGTGACATGGCCGACGAGGACGAGCGCCGCGCCGGATTTCTTGGCCCAGCGGACGAGTTCCTGCGCCGAGGCGCGGACCTGCGCGACCGAGCCGGGGGCGGCTTCGAGACTGTCCGACCAGAGGGTCTGGATCGAATCGATGACGACGAAGTCGGGCGCGGCCTCTTTCAGGGCAGAGAGGATACGGCGCAAATCGGTCTCGGTGGCGAGCTGGACCGGGGAATTGGCCACTTTCAGGCGCTTTGCCCGCTCCTGGATCTGGGCGGCGGCCTCCTCGCCCGAGACATAGACCGTCTTCACCCCATTACGGGCGAGGCGCGCGGCGGCTTGCAACAGGAGCGTGGACTTGCCGATGCCGGGATCGCCCCCGATCAGGGTGGCCGAGGCGGGCACAAGCCCGCCGCCGAACACACGGTCCAGCTCCTCGACGCCGATGACGATCCGGGCCGGGGCCTCGGTTTCGGCATTCAGGGCGGTGAAGCTTGCCTTGCCGCCGCTGCGCCGGGCCGGGCTCTTCTCGGCCTTGAGGCCGCCGGGCGGGCCGGAGACGGCTTCCTCGACGAGGGTGTTCCATTCGCCGCAGGCCTCGCAGCGCCCGGCCCATTTGGCATGCACCGCGCCGCAGGACTGGCAGACGAAGGCGGAGGTCGAGGTCTTGGCCATGGCGGAAGCTAAGTTGCTTTGGCCTGGACAAGCAAGACAGAAGCTCAATGCTGCTGGACTTCGGGCAGACGGCTGATACCGGATGATCAAGCATCCCTAGAAACAGGGAAATATCGAAAACCGCCCGGCTGAAATCTAAGTCTTCCGATGCTCTTTCATTGAGGACCTTTTGCCCGTCTTTTCCGAGGCCGGCAGAAGACCGAGTTTTTGCCTTTCGGGCTCGGCCCATTCAGCAACATCGTTATAGGTCATTACATACCATTTCGGTGGTGCACCCTTGCGTTTTTCTTCATGAGCGAACAATCGGCCCAAATGTAGCTTGAACGCTTCATCGTATTGCGGCTTGAGTTTGGCACGCTCTCGGATGCTATTCAGCAGAATGCTGATCATTGCCAACCTAGCTTGTTTCAGCGTTCTTATCTCCGGTGGCTTACTATCGTCAAAGACGTCCGCGATTTGATCCCAGATAGATCTTATTACCGTCTTTACGCTTTCGTCCGAATTGAACAATTCTACGAATTCGGCCCAATGCATTGGGCGATAAGTGTTGGGTTTAAGGTCAGGCACAATGAGTTTTGTCGCGAGTATGTCCACTTGCTCCGGATACAGATAAGGATCTCCGGGGTAAGAGCGGCTAGTCAGTGAGGGGATGATTTTAGTATGCCATAGCGAAAGAAACTGTTGGTGTTCCTCAGAAGCTGGGCTGACGTTTCTCTCGCTCAAGATAATTTTGAACCCTGCCAACACTTGGCCCAAGGCAAAGGCTGCACTCGCTGCCCTGTTCGATTGTGGCTTTCCAGGATCAAGATTCGGATTTTGAACAAAGCTTTGAAGAGTCCTGTATTCCTTGGTTCGTTTGTCCAAAATACCGATTTCGGTTATCTCATGAACCTGGGAAAGGAAGGATAGCGCACCATCACCCACCATGCGCTTGTGCGCAAGCTCCTTCTCACTCATCTCCTTCTGTCTGATCTCATCGTTCTTTGCATACTGCCGCTCCAGAGCAATTAGCTGGGTTCTGCGTTGAAGCAAGTATGTAACAACCGCAGCTGCAACTGCAGCAAACAAAGCCAAGACTATGGACCGTGGATCGCCCTGAAACCACTCTGAAAACGCTGAGATCATCACACTATCCTTGGTCTAGCAAACTTGCTGGAAATGTCCCTGTCATATCGCCGGCTGGATCGGCCCGTCGGCCCGTCCGTTCACGAACTGGTCGACATGGGCGTTGCCGCTGCGGTCGACGTCCGATGCCGGGCCGCGCCAGATGATACGGCCTTCAAACAGCATGGCGATCTCGTCGGCGATCTTGCGGGCCGAGGCCATGTCATGGGTGATCGAGACGGCCGCGGCGCCAAGGCTGCGGACCAGTTCGAGGATAAGGTCGTTGATGGCATCGGCCGTGATCGGATCAAGCCCGGTGGTCGGCTCGTCGAAGAAGATCAGGTCCGGCTGCGAGATGATCGCGCGGGCCAGCGCCACGCGCTTCTGCATGCCGCCGGAAATCTCGGCCGGGTAAAGCCCGGCGACTTCCGTGCCGAGCCGGACTTTCTTCAGGGTGCTGATGGCGCGCTCCTTTGCGTCGGCGCGGCTGAACCCCTTGCTGTTGATCAGGCGGAAGGCGACGTTTTCCCAGACGGTGAGCGAATCGAACAGGGCGCCGGACTGGAACAGCATGCCGATGCGTGCGCGCATGGCCTCGCGCGCCTTGCCGCTCGCCCCCGTCACGTCCTCGCCGTCGAACAGGATGCGGCCCTTGTCGGGCGTCATCAGGCCGAGCGCGTTCTTGAGCATGACGGACTTGCCGGAACCCGAGCCGCCGATGACGACGAGGCTCTGGCCGCGCGCGACGTCGAGATCGACCCCGCGTAGGACAGGGTTTCCGCCGAAGGCCTTTTCCACGCCTTCGAGTTTCAGGAGGGGCGGGGTCGCAGGCGCGTTCACAGGCCGATCTCCACGAACAGGGTGGACAGGACATAGTTGAAGGCGAGGACGAGCACCGCCGCGCCGACCATGGAGAGGGTCGCTGCGCGCCCGACGCCGGTGGCGCCGGCCTGGCTGCGATCGCCCTGATAGCAACCCATGATGGCGATCACCCCGCCGAAGACGACGGCCTTGATCAGGCCGACAGCGATGTCTTCATTTGTGACAAAATCGAGCGTGTTGCGCAGATAGACAGTGGAGTCGAAGCCGAGGCCATAGACACTGACCAGCCAGCCGCCCATCACGCCGATGATATTGGCGGCAATCACCAGCAGGGGCAGGGTGATGAGGGCCGCGATAAGGCGCGGGGCGTAGAGATAACGGAAAGGCGAGGCGGAGAGGGTCTCCAGGGCGTCGATCTGTTCGGTGACACGCATGGCGCCGATTTCGGCGGCGATGCCGGCCGAGACGCGGCCCGCCAGCATCAGGCCGGTGATCACGGCGCCGAGCTCGCGCGAGATGCCGAGGACGACGATGTTCGGCACGAACTGCTCGGCGCCATAGCGGCTGCCGCCCTCATAGATGTTGAGGGCGAGCGCCGCGCCGATGAAGACGGCGGAGAGGCCGACCACAGGAAGGGAGTAGAAGCCGATGCGCACGGCCTGGCGCAGGATCTCGCCCGGATACCAGCGCGGGGTCACGGCCGAGGCGATCATGCGGCCGCCGAACACCGACAGGCGGCCAATCTCGGCGAACAGGCCAAGCGTAGCACGGCCAATGAGCTGGAGCGGGTTCTGCATGGCCGGGTCCGTCAGCGATAAATCCGTTGAACGCGGGCGCCGAGCCCGGTGAGGAGTTCGTAGCCGATGGTGCCAGCGGCGTCAGCCTGGTCATTGAGCTTGGCGTTCGGGCCCAGGAATTCAACCCGTGCGCCGGGTTTTGCTGCAGCCGCCTTTTCGGTGACATCCAGCGTGACCAGGTCCATGGAAATCCGGCCGAGGACCGGGCAGGGCGCGCCATCGAGCCAGCCTTTCATCCGGCCCGAACCGCTGCGCAGGAGGCCATCGGCATAGCCGATCGCGCAGGTGGCGAGGAGGCGGTCCTCGGCCAGCTGATGGGTCGCGCCATAGCCGACCAGCCCGCCCTTGCGGCCGGTGAACACGCTGATGATCGCGGCCTCCAGCGTGACGACAGGCTTGATCTCCAGGCTCGCCGGGGGGGCCGAGCCGCCATACAGCGCGATGCCCGGCCGGGTGAGATCATAGGCAAAGCCCGGGCCGAGATAGCATCCGGCCGAATTGGCGAGGCTGGCGGGCGTGTCCGGGAAAAGCTCGCAGA
>DAIRTA010000137.1:0-6177 GCA_036804125.1 Hyphomonas sp.
CCGGGTCACTTCTCGATGAAAATCCGGGGTCAACTCTCAGTGAAAATCAACAGGCCGTGGATTGGCTGACGCCTTCGATGTGGCACGGGGACGTCCGGGGCTGGTCACTGATGCTCCTGGACAAGGCTGGCTACTCTTGTGACGACAGAATATCTGACCTAAGTCAGATTTCATGTTGACGCCGGAAGCCCGATTTCGCCGTTTCGCCCGTGCCGTGACCACCGAGGTCGGTGCGCTCGATGATTCCTTTCTTGGTCGCGGGCGCCCGCTTGGCGCAGCGCGGGTTCTCAATGCTGTCGGGCACGGCCGAACCAGTGTCGCTGATCTGAGAGCCTACCTCCGCCTTGATTCGGGCCTCATGAGCCGGCTTCTGCGCAGCCTCGAGGGGGAGGGACTGATCGTCACCCGGGCCGGACGGGAGGACGCCCGTTCCCGCGTGGTCGCGCTGACTGCAGCCGGGCGCCGTGAACTGGAGGCCTACGATGCCATTTCCGACGAGCGGGCGCGTAACGTGCTGGAAAGGCACAGCGAGACGTCAAGGATGCTGGCGGCTCTTGACCTCATCGCGACAGTATTGACCAGGGACCAGATTGTCATCGACATGCTGCCCGGCTCTGACCCAAGGTCGCGGTACTGCCTTGATGCCTACTACGAGGAATTGCAGGGACGGTTCGCGGAAGGGTTTGACGTAGCGAAGTCAAGGGACCCGAAGCCCGAACAGATAGCCCCCCCGAAGGGCGCATTCCTCGTGGCCATCTCCGACGGCCTTCCGATCGGCTGTGTGGCTCTGGTCGGCAATGGCACGGAGGTCGCCGAGATCAAGCGGTTCTGGGTGTCTCCTGCAGCACGAGGGTGCGGTATCGCCCGTCTGCTCATGAGGCATGCCGAGACCGTGGCGTCCGGCCTCGGCATCCGCAGACTGCGGCTCGACACCAATCGCGCCCTGACCGAGGCATACGGGTTTTACCGGCGAGCGGGATGGCGTGAGATCGACCGCTTCAACGAAGACCCTTACGCCCATCACTTCTTTGAAAGGGACTTGGTCCCCGAGGGTCATGCGGCATGAACGAAAGGATCCGCACCGCACGTTGCATGTGCGGGCAACTCAGCCTCCAGTGCCGCGGAGAGCCCGTCAGGGTTTCAGTGTGTCATTGCCTCGACTGTCAGCGGCGGTCCGGATCGGCTTTTGCGGTGCAGGCCCGGTACGCATGCGACATGGTGGAAGTCTCTGGTAACACGCATTGCTGGAGCGCGATCGGTCCGAGCGGAGCGGAAACGTCCTTCTTCCTGTGCCCGGATTGCGGTTCAGGAGGCTGGTTCGTGAGCGCAAGTCAGCCGGAGCTCGTCGCGATACCCGCAGGCAGCTTTGCTGATCCTGCGTTTCCGGCGCCCGACTACTCTGTCTATGAAATCCGCAAGCATGACTGGGTGTCTGTCGAGGGGCCCGGGATCGATCACTATGACTGATAAGGTCGCCCGGGAGCATCCTGTCCCGATCCCAGGCGGACCCAGGTTGTTCCGGACGATCGGTTCGACAGATCTCGCACTGCTGTTCGCGAGGCTCGGGACGGCGAGCTTCCTCATCTTTCAGACCCATGACAATGTGCTTTCGCAAGACAGGATGGAGGAATTTACAGGGTTTCTTGCGGGGTACGGCTATCCGTTTCCTTCAGCGCTCGCGCCGCTGGTTGTGTGGGTACAGATCCTGATGGCGCTGCTACTGATTGCGGGATTGCTGGTGCGCGCTGTCGGACACGTCCTGATGGGAATGTTCATTGTCGCTCTTCTGACTGTCCACATCGAACAGCCATTCAATCTCTGGTGGCCGGCGCTTGCCCTCGTCCAGTTCGGCGCGATCTTTGCCACTGCAGGAGGTGGCCGGGTGGGGATCAGTCACCGATATGCATCATAAGGTGGGGTTTGATTCCCTCCGGGCTCGAACATGTCAGGCGAAGCGACGATCAGAAGCGCGCTGATTGGATCTTGCCCCGCCATGCATCTCTCATGGCGCGGGCGACATCCGATGGGACATCAAAAAGAATGCGGCCACAGCTGGAATCTGTCGCGGCGCGGTCGAACAGGGCAAGGTGCTGCATCCCGACCGAGAGCACCGGCTGATCCTTCAGGCCCAGAGCAGCTGAGGCAGGCGCATCTGCGAAAGTCAGCGGTACCTCGTTGGGTGACATGCGTATTGCCTGCAAATCAGACCGAGGTCGCTGCACACTGGCCATGATCCGGATTGACAGGCGATGCGACCGGTACGCCGACCAAAGCCCGTTCCAGCGGCCCGCGAGCACTGCGGTGCACTATCTCCGGGATATAATCAGGCGCGTGTCGCAGCCCTGAGCGGCGGCTGCACCCTTGCGAAGACCTCGTCGTAAAGGGCAACCTCGCCGGGCATGGCGAGAGTGACCGCCAGACCAAAGATCACGGGTTCATCCACCGGTAGTCCTCGGTCCGGTTCGCGCTGCACGACCAGCGGGATGGTCATGTCCGGGGTAACAACCGGCGCATCGCTCCCTTCCCAGCAGCGCGTGAAAGCCGTGCCGCGGTTGGTCTGGTGTTCGTCAGGCTGCCAGGCATGCGGCTTGACCCCGAGGTCACCGAGACAGTCAGGCTTCAGGATCTTCAGCCTGCATGTGCGATAGGTTTTCCGACCGGGCACGACAGGCGTGAACCACGCGAGTGTCGCCGAAAGGCTGTGTGGCTGCGCCTTGCCTCCCATGGCAAGCGGAACGGGTACGGCAATGGTGACGCTGCGATCCCGAGCGAGGCTGCCTGTGGCAAAGAACGTCGCCCGGTCGGATGCGCATGCGACAGCATCATCCGCATCGACAATTCCGTATCCAAGGAAGCGGCGGATACTGTCTTTTTGCTTGCTGGCCTGGCCGCGGCCGTGCGGGCCAACAGTCGCCTTGATGAGATCGGCAATGGCACGCGGCCATCGCGCAGGATGTATCACGAGAGCCTTGATCAGGACGGCGCGCTCGGCAGCCGGAAGCGCGAGGAATGCCTCACCATAAGCCGCCTCGAGTGCATCGTGAATCCTGTGGCAGGTGCGTGAGGCCAGCGCCGCGGCGGCACTGGTGCCATTGGTATATCCGTCCAGGTTTTCCCTGCCCGGACGTGGCGGTGCCGCAACCTTGAGGCCCGCGCCGCGTGAAGCCTCAGCGGGCGCGACCTCAATGTGATCATGATTGCGAACAACCAGCATGTGCTCGCGCGCACCCGGCATGAGGATGTCCGGCTTGACCGAGCGGGCAAATCCGGGGCCGAGGCTGCTCGACGGGTTTGCCGCGTCAAGCTGCACAAAAGGATCAATGACAGCCCGGGCGAGCGCCCGGTCTGCGGGCGGGACAGCATCGCTGTTGAAAGCGCCCACGGTCAGGCCGTTGACCGTTTCTGAGGGAGAAAGGAGCCTGCGCTCCGCGATTACCGCCTGCAAGGCGCGGATCATTGCCACGGAGCGTTCGTCCGCTGGCGCATCCTCGAAGTCGATCCTGGTTCTGTATGACGGCACAGCGAATTCGACTGGCGCGTTACCGGCGCTGACGATGAAGAGAAGGCCAAAGCGGTGCGCCAGACGATCGAGCAGGCGCGCCCATGGCGACAATTGGCCGTGGAAGGGCCGGTTGCGGTTGCCAAGGGAGAGATTGACGATGAGGACGCCCGGCCGCTGCTCACGCAGGCGAAGAACGGCGAGGTAGATGAGATCGACGATCAGTCGGTCTTCGGGAAAGGCGTCATGATCACCCATGACCGGAATGACATGGATGCGCCGGGGCAGCGGCGGTTCGGACCGGTTGCGGTCCCCGTGAATGATGAGCGAGGCCATGGCCGTCCCGTGCGAGCGGTTGGCGACAAGCGCGCCGGGCTCGAGATCGAAGGGATCGTCGAGATCGACGTGGTCCGCAAGGAGCCGATGGGCCGCGACCGGAACACCATCGAGGAGCGCCAGGATCGGCTCCCCCAACGGGGCCGGCGCAGGAGCAAAGGCTTCTTCCTCCTGCGGATCGGCGATCTCGATTGTCGTCGGTGCGCTTTGCGGCCGGATATGGAGAACTGGCTCGAGCCCTGCGATCCCGTCGACACGGCGCTCGATGATCTCGCGAACCGCGCGCACAGGCAGATCCGCCAGAAGCGCGTGGTAGGAAATATCGCTGATGCGTGCGCGCGAGATCACCGCACCGCCATGCGCGAGGATGGCGTGACGTACCTCTGCCTCGCTTTCAGCTGCCGCAGCCTCGCCCATGCGATAGACCAGCTCGACCTCAAGACGGACAAGGTCATCCTCGTTCAACCCGTCGATTGCTTGCGCCAGAAAGCCCGCGTCATTCCTGTTAACCCGATCAAGCGGACCCCAGGGACGCAGATCGCGCAACAGGCTGAAGACATCACCCCAGGGCGTCTCGCTCCGCTCGAGCCGTCCGTTCTGCCAGCGCCGCCAGAGTGATTCGAGATTGCGGAGCGCGGCCATATCAGGGACCAGCAGATAGGCGCAGGCACGCGTGTCGGCTTCGTCTTCCTGGAGCTCTTCCTCGTCCACGAGTTCAAGCCCGGCGATTTTCCGGACCGCGTTGCTGAAGGCATTGATGGAGCTGCGAACCTCGAAAACCAGGAGTCGCTCAGGTGCGAGGCCGGCTGGATCGGCCCGCAGCTCCAGCGCATCAGCACCGCGCGCCAGCACCTGTGCGAGGCGGTCGAATTTCGGCCCGAAAGTGTCGGTCTGGCGGTCGCGAGGGAAGGCTTCGGGCAGCGGGACATATGCGGCCCGCCCTGGCTGACGCGGTCGGTCAGCCTGCGGGATCAGCCTCAGCAGGGGTTTGGTCGGATCGCTCGGCATCGAGAACTTCGGGCGTTACCCGCGCGCTCCACAGGTCCAGCTCGGCACGCAATGCTTCATCAACCGAAATCTCCCCAAGCCCCAGGATCTGCCGACGCCGGACATTCTGGCAGAAGTCGAGCGCCTCGGCATAGCTGACCGCGCCGAGCTTCGCCGCGACCTTCGCCGGTGCCACCTTGGGAGCATTCGGCCACTCAGACAAGATGCGATCAAGAAATACAGTGACTTCGCGCTTCGCCGGTGCAGGCAGGGCGAGCCGCATCTGGAAGCGACGCCATACGGCGCGGTCGAGCAATTCCCCGTGATTGGTTGCAGCGATCACCACGACATAGCTTGGCAGCTGGTCAAGCTGCATCAGCAGGAAGGAGACAACGCGCTTGATTTCGCCGGTCTCGTGGGTGTCTCCACGCTCCTTGCCGATGGCATCGAACTCGTCAAAGAACAGCACGCTGGGAGTGGTGCGGACATAGTCGAACAGCTTGCGCAGCCTCGCGTTGGTCTCGCCGAGATAGCTGCCGATCAGGGCATCGTAACGCACGATATAGAAGGGCAGGCCCAGCCCCTCTGCTATCGCCTCGGCGAAGGAGGTCTTGCCATTTCCAGGAGGGCCGGAAAGGAGCACGCGGTGGCGCGGCTCGTAGCCACTGGCGCGCAGCACGTCAGCGCGCTGATGTTCTTCGATCAGCTGCTGCCCGCTCTGACGGGCCGGCAGGGGCAGGAGCAGGTCATCAAGCCCGAGGCGCGGCGTCACCTCGAGGATGGCCTCGCGCCCGTTCAGGGAATTCGATTGGGAGGATGCGCTCGCAAGCGAGGGGGATGTCACCGGCACGGCAGCCAGCGCCCGTTGCAGGCGATCCGCAACCAGGTGATGGTTCTTCGCCCGCTCGTCGGCCATCAACGCCTCGGTCGTGGAGCGAAGCGCAGCCCGGTCGCCGGTCGCGCCTGCACGCACAAGGCTGACGATGAGATCGCTACGTGCCATGGTCGCCTTGTCCTGTCCTTGGCTGCGAATTCAAGACCGATTCTCCATCCTAACAGAAATTCGCGCTGCTGCGCGGCTCAACTGTGGGGGGAGCGCCAGACCGAATCAAAAATGCGGCCAACTGAATCTGCGCTCACCAAACAGGCATCATAGCCGAGGACTGGGGAGAGCGAAAACGCGAAGAACGCAAGGCTGCGCCGGGACACGGCGGGATCGGACTTTCCCGAACGATGGCAATACTCACGCTATGCGCCTTGCGTCCCTGTGATGCGCTAAGCCGTCCTTGATTAGCGGAACGTGTTGATTTCCACTGAGAGCTGACCCCGGAGGCGCATAATTTCCACTGAGAAGT
>DAIRTA010000138.1:0-6159 GCA_036804125.1 Hyphomonas sp.
TCCCAGGATGTGCTCGTGCGCCTGTCGCGCCGCGCCTCCGAAGCCACGAAGGACTGACGCGCCATGGGCCTCATTCTCGGATCGGGCGGCAAGGGCGGACGGCGGGGGCGCCGCGCGCTCAATGCGGAGATCAATGTCACCCCCTTCGTGGACGTGATGCTGGTCCTGCTGATCGTTTTCATGATCACCGCACCGCTGCTGATCCGCGGCGAGGATGTGAGCCTGCCGCGGACCGCCTCCGGACCGTTGAGAGCCGACGCCAACGACACGCCGCTGACAATCTGGATCCGCAAGGACGGCTCGGTCTATGTCCAGCAGACCGAGGTCGATGTCAACAATCTCGGACCGCAGCTCACCGCCATCGTCGGCGAGGGTTATGACAAGCCGGTCTATCTCTATGCCGACCAGGAAGTGCCCTATGGCCGCGTCATGGAAGTGACGGCAGAGGTGCGTCAGGCCGGCTATCGCCAGATGTCCTTCATCACCGAACAGAAGCGCTGAGGACGGAGGATCAGGCCCACCCATGCTTCGCGGTATCACTGTCTCGGCCCTCGTGCACGGCACCGTGCTGGCCATGGCCGTGATCTCCTGGCCGGAGCCGCGCTCGGAATGCGACCGCGCGATCGAGCGCCTGCGCCGCGAGGAGCCGGGCATCAGCGCATTCGAGATCGTGATGCGCCTGCCGCAATGTGCGACATCGGCCGAACTGCCGATCGACTTCATCGATGTCGCGCGCATCGCCGACCTTGCGGAGATGCGGCGCTCCGAGACCCCGCCGGAAGAGCCCGCGCCCGCTCCGCCGGAGGAGGCTCCGCCTGCGCAGCCGGAACCGCCGGCGGCTTCGGAGCCTGAGCCGGAGCCGGAGGTCGTCATCCCCGAGGACGACCCCCCGGAGCCTGAACCAGAACCGGAGCCGGAACCCGAGCCCGAGCCACCTCCGCCCCAGCCCCGCCCGCAGCCGCCGCGCCAGCCGGAGCCTCGCCCGCGTAATGACCTTGACTTCCTTGATGATTTCGACCGCGCCTTGCAGGACCGGCGCACGACCGAGCCACGCCCGCGCCAGACCGCCGAGGCTTCGGACCGCCCGGCCCTGCCGAGCGCTGACCGTGACCGCGCCGGCGCCGGTGAGCGCCGGGGACAGACCGCCTCGCTGCAGGCTGCGCTGCGCCGGCAGATCGGCGAATGCTGGCGCGGCGTGGATGACTTTCCGAAGGAACACCAGATCAATGTCGTCCTGCGCGTCGCGCTCGACGCGAACGGACGGGTGACCGGTGAACCGCAGATCATCAGCCCGCGCCCGCGCCCGGTCGGCCGGTCCGGCGTGGCGGTCGATCTCGCTGTGCGCGCCGTCAACCGCTGCTCGCCCTACCGGCTGCCGGCGGCCGATTATGAGATATGGCGCGACATCGAAGTCACCATCGGGCCCGCAGATGGGACATGAGCCCGGTGCTTGCCGCCAGAACCGAAACAATGCGAACAGATGAGATGAAGGAGACACCGACGATGCTCAGCTTACTGGCAAAACTCGCCGCGGCGCTTTTCCTGGCAGCCGGGCTCAGCCTGCAGGCCGCCGCCCAGCTGCAGGTCCGGGTCGATGAAGGCCAGTTCCGGCCGACGCCGATCGCGATCCCCGATTTCCAGGTCGTCAATGGCGACACCCAACTCGCCCGCGAGATCGCCGAGATCGTGCGCATGGACCTGGCGTCTTCCGGCCTGTTCGACATCCAGAACCAGGCCGCCTTCATTCAGCGCGACCTGAACATCAATGCCGAGCCGCGCTTTGGTGACTGGCAGATCATCCGCTCCGAGGCGCTGGTCGTCGCCGCCTATCAGGAGCAGCCGGATGGCCAGATCGTGGTCTCCTTCCGGCTGTGGGATGTCTTCGGGCGTGAGCTGATGCGGATCAATGACGAGCCCGGCCGGCAGTTGCGCACGACGCGCGACAAGCATCGCCGCCTTGCCCACAAGATCGCCGATTCGATCTATCAGCGCCTGACCGGAGAGGATCCCTATTTCGATACGCGGATCGTCTATGTCGCCGAGACCGGCCCGCGCACCGCCCGTGTCAAGCGCCTCGCGATCATGGACAGCGACGGGGCCAACCCGCAATACCTCACCACCGGCCGCTCCATGGTGCTGACGCCGCGCTTCAGCCCCTCGGCCCAGGAAATCACCTACATGTCGTATGAAGGCGACCGGCCGCGGGTCTATCTCTTCAATATCGAGACCGGCCGGCAGGAACTGCTCGGCAATTTCCCCGGTATGACCTTCGCGCCGCGTTTCACCACTGACGGGACGGGCGTGCTCCTCTCACAGGCCGAGCGCGGCAATACCGATATCTACCTGATGGACCTGCGCACCCGCCAGACGCGGCGGCTGACCAATTCGCCCTCGATCGACACCTCGCCCTCGATGTCGCCGGACGGTCGCTCGATCGTGTTCAATTCAGACCGCGGCGGCTCGCCTCAGCTTTATGTGATGAACACGGACGGTTCCCCGCGTGCCTGCCCCTCCGGCGGGCAGGATACGGCCTGCCGGATCAGCTTCGGCCGCGGGCGTTATTCGACGCCGGTCTGGTCACCGCGCGGCGACCTGATCGCCTTCACCAAGCAGGAGGGCGGCCGCTTCTATATCGGCGTCATCAACTCTGACGGGACGGACGAGCGCCTTCTGACAGAATCCTATCTCGATGAGGGGCCAAGCTGGTCGCCGAACGGGCGGGTCATCATGTTTTTCCGTGAGGCCCGGCCCGGCGCGCCGCCGCAACTCTGGTCGGTCGATCTCTCGGG
The DNA here is from genome assembly GCA_036804125.1 of Hyphomonas sp. Classification (GTDB taxonomy): domain Bacteria; phylum Pseudomonadota; class Alphaproteobacteria; order Caulobacterales; family Hyphomonadaceae; genus Hyphomonas. The sequence continues at coordinate 2,790 of DAIRTA010000138.1, forward strand.
GCGCAATGAGCGCCGCGTGATGACCCAGACCGATGCCTCGGACCCGGCCTGGTCGCCGCTCCTGCCGTAAATGCTGCAGGAGGTGGCATAAATGGGGGGTGTGCCTTCCGGGCCACGCCCCGCCCGATTTTCCTGCTCGACAGGATTGTGGTTGGCCCTTGGTCACATTATGGACATGTGGGCGAGCTAGAGAACGCCCTGACTGATCGTCTGCGGCGTAAATCGCGGAAGCAAGCTTTCTTGAAGGAGTCCGAGAATGCAAAACGTCCTGAAACTTGGCGCAGCTGCGGTGCTTCTGGCCGCTGCCGGTGCCTGTGCGACCCGTCCGGCACCCGAGCCGGTCATTACCGAAGCTCCGCCTGAACCTGAGCCTGTTATCGAAGAAACCGTAACGGCCCCGGTCGGCGAAGTCGCCGCCTCCGTTCTTCCTGGATCGGTCCAGGATTTCGTCCAGAATGTCGGCGAGTATGTATATTTCGACCTCGACCAGTACCGCCTCGATGACCAGGACCAGCAGATCCTGCGCCGCCAGGCCGCCTGGCTGCAGGCCTACCCGAATGTCCGTGTCCTCGTTGCCGGGAACTGTGATGAGCGCGGCACACGCGAATACAACCTCGCCCTCGGCGAGCGCCGTGCCAATGCGGTGAAGCAGTTCCTCGTCAGCCAGGGTGTCAGCGCGTCGCGCATCGATACCGTGTCGTATGGCAAGGAGCGGCCCAAAGCGATGGGTTCGAACGAGCAGGCCTGGGCCCTGAACCGGAACTCACACACCCAGATCATCTCGGGCGCGACCAGCTAGTCTGGCTGCTATCCTGACGTGATTTCCGCGGCCGGGTGCCATAATTTGGCCCCGGCCGCATTCTTTTCTGCCCACCTCTGTTGAGTCAGGAGTTCGCCATGCGTTCCGGGATGTTCAAAGCTGCTGTTATCGGGCTCGCCCTTTCGGGCCTGTCCCTTCCGCCCGCCCTCGCTCAGGCGGCCGGATCGCCGCCGATCGTCCGGGGCGTGACCAGCAATGATCTTTCCTTCCAGCTCGCCGAGACCCGCCAGCAGCTCGCCGAGCAGGGTGTCCGGCTGAACGCCGCGCAGGACGATATCCGCCGGCTCAATGGCGAGGTCGAGACCACACGCTTCCAGCTGTCCCAGTCGCAGAACCAGAACCAGCAGCTGCTCGCCGATGTCGAGCGTCTCGGAGCGGAACTTGACCGGGCCCGGCGTCAGATGGCGGCGCAGAGCCAGGCGATTTCGGCAATCCTTCTGGAGCTCGGCCTCGAGCCCGAGCCGGACCTTTTCGTTGACGCGCCGGTCCCGCAGGCCGAGGCGAGCCTTGTTCTGCCGCCGGAGAATGGTGCCGCCTCCGCCAACGGCCCCCGCATCCTTGCCCAGCCGGGTGGCGGCCTGCCCGAAGGCTCTCTCGGCACGCTCACGGCCAGCCAGTTGCCGCCCGAGCCCGGCCCGCTCTTTGCCGAAGCGCGCTCGCGCCTGCTGCGGCTTGACTATGCCGGCGCCGAAGAAGGCTTCCGGCGCTTCATCGACCAGTTCGACAAGGACCCGCAGGCCGGCGAGGCGCATTTCTGGCTGGCTGAAGCGCTATACCAGCAACAGGCGTTTGCCGAGGCGGGCGGCGTCTACACGACCATGATCCGCTCCTTCCCGGATGATGCGCGCGCACCCGATGCGCTGGTGCGCCTCGCGCGCACCATGCGGCTGATCGGCGAGCGCGAGCGCGCCTGCCAGGCGCTGGAGACCTTGCCCCGGCGCTATCCCAATGCCTCGCGGACCGTGCGCGACCTTGCGGCGGTCGAACGGACCCAGTCGCGGTGTGCGAACTGACGCCCGAAGCGGCGTTCGCAGACGTCCTCGGCGCGCTGCCTTCAGATCTTCGCGCGGGCCCGGTCGGGCTTGCCGTTTCCGGTGGCAGTGATTCCCTCGCGCTCCTGCATCTCGCCGCCGGCTGGGCCCGGCAGGCCGGGGCAGAGTTGACCGTGTTCACCGTTGACCATGGCCTGCGGCCCGAGGCGGCAGGGGAGGCGGCGGCCGTGGCAGAGGTCTCTGCGGGGCTTGGCCTGCCGCACCGGACGTTGCGCTGGGCCGCGCCGCGTGCCGGGCAGGCCGCGGCCCGTGATGCGCGCCACCGGCTGCTGGCGGCGGCGCTGCGGTCGGCCGGAGGCCGGCTTCTGCTGACCGGGCATACCGCCGACGACCAGGCCGAAACCATGCTCCTTCGCATGCGCCAGGGCTCGGGCTGGTATGGTCTCGCCGGGATGCGCCGCCTGTCGCTTTCGCCGGTATGGCCGGAGGGGGAAGGGGTGTGGATTGCCCGCCCGCTGATCGGCCTTGGCCGCGAGGCGCTCCGCGAGGGGCTGCGGGCACGCGGAGCGGGCTGGAGCGAGGATCCCTCGAATCTCAACCCGGCTTTCGAGCGGGTACGGATGCGCCGCCTTTTGGCAGACCGGCCGGGTCTGACAGAAAGGGTCATGGCCTGCCAGCGAGGTTTTGCCCGCCTGCGCGCCGCAGAAGACGCCCTGCTGGCGTGCTGGCTCGCGGATGTGCAGGTCGGCGCCGGCCCAGTGCTCAGCGTGCGGATCGCCGGATGCGCGCCGGGACGTCTCGCCCGCGGCCTGTCGGTGCTGATCCCTCTGATTGCCGGACATGACCGGCCGCCGCGCAGCCAGGCCGGTGAACGCCTTGCCCTGCGGCTTGTCGACCCGGTAGCCGCCTTTCGTGGGGCGACACTCGGCGGGGCGCGTCTGCGCCCGGCCGGGCAGGGACGGGTCCGGATCAGGCCCGAAACCCGGCCGGATGAAGCCGAATTCATGCAAAATGCTGTCAAAGCGCGCCTTTCTGCCCTGACACGCCTTTACGCTTTGGGGGCGGCAGGCGCATAATTGCCGCAGGAAAAGGGTCGTTTTTGTAACCAAGGGCGCCTATCTTCACTGCAGCGAAAACACTCCTGACAATTGCGAGACCTGAAGCATGAACATGAGAACATTGGCCGTCTGGGGCGCCCTGGCGCTGCTTCTGATCGGGATGGCGGTGATGATGGGTGGCAATCCCGAAGTCTCCCGGGCGGAACCGGCCAAGCTCTCCGAAATCTATGACCTCGCCGAGAGCGGCAATCTCGCCGAGGCGACGCTGGGCGATTCGCGCCTGTTCGTGCGTACCCGCGATGGCCGCTCGCTGATCAGCGAGATCCGCCCGCTCGACATGACGACTGAACAGATCCTGCGCGAGAACGAGGTGCCCTTCCGCGTCAAGGCCGATACCGGGCGCAACAATGTCGCCTCGGTGCTGCTCTCGCTGCTGCCGATCCTGCTGATCATCGGCATCATCATCTTCATGATGCGCCAGATGCAGGGCGGCGGCACGC
>DAIRTA010000139.1:0-6148 GCA_036804125.1 Hyphomonas sp.
CGCATCGAGGGGCGGCCCGTCGTCATCCTCGCCGATGATTTCACGGTGCGCGGCGGGGCCGCCGATGCCGCGATCTGGCAGAAGATGGTGCTCGCCATCAAGATGGCGGCGGAATACCGCATGCCCCTGATCCAGCTGATCGACGGCACGGGCGGCGGCGGCTCGGTGAAGATGCTGGAGAAGGACCCCCGGACCTATATCCCCGAAACCCCCGGCTGGAACGAGATCGTCCACGGGCTCTCGCAGGTGCCTTTCGTCTCGCTCGCGCTCGGCCCCTGTGCCGGCATGGGCGCGGGCCGCGTGGCCGCCAGCCATTTCAGCGTGATGGTGAAAGGGTTGAGCCAGGTTTTCGTGGCCGGCCCGCCCGTGGCTCTGGCGCTTGGCGAGGACACCACAAAGGAGGACATGGGGGGCTGGCGCATCCAGGCCCAGAACGGCACGGTCGATAATGCGGTCGAGACCGAATCGGCCGCCTTCGAGGCCGCCCGGCGCTTTCTCTCCTACCTGCCTCTCTCTGTCCACGCCCTGCCCGAGCGTGCGCCGCCTACGGACGATCCGGCCCGGCGCGATGAGAGCCTGATCAGCCTCGTTCCGACAGACGGGCGCACGCCCTACAAGCCACGCCGCCTCATCGATGCCGCCTGCGACCGGGGCAGTTTCTTCGAGATCGGGCATGACTGGGGGCGCGGCATCGTCGCGGGCCTCGCCCGTCTCGATGGCTTTCCGGTGGGCATCCTGGCGGGGGACCCCTTCTATCTTGACGGAGCCTGGACCGCAGATGTCTGCGACAAGGTCACGCGCCATATGGATCTCTGCTCGGCCTTCCACCTGCCGGTGGTGCACTTCGTCGACTGCCCCGGCTTTGCCGTCGGCAGCCGGGCGGAGACGGCCGGGGTAACCCGCGCCGGGGTGCGCGCCATGACGGCGGTTTACCAGGCGCAGGTCCCGGTCTGCTCGGTGGTCATCCGCAAGGCCTATGGCCTCGCCGGCTCGGCAATGATGAACCAGAGCCGCACGAAATGGCGCTATTGCTGGCCGAGCGGCGACTGGGGCAGCCTGCCGATGGCCGGCGGCATCGAGGCGGCCTTCCGCAAGGAGCTATCCGAGGCGCAGGACCCCGAGGCCCTGAAGGTTGAACTCTACCGAAAGTTCGAGGCGATCCGTTCGCCCTTCCGCACGGCGGAAAGCTTCTATGCGGAGGAAATCATTGATCCGCGCGATACCCGCCGGCTGCTGGTGGACTTCGCCCATCATGCCCAGCGCGCTCTCAGCCCAGGCCGGGTCACCAACAGCTTCCGCCCCTGACGCTGCCTTCACCGTTTTTCTGGCGCGCTTCTGGCGTGCTCTTGCCATTATCTGCGAAATAATGGCGAGGTTTCCGCATAGGGAGGATTTATATCATGCGGTTCACCGGCCTTGCTCTGGCAGTATGTTTCGGGATTGCCGCCTGCGGCGGCCCGCAGGGAGGATATGATGGCGGCCGCCCGGCAGCCGCGCCGGAAGTGCAGGCGCGCATGTCGGCCCCGCCTGGCGCCCCGTCCCCGGACGCGCTTGAGGCGTCACCGGAGCCGGGCGGCGCAGTGCAATACCTCGCCTATTCCCATTCGGTCGGGATCCGCCTGCCGGTGCGCGCCATCGAGCCGGCCATGCAGGGCCATGTGGCCGCATGCCAGGCCGCCGGGCCGTCCGTCTGCATTATCACTAATTCCTATCTCTACGCTTACTCAGAGGATCAGTCCTCCGGCTCGGTCAGCCTGCGCGCCACACCGCAATGGATCGAAAGCTTCCTCTCCGGCCTCGAGACCGAGGCGGCCACTTTGCGCGGCGAGATCACGGCTCGCCAGACGACAGCCGAGGACCTCACGGTCTCGATCGTCGATACCGATGCCCGCCTCAAGGCGCAGACCCTGTTGCAGACCCGGCTTGAACAGCTGCTCGCCGACCGGCCGGGCAATCTCGGCGAGCTGCTTGAAACGCAGCGCGAACTGGCCCGCGTCAATGGCGAGATCGACTCGCTGACATCGACCCTGCGCGCGCTGCGGGCGCGGGTCGATATGAGCCAGCTTTCGATCAGCTATGAAACGAAGCTCAACCCGGTCTCGCAGGGCGCCCTCGCCCCACTCTCGCAGGCCTTCGGCAGCTTCTTCTATAATCTCGCTGCGGCCATTGCCGCTGTGGTCACCGCCTTCGCCTATGGCCTGCCCTGGCTGCTGCTGATCGGGGCTCTCCTCTTCATCTGGCTGCGGCTGATCTGGCCCCGCGTCCGGCGCAAGAAAAGCTGATCTCAGGCGCGTTGCGGCTCCTTGCGCTCGCGCCGCGTGCGGCCATGCGACAGGAAGCGGGCCGCAAGCTCTTTCGGCAGGACCATGAGGATGTCGCCTGAAGTGTCCGCCCAGTTTTCCAGGAGGTCGCGCCCGCGCACGGAGCCCGTGCGCCGGACATGCTCCTCGATCAGGGCGCGCAGCTCCTCGGCATAAAGCTCCGGGACATCCGCCAGCCTGTGCCACTCGATGGTATCCGGATTGGCATAGCGTTCGAAACGGGCGTCCGGATCCCAGACATAGGCCGCCCCGCCGGTCATCCCGGCCCCGAAATTATCGCCGACCGGCCCAAGGATGACGGCGCGCCCATTGGTCATATACTCGCAGCCATTTGCGCCGCAGCCTTCGATAAAGGCTACGGCCCCTGAATTGCGCACGGCAAAGCGCACGCCCGCCGTGCCCGAGGCAAACAGCCTGCCGGCGGTTGCGCCGTAGAGGCAGGTATTGCCGATGATGGCATGGCCGACAGACGAGCGGCGGTCCTCGGGCCGCGGCGCGACCACGATAGTGGCCCCGGAGAGGCCCTTGCCGACATAATCATTGGCATCGCCGCGCACTTCCAGCAGCAGGCCCTGAACGCTGAACGCGCCAAGCGACTGGCCAGCCGAGCCTTCCAGCCGGATATGCAGCCGTCCTTCGGGCAGCGCCTGCATCCCGAACTTGCGGGTGATCACGCTGCTCGAGCGCGCACCGATCGCGCGCATCGTGTTCTGCACGCCATATTCCAGCTGCATCTTCTCGCCGCGCTCGAAGAACGGCTCGGCATCGCGCAGGATCTGGGCGTCGAGCGAATCCGGCACCGGCTCGCGCCGGTCTGGCCGGTAGGTCACCGTGCGCCCGGCTTCCACCTGCACCAGCAGGGGGTTGAGGTCGAGGTCATCGAGATGCGCCGCGCCGCGGCTGACCTGCTTCAGGAGGTCGGTGCGCCCGATCGCCTCGTCGAGCGACCGCAGGCCCACTGAAGCCAGGATTTCCCGGACGTCCTCTGCGATGAAGCTCATCAGGTTGACCACCTTCTCCGGTGTCCCGGTGAAGTGCGCCCTGAGCGCCTCGTCCTGGGTGCACACGCCCACGGGGCAGGTGTTGGAATGGCACTGGCGCACCATGATGCAGCCCATCGCGACCAGCGAGGCCGTGCCGATGCCGTATTCCTCCGCGCCCAGCATCGCCGCGATCACGATGTCGCGCCCGGTCCGCAGGCCGCCATCGGTGCGCAGCGTGACCTTGTCGCGCAGATTATTGAGGGTCAGCACCTGGTGCGCCTCGGCAAGACCGATCTCCCAGGGCAGGCCGGCATATTTGATCGAGGTCTGCGGGCTCGCGCCCGTGCCGCCGACGCCGCCGGCGATCAGGATCACATCGGCCTTGGCCTTGGCGACCCCTGCGGCAACCGTTCCGACCCCGGACTGGGCGACCAGCTTCACGCAGACCCGCGCCTCCGGATTGATCTGCTTGAGGTCATAGATCAGCTGTGCGAGGTCTTCGATCGAATAGATGTCATGATGCGGGGGCGGCGAAATCAGCGTCACGCCCGGCGTCGCGTGGCGCAGCTTGGCGATCAGCTCGGTGACCTTGAAACCCGGCAGCTGGCCCCCCTCGCCGGGCTTGGCGCCCTGCGCGATCTTGATCTCGATCTCCCGGCACTGGTTCAGATACTCCGCCGTCACGCCGAACCGCCCCGAGGCGATCTGCTTGACGGCGGAGTTCATGTTGTCGCCATTCGGCAAAGGCCGGTAACGCGCGCGGTCCTCGCCGCCCTCTCCGGATACGGACTTTGCCCCGATCCGGTTCATCGCGATGTTCAGCGTGCCATGCGCTTCCGGAGACAGAGCGCCGAGCGACATGCCCGGCGTCACGAACCGCTTGCGGATCTCATTGATCGACTGGACCTCGGCCAGCGGCAGGGCCGGCCCGCCCGGCTTGATCTCGAACAGGTCACGCAGCTGGATCGGATCGCGGTTATGCACGGCCGCGCTGTATGTCCGGAACAGGGAATAATCCCCTTTGTTGCAGGCCGCCTGCAGCATGTGGATGAGATTGCCATCCAGCGCATGCGGCTCGTCGGAGGCGCGCAGCCGGTAGAAACCTCCGACGGGAAGCGCGACGACGTCTTCATCGAAAGCGGCTTCATGGCGCTCCAGTGCGTTCTCCTCCAGACCGGCCAGGCCGAGGCCGGAAATCCGGCTCGACATGCCCGGAAAATAATCGGCCACCAGCGCGCGGGAGAGACCGAGCGCCTCGAAATTATACCCGCCGCGATAGGAGGAGATCACCGAGATGCCCATCTTGGAGATGATCTTCAGCAGGCCCGCCTCGACCGCCTCCTTGTAATTGCGCACCGCATCGCCGAGCGACAGGTCCCCAAGCAGGCCGCGGGCATGGCGGCTGGCGAGTGCATCCTGTGCGAGATAGGCGTTGACGCAGGTTGCCCCGACGCCGACCAGCACGGCAAAATAATGCGTGTCGAGACATTCGGCTGATCGCACCGTTATCGAGCAGAAGGTGCGCAGCCCCTGCGCGACAAGATGCGAGTGCACGGCTCCTGTCGCCAGGATCATCGGCACCGAAATGCGGGTGGCAGACTGGTGCTCGTCGGTCAGGATGATGTGCTCGCGCCCGGCGCGCACGGCCTCCTCGGCCTCGCGGCGGATGCGCTCAAGCGCAGCCTTCAGCGCGGCGCCGTCGCGCGTCGCCTCCTCTGCTGCGAAGGTGCAGTCGATGATCTCGGTGCCGAGGCCGATGCGGGCAATCAGGCGCTCATACATGCCTGTGGTCAGCACAGGGCTTTCGAGCACGAAAATCTCCTGCTGCGACTTGTCGGTCTCAAGGACATTGCCGAGATTCTTGAAGCGCGTGCGCAGGCTCATCACCCGCCCCTCGCGCAGGGGATCGATCGGCGGATTGGTGACCTGGCTGAAATTCTGCCGGAAGAAATGGCTCATCGGGCGGAAATGCGCGCTCAGAACCGCGGGCGCCGTGTCGTCGCCCATCGAGCCGATCGCCTCCTTGGCGCTCTCGGCCATCGGCGCGAGGATCAGCTCCAGGGTTTCCAGCGTATGCCCCGCGGCCACCTGCCGGCGCAGGAGGTCTTCCCGGTCGAACAGCACCGGCTCCGGGCCGGGGCCGATCTCGGGCTCAAGCTCGGTCACGGCCTGCAGCCAGTCCTCATAGGGCGCCTTCCCGGCAAGATGGTCGATGATCTCGCGGTGGCTGTAGAACTTTCCGGTCTGCAGGTCGGCCGCGATCATGCCGCCCGCCGGGATCGATCCGCGCAGCTTGACCCGGTGATTACCAAGCGGGCACATGCCCGCTTCCGAGCCGACGGCCAGGATGCCGTCCTCTGTCAGCGCATAGCGCAGCGGGCGCAGCCCGTTGCGGTCGAGCCCGGCAATCGCCCAGCGCCCATCATAGGCCGCAATGCCCGCCGGCCCGTCCCAGGGCTCCATCACCGAATTGCAGTAATCATAAAGCGCCCGGTGCGACGTCGGCATCACCGAGTCGCGCTTTGACCAGGCTTCCGGGATCAGCATCGCCTTGGCCATCGGCGCCGGGCGGCCTGACTTGCACAGGAGCTCGAAAACGGCATCGAGCGCGCCGGAATCGGACGTGCCGTCCGGGATCACCGGCTTGATGTCATCGACATGCTCGCCGAAGGCTTCCGAGACCATGCGGATCTCATGGCTCTTCATCCAGTTGGTATTCCCGCGCAGGGTGTTGATCTCGCCATTATGGGCGATCTGGCGGAAGGGCTGGGCAAGAGCCCATTGCGGGAAGGTATTCGTCGAATAGCGCTGGTGATAGATCGCGAAGGCCGAAATGAATCGCTC
>DAIRTA010000140.1:0-6135 GCA_036804125.1 Hyphomonas sp.
GCCTGCGGCCTCGCAGGCTGCAGCGGCCTCCTTCGCGTCGGCCTCAGAGCGGCTGTAATTGATGATCACCGAGGCGCCGCGTTCGGCGAGGCCGATGGCGATCGACCGGCCGAGCCCGTTTGACGATCCCGTCACGAGCGCGTGGCGGCCTTCAAGTTCGCGAGCAGGTGTCATGGCAGGGTCCCCCATCGGTGTATCGTTTCAGGTAGGCTCTACAGCCGGAAAGCGCGGCCGCCCGTCAAGCCCTGAGGCGTGCTTTGGCGCTCGCGGCGCGAGAGTTGGGACCCCGCTTGTATGCAACCGCGCCGGCCTGTTGAATGATCATCTCAGCAGCTGGTTTCGCCTCGCCTTGACTCTGTTTCGCCTTGTCTATGTCAGCGCTGCCCGGCCGGGCCTCTCGGAGCAGGATCTCGAAGCGATTCTGAATACGTCCCAGTCAAACAATGATGAGCGCCGGATCACCGGCTATCTTGTTCATAATGGCCCGGCCTTCATGCAGCTGCTTGAAGGCCCTCCGGACGAGGTCGGTGAGATTTACCGCCGTATCGCGGCCGATGCCCGGCATGCCGGCGTGGTGCGGATCCTTGCAGAGCCGGCCGGCCAGCGCGTGTTTCCGCACTGGTCGATGAATTATTTCCGGGTCGATTCCGGCACGCCGCGCGGGCGCATGCTGGTGCGCCGGGATGATCCGGTCGACAGCCTCATGGCCGCCGATGCGCCGCGCGATCTCTTGCATCTGTTCTCGAACTTCATCCGGCAGGCGGACCTGCCCGGAGACTGTCCCGGCTGCCAGCCGCCCCGCGCAGGAAGTGGGCAAGGCCAACGGCCAACGCCACAAGGCTGATTCCGGCGATCAGCAGCGTCTCGCCCCGGGCGCCGAAATATTCGAAGAACTGGGTATAGCCGTGGATCGAGACGAAAATGATCGCGGCCACCGACAGGAACCCGCCCCGCCGCGCCGTCAGGATCACGCCCGCCAGCGCGGCGGCCCAGCCGAGGCTGAAGGCCCAGTCGGGAATCTGCAGCGCCGTTTCGGCCCAGCTGTAATAGCTGTCCGTATAGCGCTCGCCCTGCCAGTGCTCTCCCGGCCGGTCGCCCCAGAGCGAGCCGACCCAGAAGCCGAAATTCGCCATCAGGAAGGCGGTGCGTGCCGCTGCATGCGCGACGGGGGCATAAGCCTCCCGCACGCGCGCCCGCAGGGCATAGAGCCCGCCTGCCATCGCCGAGAACAACAGGAGGGTGATCAGCGGTTCGCGCACCATCAGCCAGTAGCTCGCAAAGGCATAGCCCGTGCCCGATCCGATCAGCGCGCCGATGGCCAGGACAGCGAGCGCCGCAAGGAATCCCGAGCGATACCACAGCGCGCCCAGCCCCAGCATGGCCGCGATCAGGCCGTCACGGATGAGCCCCTGCGCGCCCTGCGCGTCGTACATCTCCAGGCTGATCCATCCGGCGAGGCCCATCAGGCCGGTAAGCGATAGCGCCATGGCCAGCACGCCGAAGCCGGCCCCCGCCTGCGTGCGCCGCAAGGCTTCCCCTCCGGCCAGTGCGGCGAGGGCCAGAACCAGCCCGGTGGCGGCATTCGGGATCAGGGCGATTGTCCCAGCGGCCACGGCGACAGCGCCGAAGATCAGGAACAGGTTCACCGCCAGCCCGCCGCGCCTGTCAGGCTCGGCCAGCGACCTGAGACGCAAGGCCTCATCCGGGCTGATGGCGCCGGCCGTGACCAGCTTCTGCAGGTTGAGACGAATCAGGCTCATGGCCGGGCTCCTTATATTAAGTGAGCGCTTACTAACATTGTCCATTGGCTCTGTCAACGCCCCTGCCGCACCGTGATTGGTGGACAGCCGCGCCCGGCCCGCGTAACTGCCGGGAGGACAACGCGCACGTGTAGAGGGGCTGCATGTTCAGCAAGATACTGATCGCAAACCGGGGTGAGATTGCCGTGCGGGTCATCCGCACCTGCCGCAGGCTGGGTATAAACACCGTCATTGTGTTTTCAGATGCCGATGCCGGCTCGATGGCGGTCGAGATGGCCGATGAGGCGGTGCATATCGGCCCGTCCCCCGCCGCGCAGTCTTATCTCGTCCAGGACCGGATCATCGAGGCCGTGCGCCAGACCGGCGCCGAGGCCATCCATCCCGGTTTCGGTTTCCTGTCGGAGAATCCTGCCTTCGCCCGTCGTCTCGAAGCGGAGAAGATCGGCTGGATAGGCCCGAATGCCCACGCCATCGATGCCATGGGCGACAAGATCAGTTCCAAGAAGCTGGCGGCCGAGGCCGGCGTCTCGACCGTGCCGGGCCATATGGACCTGATCAGGGATACGAAGCACGCGGTGAAGATCAGCCGCGAGATCGGCTATCCTGTCATGATCAAGGCCTCGGCCGGCGGCGGCGGCAAGGGCATCCGCGTCGCCTATAATGACAAGGAAGTCGAGGAAGGCTTCCCGGCGGTTAAGGCCGAAGCGGCGGCCGCCTTCGGCGATGACCGCATCTTCATCGAGAAATTCATTCTCGAGCCGCGCCACATCGAAATCCAGGTGCTCGGCGACAAGCATGGCAACTGCCTCTACCTGTTCGAGCGCGAATGCTCGATCCAGCGCCGCAACCAGAAAGTCATCGAGGAGGCGCCCTCGCCGCTGCTCGATCCCGAAACCCGCAAGGCCATGGGCGAGCAGGCCGTCGCGCTTGCCCGAGCGGTCAATTATGACAGTGCGGGCACGGTGGAGTTTGTCGTCTCCGGCAAGGACAAGGGCTTCTATTTCCTCGAAATGAACACACGCCTGCAGGTCGAGCATCCGGTCACCGAGATGATCACCGGCGTCGACCTCGTCGAGCAGATGCTCCGTGTGGCCTCGGGCGAGAAGCTGAAGTTGAAGCAGGGCGAGCTGAAGATCAATGGCTGGGCCGTCGAGAGCCGTGTGTATGCGGAAGATCCTTACCGTAACTTCCTGCCTTCCATCGGACGCCTGAAGCGCTTTCATCCGCCAGCGGAGGGAAAGATGGGGGCGGGCACCGTCCGCCTCGATTCCGGCGTGCGCGAGGGCGACGAGATCTCGATGTTCTACGACCCGATGATCGCCAAGCTGGTCACCCATGGCAAGGACCGCGACGCGGCGCTGGACACCCATGGCGAGGCGCTTGACCGGTTCCACATCGAAGGCATCCAGGACAATATTCCCTTCATCGCGGCCGTCATCGACCAGCCGCGGTTCCGCTCCGGGAAGATCACCACGGCCTATATCAAGGACGAGTTCCCGGAAGGCTTCCTGGGGCTGGAGCCGTCGCCCGAGCAGGAAACCCTGCTGATCTGCTCGGCGGCCTATGTCCACGCCTTCTTTTCGGCGCGCGCAGCCGGCATATCGGGCCGGCTCGCCCCGCCGGATCCGCCGCGGCGCGACTGGGTCGTGATCCTCGGCAAGACCCATCATGACGTTTCTATCGATCTCGGGGCTGAGGGCGAGGCGCAGGTGGCGGTCAATGGCGGCAGCGGTCACAGCCTCGTCACAGGCTGGCGCCCGGGCCAGCACGTTGTGGAGGGCGTCCTCGACGGCAAGCCCTTTGCCGTCAAGTTCGCCGACCGCACCGAGGGCTATCTCTTCCGCCATCGCGGCGTCGCGCTGCGGGCGCTTGTCTGCACCCCGCAGGTCGCTGACTTTCACGCCCGCCTGCCGGAAAAGCCGAAGGCCGACACCTCCAGGCTTGTCATCTCGCCGATGCCGGGGCTCGTCGTCTCGATCGATGTCGCCCTCGGCCAGGAAGTCCAGGAGGGCGAAGCTGTCTGTATCGTCGAGGCGATGAAGATGCAGAACATCATCCGCGCCGCCGCCTCCGGAACCGTGAAGGCCATCAACGTCAAGCCCGGAGACAGCGTTGCCGCAGACGAGATCATGGTCGAATTCGCCTGAATGTCTGCCTGAAACCCTCCAGGGGCCTGTCACTGGCCAAGGCGTCCGAATGCCGTTAGTTTTTCCTCGCTCGGACGCAAAGGAGGCATTGCATGAGCTTTACTCAGGTCCTGTTCAATCCGAACGGGCGCATCACGCAAGGCCAGTTCTGGGCCGGCTGGGGGGTCATCTTCGGCGGGAACCTGATCGCCAACTTCATCCCGATTCTCGGGCTCCTGATCTCGATCGCCCTCATCTATGTCGGTTGCTGCGTCTACGGAAAGCGCCTGCACGACATGGGCAAGACGGCCTGGCTCCACGCGATCCCCTGGGGCATCGGCCTGGTTCTTGGAATCGGCGGCATGATCATCGCCTTGCCGCAGATCATGGAAGTGGCGCAGGGCGATCCGGAGGCCATGGAGGATCCGATGGCGATGATGTCGGTCATGGGCCCCGTCATGATCCTTGGCGGCCTGTCGATGCTGGTCTGGCTCGGCTATACGATCTGGGTCGGCACGGGCAAGTCCGATCCCGACACCAACCGCTTCGGCCCGCCGCCCGGCATGCAGGATGCCCCTGTAACCTTCGCCTGAGCGGGCCTCCGGGTTTCTGACTGCGACAGCCGGGCTGCACACGCCCGGCTGTTTTCGCTTCACGCGCGGGATGCCCGTTGATAAGGGGCGCGTAGGTACCGGCTGCAGGAGAGACCGTCTCGGACATGGATTTGCGCTTCCTCTTCCTGGAGGGCACGGGCCGGCTGGCGCCCCGGCCCTTCGCGCGCGGCTTGATCATCCTGAGCGGCCTGATGGTGCTGATCATCAGCCTGTCGGTCACGGTGGCCACCCAGCTTTCGGTCCTGCAGTTCGCGCTCGTCGTTCCGTATCTCTTCCTGTTCGGAAAGCGTCTCCACGATGCCGGCCTGACGGCCTGGCTGTGGCTGCCATTCGTTTTCGGCTGGTTTATCGTGAACGGTATCGTGGCCGGTATCCTGATGCCGCTGCTTTCGCCCGAAGCGGCGGCCATGCGCGACAGCTGGGTTGCTGCCATCGAAGGCGGCAGCCTGCAGGACACGCTGGAAGACATCCAGCAGGATGCGCAGGCCTTCGAGCGCCTGTCGGCCATGACAACATTGGTTTCCTTCCTGGTTTCAAGCGCTATCATCGGCTTCATCGCCTATTCCCTGCGCTCGGACCCGGACAGCAACAAGCACGGCCCGCCGACAATGAAAAACGCAGCAGGCTGATGAGGACAGACCTATGGCGAAGATGAGCGGCATGATCGACCCCAACCGGCCCTGGATCCGGGACGAGCAGGACAATCCGTCCACGATGAACTGGGCGCAGACGATGCTCAATCCTTTCGGGCAGAGCTCCCGGCTGCACTTCACCCGCGCCTGGACTATCCTGTTCCTCGGCCGGGTTCTCCTTTTTATCGTCCCGCTTTTCGTGATGGGCGTGCTGATAACAGCGGGCGTCAATGTCGGAGGCTCCTTCAAGCCGCAATCGCTTGTCCTGATCAGCGTGCCGATGGTGCTGGTGCCGTTTGCCATCTTTACTCTGCTCTCGGAGTTCACATCCTTCGTGGCGCATGTCCGCCGGCTGTCGCAGGCCCGGCGTCCGGCATTTCTGGCGTTCCTGGTCCTCCTGCCTCTGGCGCTCGGGCTGACGGCCTATACCGCCGGGGCGGCGGCCGGCGCGGCCCAGCACAAGGCGATGATGGAGCGTGCCGCGGAGGCGCGGACCGGCGAGAGTGGCCAGGCGCGCCGCGGGCCGCCTCCGGGGGCGAGCGGGGGGCGGCCGGGCGGGCCGCCGCGTCCGCCGCCAAGCGAGCGGCAGATGGCCATGCAGGCCGGCCTGGGTTTTGCCCTTCCGGTCTGGGCGCTCGGCTCCTTTGCGGTGATGCTCTGGACGCTGCTTTACGTCTCGCGGCTGCCCAATGATGGCTCGCGCCGGCTGAGTTCCGGCCCGGACCCGGACTGAGCCAGGGCCTCCGGCCTGTCCAGCGGGCAGGGGGCTGGCACCAGCCGCGCACCGAAGATATCCTGAAAGCTGTCGCGTAGCGCAATGTCGAGATCAGTCAGGCTCGCGGGCCGTCCCAGTGCGGCGAGGCTCGTCACGCCTAGTGCCGGATCGGCGATGCCGCACGGCGTGATCCCGTCGAAATGGCCGAGATCGGGGTCAAGATTGATCGACAGGCCGTGCAGGCTGACCCAGCGCTTCAGGCGCACGCCGATGGCCGCGATCTTGTCC
>DAIRTA010000141.1:0-6118 GCA_036804125.1 Hyphomonas sp.
AGCCGAAGTTCTGAGACCGCTCACCTGACAGGAATGCGCTGATCGGCTGCCCCGGATTGGCGCTGGCGCGGCGGTCACGATACTGCTCGTTGTCATTGGTGACATCGCGCGAGCGCACGCTGGCACCGAAACGGTGCTCGGCCGAGCGGCCGAACAAGCTGGCATCGTTGAGGGTGAAGTTTATGCGGCCGGCCGTCTCCTCTGTGTCAGTCGTCTGCCCCCGGAAAACGTTCTCGCGGAAGCCATAACCGGTCAGGTCGAGGTGCTCATTTGTTGTGAAGAGGGAGAGCGCTGGACTGTCTGCATTCGCAAAGTCATAGCTGAGTGTCGGGCGAATGCTGGAGCGGAAAAGGAATTGCGCCCGGCGAGGATTGAACTGCTTCGATTCGCTGTAAGAAATCGAGTAGTCCACATCGAAGCCAGTGAAAAAGTGCTCACCGCCTGCTTGAATGGTCGAAATCTCGTTCTGGACGATACGATGGCGAAGCTCTTTCTCGATCCGCGTGTTTGTCCAGGTTGCAGTTGTGTTGGTCGCTCCCGGCTCAAGGTCACCGTCCGCATAGAGAACGATAAGGGTGTTGCGGAATTCGTCATCACGGAACTTCGAAAAGCTTCCGTTCAGGAAGAAGCGCGTGGCGTCATCGGGGCGATATTCCAGCGAGCCGGTATAGGCCGTCCGCTCGCGGCGGGTGTCATAGTCCTTGAACTCGTGTCCCTCGACCAGGAACACGTCAGCGCCATTGATGTCTTCAATGACCCAGCCGTTCTCGATGTTATCCACCTGGCGGTCTGTCTTGGAATAGCTCGCAGAAAACAGGGCCCCGAACTGGTTGTTGGCGCCGAAGGTGTTGGAGATCGTTCCGGAATAGCGCTGGTCGTTGCCATCGCCGAACTCATTATAGCTCAGGCCACCCTGACCGGAAATTCGAAGGCCCGGACGGTCATAGGGGGAGCGTGTAACAAGGTTGACCGATCCGGCGATCGAGTCGGCTTCCTGGAAGGGCAAAAGCGTCTTCGAGACTTCGAGAGCGTTCACGAGATCCGAGGGGATCGTATCAAGGTCGACAGCCCGCGTGCCAGGATCCGGCGAGCCGATGCTGACGCCGTCAACGGTGATCCCGGTAAAGTCGCCCGGTGCGCCGCGCAGATTGATGAAACGGCCCTCGCCCTGGTCGCGGGCCACGGCAAAGCCGGGTACCCGCTGAAGCGCTTCGGCAATGTTGGTATCGGGAAAGCGGCCGATGGAGTCGGCCGAAACAATGTTTGTGGTGGCAGCATTCGTGCGCTGCTGGTTGAGCGCGCGCGCCGCGCCATCCAGGATCGAGCCGCGAACGACCACACGTTCCAGCGCCTGGTCGTCCTCACCCAGGGTGACGATAATCACATTCGAAGCGCCCGTTGCGATCGAAACGGTGCGGGATGTACCTGGCAATCCGAGATACTCGACGTCCAGAGTCAGGTCACCAGCCGGGACGGATGGCAAGGCGAACTCGCCCTGCCGGTTGGTTGCGGTATTTGCGCCTGTTTCACGCGCTGTGACCTTTGCGCCCGGAAGCGGCGCCCCATCGGCGTCGATCACGCGGCCACTGAGCCGCTCCTGCGCCAGCGCCGGCGAAGCAAAAAGGCCGACTGTGATGACGCTCGCCATCGCAAGCAATGACACGGAATTCCGTTTTGTCATGGTAAACCCCCTCAGGTTTGGCATGCCCGGCGACCCTCTGTCCGGACCAATAGACGCCCATTAGTCATGGGGGATGACAGGTTTGTTACGGAGCCAAGACGGTTTTATGTCTGCGCCTGTGCGCGGCATAAATGTCACGGTGATTGACCGCCCGCTATTCTGAACGCGGGAAAAAAGGCCTTTGTTCTCAGCAGCCGCAGCCCGTCGCACGACTTGTGAGCGAATTACTCACCGTAAAGCGCTGTGAGTATCTCAGGCAGCTGTCCGGGCAGATCCTCCGCGATCAGCCCCGCTCCGATTCGCCGCCCGGCTTCGCCGTGTATCCAGGTTCCAATGGCCGCGGCCATGAAGGGCGATAGCCCCTGCGCCATCAAGCCGCCGATAATACCAGCCAGCACATCGCCTGAACCGGCCGTTGCGAGCCAGCGCACGGCATGGGTGTTGACGATCGCCTGCCCGTCCGGCTGTGCGATCACCGTATCGGGGCCTTTTAGCAGCACGGCACATCCCGCTTGGCCGGCCGCCTCACGAACCGCCTCAACCTTGTTCGGGGCGCGGCTGTCCAGATCCCCGAACAGGCGCCGGAATTCGCCCAGGTGCGGCGTAAGAATATCCCCGGGGCGGAGTTGCCTGAACAAGGCCGCAGGATCGTCTGCATAGACTGTCAGGGCATCGGCATCGAGGATGAGGCTCGCCGGGCTGCGCAGCAGCGCTTCGATATTGGCGCGGGTTTCCCGAGACACGCCCGCCGCCGGGCCGATGATGACAACTGCGGCATTTCCGGCTGCGGCGCTGAGCGATTCGGCCGTCGAAAATCCATCGAGCATGACGGCCGTGAGGTGAGCGGCATTAACGTCCAGTGCGGCAACTGGCGAGAGTACGGTTACGAGTCCTGCCCCGGCCCGCAGACCAGCGATGGCGGCCAGGCGCGCTGCGCCGGTATCATAAGGACCGCCGCTGACTATCTTGAGGTGGCCCCGCTGATGTTTATGAATGGCGAGGCCGGGGCGCGGAAGGGCGGAGAACCAGAGCCCCGGGCCGTTTTCATGAAGGCGCGTGGTCACTGGCACGCCGATATCTGCCATGAAGACATGGCCACAATGCTCAGCGGCCGGCAGCAGCACATGCGCTGGTCGAAGCGCTGCAAAGGTGACCGTCCCTTCAGCGCGGAAGGCCGGACCGAGAGGCCTGGCTGAAAGGCCATCAATGCCCGACGGGACATCGACGGAAATCACGCGTCCGCCTCGCTGCGCCAAAACCGCAGCGGCGCCCTCCAGCGGGCGGGATAGACCTGCCCCGTAAAGAGCATCGAGCACAATATCGTGCGGGGCCTCCAGGGCAGACTCCAGTGGCAGCACCGGGCCAGCCCATTCGCGCGCGGCCTGAGCCGCATCCCCGGTCAGAGCTTCAACCGGCCGGGCCGAGAACACATCAACCTGGCGCCACATGTCCTTGAGGCACTGCGCCGCAACGAAACCGTCCCCGCCATTGCCGCCCGGCCCGCACAGGACCTGAATGCGCCCGGCCGGCCAATGCGCGTGCAGGAATTCGGCAGCGGCCCTGCCTGCCCGGCGCATGACATCAAGGCTCGGAACACCGGTATCAAACACGGCCTGCTCCGCCGCGCGCATTTCATCGGGTGTCAGGATCGGACGGGCCACAGGCCTCTCATAGCACGCGCGTGGACGCTTCGCGCCCCCACTCCACGACGCGCAGCTTTCCTCCGCGCCGTTCAAGACAGGTGACGGAGCAATGTCCCGGCCGGAAAAGCGTTACCTGATCGTCACCTTCGTAGAACCCTGCCAGAGCGTTGATCGCAACGAAATGGGTGAACACGGCCGTCCCGCCGGATAGCGAATCGATTCGGGAGGCCATCACCCGGCGCCACTCAAGATACTGATCTCCGGCCTCACTCCAGGTACCACTCATGATGCCGCGAAGCCATTGAGCCCTGTCCTGCGTTTCGGGGGGCGCAGCAATCTCGGAGACAGCCGGCTCGATAAGCGCGCTCTGTGCTGTGAACTCCAGAAATGGGGTCGCGGTTTCCCGGCAGCGGCGCATGGGGCTGGTAACGGTTTTCTTTGCGCCTTGCTGCACCAGGAGACTGGCCACAGCGGACGCCTGCTGCACCCCCAGTGCACTGAGGCCGGGGTCGTCCGCCTCTCCCCACCCTGCCGCTGCCTCGCCATGGCGGACAAGAAAGATCACGCGGCCTGAGGCGCCTTGTCGATCACAGGAATCTGAGAGGTGGCTGTATACCCGCTGGCCTCGAGAATCCGCAGGGCGCGGTAGTACGCTTCAGGCTTCCGGATACAAAGGCGCTTGCGGGCTGCTTCGAGCGGCTCATGCATCAGGGCGATAATATCCTCGCGCACGATCTTGCTGGCGGCGGCGCCGTTGCGCCGGCCTTCATGGAAACAGTCCATGATCCTGGCTTCTTTCGGGGCATGGCGAGCGATCGTCCTGCACCCCATGAACGCTATGAAAATGACGCCTGCGCCGGGATTCTGGCTGTAGGTGAAGGCCAGGAGCGACGCTTCGCCCAGCGCATCCCGGTTGTAGCCGCTCAGGACATGGAACAGGTCGTGGGTGTCGCGAAGCCGGTTCACATACCAGAGGAAATCGTCGTCATAAGCGCGCGATGCCGAGCGAAACCGCTCGCTTTCTTCGACAAGACCCTGAGCCGTTAATCCTTCCCGCTCCATGAAGGCCAGATAGGCCCGGCCCACTGTGCCGTCCGGAAGGGCGCGTATCCAATCGCGATCATCCAGGAGCGGGGGAAGATACACCCGGTCCCGTAGATGCCGCCGGCCCTCAGGTGTATCGACAAAGGCCTTGAAGTTGCGCTCCAGCGAGCGGCCATTCAGCGCTTCGATGATGTGGAAGACCTGCTCTGTGTCCTCCTTGTCGGCAATCAGCCTCTGCATATGGCGCCAAGCCTTGAGCGGTCGCCTGCGGGCGGGCCTTCGATCCGGGTGGATGTAGATACTTTCAGCCATGTGCTGTCTCCAGTTACAGGCTGTCTATCATGATCGCCCGGGATTGAAAAGTGACGCTGGCGTCAACTTCAGGGGCGGCGGCCCGAAGCTGTCGTCGCACGACATTTGGGCGCTTCTGCACAAATTCGCGCCATGGCCCCGCCTCCCCGCCAAGCGCGGATCGGTGCCTATCGCATCTGCCGGAAATCAGGCCTAGGCCAGCGTGATGCTGAAACCCGGCGGCTGGGGAGATACCACCAATGAAGAAGATTGAAGCGATCATCAAACCGTTCAAACTCGATGATGTGAAGGAAGCCCTTCAGGAAATCGGGCTACAGGGGATGACAGTGATAGAAGCCAAAGGCTTTGGGCGCCAGCGCGGCCATACCGAACTCTATCGCGGCGCAGAATATGTTGTAGACTTCCTGCCCAAGCTGAAAATCGAAGTGGTGCTTGCCGACAGTGCCGTTGATGGGGCTGTCGAAGCAATCAAAAAGGCTGCACACACGGACAAGATCGGCGATGGCAAGATATTCGTATCGGACGTCATCGATGCCGTCCGGATCCGCACCGGCGAAACGGGCGACGCCGCGCTTTAATCTCAGCGCCCGCGACAAACACTCAAGACCAAAAAGGGAATTATGATGGCTGTTGATCTGCAGAAACTGATGCAGGAGCAGGATGTTCAATACGTCGATCTGCGCTTCACCGATCCGAGAGGGAAGATGCAGCATGTCACCTTCCACAAGGACATGGTCGACAAGGACTTCTTCGAAGATGGGCAGATGTTCGATGGCTCTTCCATATCAGGCTGGAAGGCCATCAATGAATCGGACATGCGGCTCAAGCCGGATACTGATACAGCCGTCATTGATCCGTTCTTCCAGCAGACGACCATGGCCGTCTTCTGCGATGTGCTCGATCCGATTACCGGGCAGCCCTACAACAGGGATCCGCGCACAACCGCCAAGAAAGCAGAAGCCTATCTGAAATCGACCGGCGTCGGCGACGTTGCCTATTTCGGGCCGGAAGCAGAGTTCTTCATTTTTGATGACGTTCGCTGGTCCACCGACCCTCACAATACAGGATACAGTTTTGACTCTGTCGAACTGCCTGCAAACACGGGCCGGGAGTATCCCATGGGGAATATGGGCCACAGGCCTGGCCCGAAAGGCGGCTATTTTCCCGTCCCACCCATCGATTCCGAGCAGGACATGCGCAGCGAAATGCTGACCATAATGGGCGAAATCGGCCTCCAGCCTGAGAAGCACCACCATGAGGTGGCACCGGCACAGCACGAGCTGGGCATGAAATTTGCGCCGCTGATAACCATGGCCGACAGGATGCAGCTGTATAAGTATGTCATCCACAATGTTGCCGCCTCTTACGGCAAGACCGCCACCTTCATGCCGAAACCGATGTATAAGGACAATGGCTCAGGCATGCACGTCCACCAGTC
>DAIRTA010000142.1:0-6060 GCA_036804125.1 Hyphomonas sp.
CCGGAGTTCGGCTCCGTTACGGCAAAGCACATCTTCTCCTGGCCGGAGATGATCTTGGGAAGGTTTTCGCGCTTCTGCTCGTCGGTGCCGAATTTTTCCAGCGGCTTGGGGCCGAAGATGTTGAGATGGATCGCCGAGGCCCCGGAATAACCGGCTCCGGTGCGCGTCACTGTCTGCATCATCAGGGCGGCTTCGGTCAGGCCGAGGCCCGAGCCGCCATAGTCCTCCGGGAAGGCGATGCCCAGCCAGCCGCCTTTGGCCATGGCATCGCAGAACGCCTCCGGCCATTCCCCGGTTTCGTCCGTATGCGCCCAGTAGGCATCATCGAACGGCTCCAGAGTTTTTGCGACAGCATCGCGTATGGCGGCCTGGTCTTCCGTCATCGGCTGGATGGTATGCATGGCCGGCTCCCTTCAGGATGGCAGACTTATGCCGCGCCCCGGGCGGCGTCCAGCCTCAGGTGGTTGCGGCAAGAAAGCGCCGCGGCGAGAACGCGCCTGCGTCCCGATCAGGCAGCGCTCCGCTCAGCTGGTCAGCAATTATCCGCGCGGTGAGCGGCGCCAGCAGGATGCCGTTGCGATAGTGGCCTGTCGCGATCAGCACACCCGGGAGGCTGGCCGCCCCCACGAGGGGCGCATGATCCGGGGTGCCGGGCCGGATACCGGACCAGCACCCGGTCACCGGCGCAGCGGCGATAGCGGGGCAGATTTCTGCAGCGGCCCGGTGCAACGCGTCACAGCGGGCCGGATCGGGCGCTGTGAGGATCCGGCCGGGCTCGACGGTCGCGCCAATGATGACCGCGCCGGATCTCGGCACGATGTAGACGTCGCCGCTGCGCACCACGCGCCGGGGCAAGCCGGGCGCGCCCGCCACGGAAATCATCTGCCCGCCAACGGGTTCGATGCTCTCCAGCTCCGGCAAGAGCGTCGCCAAAGGCGCCCGGCCTGCCGGCGTATCGGCCGTCGCCTGACCGGATTGCCATCCCGCGGCGACAACGACCGCCTCATGACCCTCCACGGTCAAATGCCCGTCCCTCAGCCTCAAGGGCGCCGACCGGCCTGCGAATTCGACGCGCGGGCAGGCGCGCAGGGCGGCGATCAGGGCCGTTACGGCCCGGCGGTTGTCGATCCGTGTGTCCGTGGCGAGTTCGAGGCCGAAAAGGACCGCGCCGGAAATGGCTGGCTCAAGCTGCCGGAGGATCTCCGGGCCGCAGCGGCGGACAGGAACAGCCCGCGCGCTGAGCGCCTGTTCAAGGCCTGTCAGGTGCTCGGCCTCGCTGGCATCAAGCGCCACAGCGAGAGCGGGCGTCGCCGACAGGCCGGCATCAAGCCCGGCTGCCTTACCGATATCGCCTGCAAATTCTGGCCAGAGCGATGCGCTCCTCAGGCATAGCTCCAGCAGGGCTGGATGGCTGTCAGGGCTTGCGGGGGCTTCAAAGGCCGGTGCCAGCATGCCTGCAGCCGCCCAGCTTGCACCCTGCCCCGGCGGTCTCTCATCAAAAAGCGTTACGGTTCGGCCGCGGCGGATCGCCAGTTCGAAGGCACAGGAGAGGCCAATGATTCCGGCGCCGATGATCGCCGTGCGGCCGCGTGACCGGCTTGTCCCAGGGGATACCTTGTCGCCCATTCCCGGGATATCGGCCCGTCAGCCGAATGGAGCAAGGATCAGCCTGCGGCGAACTGGAAACGTCCCGAAGTCCAGTGGGCGCGGAAGGCGTCAGCGGCTTCCCGGTCTGCAAACACAAGTGATTTCTGTTTATGCCCGGACGGGACAACCGAGGTGCGCACCATCAGCTCGACGGTTTCGGAGGCATCCCGCAGCGCCGCAGCATAATGTTCCACGAACGCATCTATGGCCGCCGAAAGCCGGAAGTCGTCATCCTCGCTGAAAATATCAATGGCGACGGTTCTGTCACTCATACCCAACCCCACGCTTTGGCTTTTCCGATACCTAACAAATTCCTGTTCGAGTCCAAGTGAAATCGCTGATTCAACATAGCGGGATCTTTTTTGCCCGGTTCGGGTCAGGATTGTGCAAGATTCGGGCTAGAGTGCCACCTTATCTGTTGCGATTGATTCTCAATTGTGCTTGGAATTGAGAATGAAGATCAAATTCAGGAATGCAGCCCCGCTTCTGGCCCTTGCGGCAGTTTTTTCCGCTGCGGCCTGCGAAGACAGGCGTGAGGCGCCGCTGGCCATCGATGAGAGCGCCGCCGGGTTGGGCGGCGCGGTGCTCAACCTCTATTCCGCACGCCATTATGACTCCGACCGCCTGCTCTACAGCGCCTTCGAGGCGGAAACCGGCATCACGATCCGGGTGCGGGAAGCAGGCGCAGCCGAACTCCTCGAGACGATGCGGGCCGAGGGCGAGCGAAGCCCGGCCGATGTGATTCTGGCCGCTGATGCGGGAACCCTCTACCGGTTTCAGGCGGCCGGCCTGACCCGGCCCGTTCAGTCCGAAATCCTCGAGCGGGCAATTCCGGAGCGATTCAGGCAGGCCGATGGGCACTGGTTCGGCCTGACCAAGCGCGCCCGTGCGGTTGTGTATGATCCACAGGTCATTTCAGAGGACGAAGTCGATACCTATACGGAACTCGCCTCTGACAGCCTGCGAAACGAGCTCTGCATGCGATCCAGTACCAATATCTACAACCTGTCATTGATGGGCGAAATGATTGGACGGTATGGCCCAGAAGAGGCTGCCCGCTGGGCTGAAGGCATAGCCGCCAATCTGGCGCGCGCGCCCCAGGGCGGGGATACGGCCCAGATCGAGGCTGTTGCGGCGGGCCAGTGCGCGGCCGCCATCGTCAACCATTACTACTGGGTTCGACTCGCCGCGGGCACGGCTTCAGAGCGCGCCATTGCCGGGCGCACGAGGATTGTCTTTCCCGACCAGGGTCTCAACGGAACACACGTCAACATTTCCGGAGCAGCGGTTGCGGCCCATTCGGGTGCGCCGGACGCCGCGATTCGTTTCATCGAGTTCCTCACGACCCCGGAAGGACAGAGACTGCTGACGACCGAGACCAAGGAATATCCGCTCATCGACGGCGCACCACTGCCGGACGGGCTGGAGGGGCTTCCGGGCTTCCGGGCCAGCGACTTTCCCCTTGAGGAGCTGGGAGCGCGTCAATCGGAGGCGCAGGCCATCTTCGACCGCGCAGGCTGGCACTGATCGCGGCGCTTCGGCGTGCCCCAGCCCTCGATCAGGCGCTGGCGTTGCTGGCGGGCGCGGTCATCGCGGCGCCACTGCTCTTTGTCTTGCATGCGGGCCTGTTCGAGGGCGCTGGGCCGGTCTGGGTCCATCTGCGGGACACGCTGCTGACGCGCTATGCGACCGGCACGCTGGGCGTGCTGCTGTTTACGGCCGTCGTTATCCTGCTGATCGCCGTGCCGGCTGCCTGGCTGGTGACCTTGTTCGAGTTTCCCGGACGACGGGTATTTGAGTGGCTGCTGATCCTGCCGCTGGCGGCACCAGCCTATGTCCTCGCCTATGCCTGGTACGATCTGGCCGGAATTGCCGGGCCGATACAGTCGGCGCTGCGCGATCTCACAGGCTGGTCCGCACGCGATTACTGGTTCCCCAACATCAGCAGCCTGCCGGGCCTCGTCTTCGTGCTCGCCTGCGCGCTCTACCCCTATGTCTACCTGACGGCCCGGGCAGGATTTGTTGCCCAGTCGGTATGCACGCTGGAGGCCGCGCGCAGTCTCGGGGCCCGATCCTGGAGACGTTTCGGCGCTGTCGCCCTGCCAGCCGCATGGCCGGCCATAGCGGCCGGTCTCGCACTGGCCATGATGGAGGCGGCCGCAGACTATGGCGCGGCGGAGTTTCTCGGGGTGCCGACATTGACCTCGGGCATCGTGAGAGCATGGCGAAGCTTTGGTGACCCCGGCGCGGCCGCACGGCTGGCGCTAGTGCTCATTTTGTTGATTTTATTTGTCTTTTACCTTGAGCGCTGGGCCCGTGGACGGCGAGGCAGCCAGCAAAGCTCGACCCGCTGGCGCGCGTTGTCCCGCACGCCCCTCAGCGGCGCGGCGGCATTCGGCGCTGCGGGCTTCTGCGCCGCCCTGTTCACCCTCGCCTTTGCCCTGCCGATGGGGCGGCTCATCTGGCGCGCGGCGGAAGCCGGACCGCAGGTCGCGCCCTTGGCCGGGGCGTTCCTGAACTCGGTGACACTCGCCGGGGCCGGCGCCGCGTTCGCCTTCGTTCTGGCGGTCACCATCGCGCTGGCAGCCCGTCAGGGCGGCCATCTCATCCAGGCGGCCCGGCTCGCCGCAGCGGGAAGCTATGCCATCCCCGGCGCCGTCCTTGCGATCGGCGCACTGGCGGCCCTGTCCGTGCTGCCATTCTCGCTGGCCGGCTGGCCGGCACTCATCGCGCTCGCCTGGGTGTATGCCAGCCGCTTCACAGCGGCCGGCACCGAGCCCATCCTGGCCGCGCTGGCCCGCGCACCGGCGTCGATGTCACAGGCTGCCCGCAGCCTGGGTGCCGGGCCGCTGACCCGTGCGCTGCGCATTGATCTTCCCGTGGCGCTGCCAGGAGCCTCCGCCGCAGCGCTCATCCTGTTTGTCGAGGCGCTGAAGGAGCTGCCGGCGACGCTCATGCTGCGCCCGTTCGACTGGGACACGCTCGCTGTCAGGGCGTATGCCTATGCCAGCGATGAACGCCTCGCCGCCGCCGCTTTGCCTTCACTGCTGATTACGCTTGCCGGACTCGGCCCGGTTCTGCTGCTGTCCTGGCAGCTCTCTCGCTCACGGGCCGGAATGCATAAATGACAACAGACAGTCTTTCGGCCACCGGGCTCATCCGCCGGCTGGGCGGGCGCGCGGTGGTCGACGGGGTGACCCTGGCCCTCGCTCCCGGCGCCATCACAGCGCTTCTGGGCAGCTCGGGTGCGGGCAAGTCTACGCTGCTGCGCCTGTTTGCGGGGCTGGAACCTGCTGATGCAGGAGAAATCCGGCTCGGCAACGACATCCTGACACGGCCTGGATGGACGTTACCGGCCGAACGGCGCCGTATCGGGCTCATCTTCCAGGATTTTGCCCTCTTCCCCCACCTGACTGCGCTGCGCAATGTCACTTTCGGTCTTGCGCCGCAGATGCGCGGCGAGGCGGAAACCATCGCGTCCGGATGGCTGGCCCGGCTCGGCCTGTCGGAGCGGGCACAGGCCTATCCCCATGAGCTTTCGGGCGGTGAACAGCAGCGCGTTGCCATCGCCCGGGCGCTTGCCCCGCAGCCGGCCGCTATCCTGATGGACGAGCCGTTCTCGGGCCTCGACCCGTCGCTTCGCGGGCCGGTCCGGGACTTGGCGCTTGACGCCGTCAGATCGGCCGGAATTCCGGCCCTGATGGTGACCCATGACCCGGCCGAAGCGATGCAGAGCGCCGACAGGATTGCGATCATGCGGGAAGGCCGGCTGCTCCAGTGCGGACCCGCCGAGGAGGTCTACCTGAAGCCTGCGAGCGCAGACGCGGCCGCGGCGCTCGGGCCGGTCAATCACGTCAGTGCCATGTCCCTTCCGGCCAGCCTCATCCCGCAGAAAACACCACCCGGCGCTGCGATCGTCATTCGCCCCGAGGGCATCCGCCTCGATACGGCCGGGCCGGCAGAAGCCCGGATTACCGCACGCAGGCTCGACGGCGCTCTCGTGCGGCTGCAGCTCGAGACAGCCGGTGTTCCGCTGATGGCGCTGGTGCCGCGCGCTGGCGCCCCGGCCCCGGGCAGCATCGCGCGGATCAGCCTCGACCCTGATCTGACATTTATCTTCCATTCAGGGACAGTCTGACATCTGCGTGAGGTGCAGCGCGCGGTCTCGCTTTTGCCGGGTTTCGCGCCTAGCATCAGGCTCAATGAGGGGCCACAACCGAAAGGCTGCCATGATCCGACCGTTCCTCCGCCTCGTGGCCGGCCTGGCCGCTTCGGCTGTGCTGGCCCTCGGCGCCATGGCGCAGGGGCTTATCCGCGATGCCGAGATCGAGGAAACACTGCGCGAATGGACAGATCCCATTCTCGAAGTCTCCGGACTCGTCCCGGAAGATGTGCGCCTCTACATCATCAATG
>DAIRTA010000143.1:0-6057 GCA_036804125.1 Hyphomonas sp.
GCCGGCGCGGCCACCAGCCCGCTTGCCCGGCCCATGACATGGAAGATGGTGTTCTGCTCCATGCTGCCGGAAAACAGGTGCGCGCCGGGGCCGGAGGCGAAGATGGCGACATCTTCTCCGGCATGCGTCTCCGAGTAGAGCGGCACGAGGGCAGGCTGCAGGAAATCAGGCGCAAAGGTATCGACTTCGGTCAAATCCTGCCGGGAGCAGTCAAGGCCGCCATCCTCCTGCGGGCGGCAGGCGCTCTGGCCATTAGCATAGGAGAGCGTCGTATACGGAAGGCCATCGGCGGCAAGCGAATAGGCCGCTCCTGTCATGCCGCTGGTGCTGACGAGGCCGAGGATCGGATTGCCGCGCTCGGGATAGCCGGCAATGGTGAAGACATGCGAATGGTCGGCGGTCACGACGATCAGGGTTTCATCCGAGTTCGTCATGTCAAGCGCCGCGGCGATGGCCTCATCAAAGGCGAGCGTGTCCTCGAGGGCGCGAATGGCGTTGACGCCGTGATGGGCATGGTCGATGCGCCCGCCCTCGACCATCAGGACAAAGCCGTCCGGGTTCTGCGACAGGCGGGTGATCGCCGCGCGGGTCATTTCGGCAAGCGAAGGCTCGCCCGCGGGATCGGCCTCCCGGTCAAGCTCGTATTTCATATGCGAGGGTTCGAACAGGCCGAGCACGCGGACATCCGAGGCAAAATCGATGGCATCAAACCCGGCCTGGTCCCAGATGAAACGGCGCTCACCGGATTTTTCAAGCCAGGCCTCGACCAGGTTGCGGCCATCTGTGCGCACGCCGGTGCGGCCCTCATACTCCGGATCCGGATCATCAGTGGTAAGGAATTGCGCGCGCCCGCCGCCGAGGGCGATATCCGGTCCCTCCCCGCCGTTCCAGTCGATGAACTGGCGGGCAATGTCGCGGCATTCGTCGCTGGCCAGGCCCTGCATGTCGCCGTCCGATTCCCAGTTGCGGTTGGCGGCCTTCGCCCAGGTGGCGGCTGGCGTGGCATGGGTCAGGCGTGTGGTGGTGACAACGCCGGTCGCAAGCCCGGCTGCGGCCGCCAGCTCGAACAGGGTCTCGGTTTCATGGCCCGCCTGCGAGGCACAATTGCCATAGCTCGCCTCTTTCGTCACGCCGAGCGTCGCGCCGGGCGATTTCACCCCGGCGACCATGGCTGTGGCGGTCGCGGCCGAATCGGCAACCTGGAAAGTGTGGCTGTATGTCCGCGACAGGGCCGACCAGGGCAGTGTGTCCATGGTCAGTTCATGTTCCTCGCCATTAAGGCCGAGCGACTGGCCGGCATAGATCCGTGCGGCCGTGATGGTGGATACGCCCATGCCGTCACCGACGAAGAGGATGACATTCTTAGCTTGCGGGCCAAGGCCACGCGCGGCGATGCGGTCTTCGATCAGGCCGGCAGCAGAGACATAATAGGCGTCGTCTGCCTGCACCGGCCGCGCGGCCGCGCGATCCGGCATCGCTCCGGATACGGACAAGCAATTACTGGCAGGCAGCATGGCGGCGCAGGCGCCAGCCAGGATGAGGGTGGCCCCGAGGCCGGCGATAACAAGACGCATGTTCATTTCTCCCTTATGCCGCCAACCGGCTTTATCGCCGAAATGCAACGCTTTTGCGAATCAGGCCGGAACCGGGGGGCGGGCGCGGTGCTGGGCAAGCCAGACGGCGGCGAGGATCCCGGCCGCGCCGGCCGCCTGGATTGCGCTCAGCGTCTCGCCGAATATCTGCCAGGAGAGGGCCGCTGCCACGACCGGCTGCATCAGGATCAGCACGCCCGCAATCGCTGTGGGCGTGCGCCCGATGCCGATCAGGATGCAGCCCTGGCCGAGCACCTGCACGAAGACAGCCAGGAACAGCGGGGCGAGGAAGCCTTCGGCGCGCGCCGGCAGGAAGGGCTCGCCGGCCAGCGCGACGATGAAGAAGGCTGTGACCGCTTCAACACAGGTCACCCAGAAGATGACCTCCAGCCCGCTGAGGCGGGCGCGCGCGAGCTTGGAAAAGAGCAGATAGGCCCCGACCATGAAGGCGGCGGCAAGGGCGAGGACATCCCCTTCCAGCCGCGATTGACCGCCTGCGCCGCCGCCAAAAGCGAGGGCGGCAGCACCGGCGGCTGCGACGGGCAGGGCGAGGAACCAGACCGTAGGCGGACGTTCTTTCAGGAACAGCCAGGCCATGACGCCGAGGCCGATACTGCCGAGATTGACGATGAAGGTGGCGTTGGAAACGGTGGTAATCGTCAGGGCCGCATGCCAGAGGGCGATGTCGAGCGCGAAGCAGACGCCCGCGAGAATCACATACAGCCCGGGCCGGCGGGGCAGGCGGCGGCGGGCAAGATACGCGGCCGCAAACAGGATGGGGGCGGCGAAGCTGTAGCGCCAGAAGGCGATGGCCTGTGGCCCGAGCTCGGCAAGGCCGAAGCGCAGCCCGATAGGGGCGAGGCCGATGAAGACCCCGCCGGCCAGGACGAGGGCCGGCCCCAGCCAGAGGCGCGGCGCGGCTGTTGGCGCGGGAGCGGGCAAGCCTGTCATGTCACTCCTGTTGCGGCCATCCCGCCATGCGGCGGATATCCTCCGGGCCGAGCCCCCTGGCGCGATAGGCGGCCAGCGCCGTGTCGGCAAATCTTTTCGAAAGCTTCTGCCCGCCGGGGCCGAGGACAAGGGGGTGAAACCGGTAGGCTGGTTGCGGCCAGCCCATCAGGGCCTGAAGGAGGACATGCAGATGCGTGACCTCGCGCAAATCCTCGCCGCGGATCACATGGGTGATGCCCTGCAGGGCATCATCATGGCAGCAGGCGAGGTGATAGCTGGCCGGCGTGTCCTTGCGCGCGAGGACCGCGTCACCCAGGATGTCCGGCCGCGCCGCCACGCGCCGCGTCCCGCCCGGGGTTTCCTCAAGGAAATTCAGCCCGGCATACGCGCCGCCGAGCTGCGCGCGGGCCCGCGCCAGCGAGAGGCGCCAGGCATAGGCCTCGCCGGCCTCAAGCCGCGCGGCTTCCTCGGACGCGGGAAGGGGCGCGCTGACAAAGCCGCCTGTTTCCGTCGTGGCGGCCTCGCCGAACCGGTCGGCGATCTCCCTCCGGGTCAGGAAGCAGCGATAGACAAGCCCGCGCGCCGCCAGCGCGGTAATCACAGCCTGATAGGCGCCGAAATGCTCCGACTGGCGGCGCACCGGCCCATCCCAGGCCAGGCCCAGCCAGGCGAGATCCTCAAGGATGCCGGCTTCGAATTCCGGCCGGCACCGGGTCTGGTCAATGTCCTCGATCCGCAACAGGACGCGCCCGTCGGCCGCGCGGGCGCCGTCCCAGACATGAAAAGCCGAGGCCGCATGGCCAAGATGCAGGCGGCCGGTCGGAGACGGGGCGAAGCGCGTCAGATATTCGGGCATCGAAACTCCGCCACAGTCTTTGCCACTTGCATCACTATTTCAGGAACCGTATCGCCTAGCAGCTGGAGAGGTTTATTGCGATGTGGCTCGCCAATTGGCACGAATCGGCTCGCCTCTGGGTCGAGGGACATGTCCCCGGCGCAGAGTACCTGACCCTGGCTGCGCTGGTTGTCCTTGTTATTGCCGGACTTTTCATGGCTGCGGCGGTCATCCGTGCGCTCCGGCGGCTGGCCAGCGGCGTGCGCAATGGCCGGATCGCCCGCCGGGCCCGCAAAAGCCGGACGCCCGGTTTCCGTATCCTGTTGTCCAGCCCATCCGGGCGCGCCGGGCGCCGGGCCGGACGATGGCTGCGCGCCGCCTTGTCGGAGCATCTCGGCGCCTTCACTTTCGGGGCGCCGATCGCGGTCGTGCCGATGGGGCCGGTCAAGGGCGGGCTTCACCCTAAATCGGTTGCCCGTGCGCGGCGGCGCATGGCGCTGGCTGATGCCGACCTGATGATCTGGGGGACGCGGCTGAACGCCGGGCCGCGGGGCTTCGAGATACAGGGCCTCAGCCGGGGCGGCGGGCTGACGCCGGCCGAAGCCCGGCTGTTTACGCTCTATATGCCGGGGCGAACCAAGCAGGCCGGGCCCGCGATCGCCCGGGCTGCGGCCTATCTGATCGCCAAGAACCTCCAGCCGGCCCTGAGCGATCCGCAGGCCTTCCGGATCGAGAAGATCAGCGAGCTTGCGGCCATCCTCTCGGACATGCTTTCGCCCGAAGCCGGCCTGCCGGACGCCGTGCGCGGCGAGCTTGAGGCGGATTTCTGCGCCTCCGGCCTTCGCGTGGCCGAAGAGCTGGACGACCTCTCGGTGCTGGACCAGGTGATCGCCATGCGCCGGGCCCATATCAGCGATGACGCCGCCGCTTCCGATCCCGGACGGATCATCCGGGCCAGGACAGAACTGGGCCGCGCCCTGATCGTTCGCGCCAGCAAGAATTTCGACCCGGCTGTGGTCAAGGAGGCGATCCAGCACCTCGCCCAGGCGGTCGAGGGCTATCGCGGGGACCCGACCATCCAGCAGGCCCAGGCGGCTTCCGATTCGCTGTTCAAGGCGCAGACCATGATCGAGACACGCAAGCGCTTTTCGGTGAATTTCGGGGCCTGATAGTCTTAGGGCAGATCAATTGCGGGCAGCGGGCAGCTGACGCCCGTGCCGCCGATACCGCAATAACCTGCCGGGTTCTTTGCCAGGTATTGCTGGTGATGGGCCTCGGCGAGGTAGACAGAGCCAAGCGGCGCAAGCTCGGTCGTGATCTCCGCCGCCTCGCCAGCCGCAGCAAGGGCAGCGGCATAAGCCTCGAGCGCCGCGCGGGCGATCGCCTCCTGGCCGGGCGCGGCGAAATAGATCGCCGAGCGGTATTGCGTGCCGACATCATTGCCCTGGCGCATGCCTTGCGTCGGCACATGGCTTTCGAAGAACAGCTTGACCAGCGCAGCATAGCTGATGATGGCCGGGTCATACTGGATCTCGACGACCTCCGTATGCCCCGTACGGCCGGAGCAGACCTCATCATAGGTCGGGTTGGGCGTGATCCCGCCGGCATAGCCGACCCGGGTCAGCCAGACGCCGGGCAGCTGCCAGAACAGGCGCTCGGCCCCCCAGAAGCAGCCGAGCCCGAAAACCGCTGTTTCAAATCCTTCCGGCGCCGCGGCGGCGAGCGGCCGGCCGGTGATGAAATGCACCGCCGCTGTCGGGACCGGCTCGGGGCGGCCTTTCAGGGCGGTTTCGGGGGCCGGAAGATCCAGGGGTTTTCGTGTGAACAGCATCGGCATGTCTCCTCGCTTTCGGGATATGGTCTCCGCGCCTGCCGCCAGCAAGGGGGCGAGACGCACGGGCAGGCTTGCCGCCCGCGGGCCAATCCGTTATCCCGCCTTCCAGCCTGTTGGCGGCAATGGTGAGGTGGCCGAGTGGTCGAAGGCGCACGCCTGGAAAGTGTGTAGACGTTAACGCGTCTCCAGGGTTCGAATCCCTGTCTCACCGCCAGCCACTTTCGGTCCATTCTGGACACATGGTTTACATTCCATACCGGTCACATGGTTTACACATTTTCCGGTGCGAAGGGATTGTCTGCGGGTTCGACGCGATCCTCCTGACTGTCGAAGAATCCCAGATCATAGTTTAGAAATGGGCATTGTCAGAGCAACCGGGGTTGAGGAGGGGGATTTCGCGGCGCAGCCTCTGAGAATGATCCGGTCCCCCATCCGCTACTTCAAGACCTTACCCGAGATTATCCAGCTTGCGTGATGTTGTATGTCCGGTTTCCGCTGTCTTTGCGCAATGTCGAGGACCTGCTTCACCAGCGAGGTATCGATGTTTGCCACGAAAGTGTGCGTTTCTGGGTTGATCAATTTGGTACCCACTTCGCCCAGACGATCCGCAAGCGGAGATCTGAAGCGATGCGCCAGGTGCGGCAGTGGCGCTGGCACCTGGACGAGGTCTTCGTCAAAATCCGAGGTGAAACGCACTATCTTTGGCGCGCCGTGGATAATGAGGGCGAGGTGCTTGAAGCCTATGTCACAAAGAAGCGTGACAAGGTCGCTGCTCTGAAATTCCTGAGAGAAGCAATGAAACGCTATGGCAGTCCGGAAGTGATAGTGACAGATCGATGCCCGTC
>DAIRTA010000144.1:0-6017 GCA_036804125.1 Hyphomonas sp.
AGGAAAATTGCGACGTGAAAAAGTCCCTATTGACAAGCACACCGAATGCGGCGCCCGCAGAAGGATTTCGGCCTATATTCAACGCACTATCAGCGGCTATCAGACTATCATTTGCTATCGGGGCGGTCTGATTGCGCCTATCTATATGATATTCTGAAAGAATTCGCAATTTCAATTTGATAGTTTTTTTCAGTTTTAGTGCTGCGGCTCCTATGCTAAAAGAGTGGTGCGGAAGTTCCACCATCCACCTCGAGTGGATGGAACATGTCAGAAAACAACTTCATCAACCTGCGATGCAATCCGCAGGAACTGGCTTTGATCGACGCCCTCGCAAAGCAGCGAGGATGCACCCGCAGCGAAGCTGTCAGGATTGCCATCAGAGCAGGCGCTGACCCCGCAATGACGGGTCTGGCAGTAGACCTGCGACGCCTCATTCTCCTTGTAGAATACACCCAGGCTGCAGTGGACATCATCGTCCACCGCGAGCATGCTGATGTCGCCCCAGAAATCGAGGCAATAGCCAACGAACGCATGGAGGAATTCCATGCGACGCGATGACATCCGCTTCAACGGCAAGGGCGCAACGATCCAGCATCATTCCGCACGCGGACGGGTGACTCGAAATGCCGGAAATTTCACCCGCGGATCTCAGCTCGTAACGCACGAGTTCTGGATGTGGTTCGCAGGAATCAAAATCCCACTGCTGATCTGGTTTCTGGTCTTCGCCTTGGCCCTGACGATAACGGTCAGCCTGTCGCTCAGCACGCCTGAGATTCACCTCGTTCTCATGCGTATGTATTCGGGCCTTTGGTCACTGATGCTGCTTGACCCGAGCAAGGTCATTCACCTCACTCTGCCCAAGGGGTCAGTTCCGGCTGAGTGTGGAATCGTACGTTAAGGCGAACTTGGCGCATCTGGCAGCGGAGTGCCCCATCAACTCTGCAGCGGAGGCCATTGTCGTGCTGTATGGATGACTACCAGAATCCAGACCGTATCGCCGACGATCTCGTAGATGATGCGATAGCTCCGGTGCGGGGTGAGTTCTCGTGTCCCGGCAACCATTCCGGGATGGCCAAGCATTGGAAATTCGGCCAGCTTGGCAACTGCTTCGCCGAATAGTTGGTCGATCCGTAGGGCGGCTGCAGGATCTCGGGCCACCAGATAATCCCATATCGCAGCGCGATCCTGTTCAGCCTCCGGTGTCCAAATGGTTTTCACAAATGGGCAGCACGACGGGCGGCGAAGGCGGCTTCGACATCTTCGTTCGACCGACCAATCCCGTCCTGCACCGAGGCGCGCGCGATTTCAACCTTGCGCTGGACGAAGGCATCATGCTCACGCTGGGCGCGTTGCTGCTGGACGAACGCCCGCATAAACTCCCTGACCAGCTGCGAAGCCGGGCGATGGCTGGCCTCAGCCTCGGCCATGAACTCGTCTCGCAGATCAGGTTCCAACTTCATTGTGAACACAGCGGCCTTCATCGCGATCCCCCAAAGGTAATGACGTTGTATATACCAATTCAGGTTGCTCTTGGTCAAGCCTCAACGGCATCGCAAAAGCATCGACCTGCTATCGCCAGAAAACGCACAGCCTGCCCGTCGCCTAATGTCTGGTTGGCCACGGCGCGGTGAGGCCGGGCAGGCCTAGCTGCCGCGCACGAACGCAGGACAGAACCGCAGCATGGATCTCGGTTTCCATAATCTCGGTCATAGTTCGCAAGTGCTTGATGGTTTCCTTGATTTGTGCCCGATCCTCGGGTTCGCCAGCGGTTCGCTCGATAAGATCGGCAACGCCCAGCATCATGGCGCGGATGTCGCCGAGATGCGCGACAGCCTCATGCGCGCGCTCTGGGAGGCCGGCTTCGTCGGCGCCGTTGAACAGCCCTGTCACGAAAGCCTCGGCCTCCTGTCCACGCACCATGCCCAAATTGCCGAGATTGGCCGCGGTCGGCTCAAGCGGCACATGCATAGCCCTGAAAGGCACCTTCGGGTCCTGATGCACCGCCAATTCATTCCAAAGCCCCATCACCAGGGTGCCAAGCAGTTCATTGGCATCTTCGAGGCTGTCGAACTCAGGTAATTCGCCACCCCACAGGCTGGCGATTACGGCCATGGGCTTTACATCCGGATCGGGGCTGGCGATCGCACCCAGCAATCGCGTCCGGACCTCGTGATAGGCGACCGGACAAGCGTGCTTCTCGAGCAAGGCGCGGATTGCCCTTTCGTTTGGCGGTTTGTGCGTCGTTTTGGCCATAGTTCCTTCGCCCCCGCTTTAAGTGACCAGCTAAATGCTACACCGGCTCCGCATTCTTAGGCCAACGATATTCGCCGGTGAGCAGGATATGGGCCCATCCCAGCGGCGAAATGTGGGCGAGCAGTTCAGGCGGAACGTCAAGACCATCGCGTCGCCGAGCTTCGACAGCGTTGTGCAGATGCAAGGTGTTCCAGTAAATCACAATGACGGCAAGCAGGTTGAGCCCGGCGATGCGGAAATGCTGGCCTTCGCTGGTGCGATCCCGGATTTCGCCCTGCCGCCCGATACGTAGCGCGTTCTTCAGCGCATGGTGCGCCTCGCCCTTGTTGAGCCCGATCTGGGCTCGGCGCTGCATGTCCGCATCGAGAATCCAGTCGATGAGAAACAGCGTCCGCTCGATACGGCCGACCTCGCGCAGGGCCACGGCAAGGTTGTGCTGGCGCGGATAGCTGGCAAGCTTGCGCAACATCTGGTGGGGTTCGATCCTGCCGGAATTCACCGTAGCGATAGCCCGGAACAGATCCGGCCAGTTGGCAACAATCACGTCCTCCCTGCTTTTGCCGGCTACCAGCTTGCGCAATTCGGGCGGCGTGGAAGCGGGGTCGAACACATAGAACCGCTTGGACGGAAGATCGCGGATGCGAAGGACGAGACGCCGATCCAGCAGCCCACTCATGCCGAAGACGTGATCGGTGTAGCCGGCCGTGTCGGCGTATTGCTCCCGAACCTGCCGACCCGCCTCATTCGCCAGCAAGCCGCTCAGAATGTAAGGAGCCTCGCTGACCGTCACCGGAATCAGGCGCGAAGCGAACGGCGCATACTGATCATTCACATGGCTGTAGGCCTTGGCCCCAGGATCAGATCCATACTTCGCATTGATCGCGTTCATCGCCTCGCCTTGCCGGGCAGCGGGGAAGAACTGGCCATCGCTCGAGGCTGTGGTGCCCAACCCCCAGTGACGGGCCATATCCAGTTTGCCCTGTGCATCCACCACCGTCGCGAGCGCCTGATCCATCGCGTCGCTTTCAACATGCCAGCGCGCCAAGCGCGACAACTGCCAGTAATCGTGTGTATTCGAGGCTTCCGCCATCTTGCGCAGGCCGAGGTTGAGCCCTTCGGCCAGCAGCACGTTGAGCAGGCCGATCCTGTCCTCGCAAGGGGCGCCGGTACGCAGGTGGGCGAACGCCTCGGTAAAGCCGGTGGCCGCGTCGACCTCGAGCAGGATGTCTGTGATCCGTGCCGTTGGCAGCCTGCGGTAGAGATCCAGGATCAGCTCATGCGCCTCATCGGGCACATCGGCGGTCAGCCGGTCTATCCGCAGCGTGCCATTCTCGATGCTGCCATGAGGGATGGTCCCATTGCGCGCGGCGGCGGCGAGGCGCTTTAATCCCGCCGCCAGTCGCGCCTTGCGATCGGCAAGCCAGGTATGTGGATCGGGCGGCATCGTCAGCTGGGCCATTTCCTGCTGCGCTGCCGCCATCGGCACTAGCACTTGCTTCATGTCGCCGTAGCGCCGCGAATGGGAGAGCCACATGTCGCCGGACCGGAAAGCATCGCGCAGATGGAACAGGACCGAGACCTCCCAGAAGCGACTGTCACCCTTCTCCTGAACCTTGAGGTGCCGGTGCCATTTCGAGCCTGGCCGCAAAAAATCCGGGTTCGGCACCCCGGGCGGCCTGGAGTCTCGAATTTGCATCACCGCTTCTAGCAATGGCTTTGCAACGGGCGCGCACTCGATCTTAAGGCAGCGCAGCATGCGCGGCGCATATCGGCGGAACCTGTGATAGCCCATTCCGATATGCGCCAACGGCTCGTCCGCCATGGTGGCGCTCAGCTGTGCGGCGGTTGCAACCAGCTGATCAAGCTGCCTCCATTCCGGCATCCGACCGAGCACAGTCTCGATCGGCACACCTTCATTGCGCGCCGTGATCATGGCGGTGCCGAGGGCAGTGAAGCCCCGTAGGGTGTCGGTCACAACCGAGCGGGCATCGCTGACCCGGGTGTCGTGGAGTTGCTTAGCCTCGCGCCAGGTCTTGCCGACAATCCGATCATGGATCTCGATCACCGCATCGGCAATGGCGGCTTCCCATTCAACGCAGCAGCAGGCGAGGATCGCGATGCGTCGGTCGGAGCTGATGTCACGCAGCCCATCGGTGAAGTAGCGCTCCCCTTGACGGCGCAGCCGTGATATCCGGTGCACCGGCACGCCTTTCAGCACGGCGGCGGGTAAATTGAGACCCTGAAGAAACTCGAGACGGTCGAGCAGTCGATTCGCGGCCGCCGAGTTATTTCCAGCCTCAAATTTTCGCAGCCATACGAGCCGACTGATATTGCCCGGCATCGTTTCCGTCAGCATGGCAATCATCCGTTTACGCATCTCACCTTCGACCCGACGCGCAATCCGGGTCTCGATGCGGCGTTCTGCCGCAACCAATGCATCGGCGCACAGCCGTTCGATTGTCGAAACCGCCGGCAGGATGGTCTGGGTCTCGCGGCAGCGATCCACAAACCGCCTGACGATGTCTTCGTTGGAACGCGCCTCCTCAGCCTCCCGGCACAGCCACTCCTTGAAATCCCGGGCATATCGCCCGGAGAACATCTTGTAGCCGTAAATCCGGCGCAGGGCGATGAGGTGGTCTCGGCGTGTCGCCTCGCGGGCGGCATATGTGAGCAGATCCTCTGGCTTTGCACCAAGCTGGGCAGCGAGGAATTCGACAACCTCGCAAGGGATGACTTCGCCGGGTGTCAAGAGACGTCCAGGAAAGCGGAACGCACAGAGCTGCAAAGCGAAACCAAACCGGTTCCGCGGGCGGCGGCGAAACTGGATGTGGGCAAGGTCATCGTCTGCCAGGGTGTAGTGTCGAAGCAACCCGTGCGCATCGGTCGCCAATGAGAAAATCGTGGTCCGTTGGCGCTCGGTCAGGACGACGCGATGCGCCATATATCAAAACTCCGAATCAGGGCATTTATGATGATATGAATTTGATATGGTAAATGATATAGATTCTGGCATGAAATCCGTTGTCCCCGTCAGGCCGCCGCAAACGAACGTTTGTGAAACATGCTGATCGGCTATGCCCGCGTGTCCAAAGCTGACGGTAGTCAGTCACTCGACCTCCAGCGCGATGCTCTGGCAGTCGCCGGCGTCGACGATGAGCAGATCTATTCCGACAAGGCCTCGGGCAAACGGGATGACCGCCCCGGACTTGATGCCTGCCTGAAGGCGCTACGAAAAGACGATGTTCTGGTAATCTGGAAGCTCGACCGCCTCGGCCGCAGTTTGCAACATCTCGTCCGTGTTGTCGCCGATCTGAACAAGCGTGGGGTCGGCCTGAAAGTACTTACCGGGCAGGGAGCCCAGATCGACACGACAACCCCCGCAGGACGTCTGTCATTCGGCATTTTCGCAACGCTGGCCGAATTTGAAAGCGAGCTCATCCGCGAACGAACAATGGCCGGATTGGACGCTGCGCGCGCGCGTGGCAGGCATGGCGGTCGGAAATTTGCACTGACCAAGGCCCAGATCAGGCTGGCCCAAGCCGCTATGGCCAATCGTGACACCAGTGTCGCCCAACTTTGCAAGGAACTCGGCGTCAAACCGGTGACGCTCTACCGCTATGTCGATCCCAGCGGAAGTCTGCGCGATCACGGCATCCGCGCGCTCGCCAGCCCTTAACGTACGATTCCACACTCAGTCGGAACTGACCCCATCATCGGCAGCAGTGCCGTCGTTCGGCAGGCCAGCAAGCGCGGCGCCCCGCGCG
>DAIRTA010000145.1:0-5990 GCA_036804125.1 Hyphomonas sp.
ATCCAGCTGCCAGAGGTTTCGGGGCTCGATATCACGCGCTGGTTGAAAGATGATCCGCAGGTGGCGCACATTCCGGTCCTGGCGGTTACGGCCTTTGCCATGCGCGCGGATGAGCAGCGCGTGCGCGAGGCGGGCTGTGAAGGTTATCTCTCCAAGCCGATCCAGATCATGAGTTTCATGCGCGCCGTGGAGTCGCTGATAGCGAAAAAGGTCTCATGAGCGCGCGGATCCTCATCGTTGACGATATCGAGGCGAACCGCCGCCTTCTGCAGGCCAAGCTCGAGGCGCAGTATCATACCGTCATTCTTGCCGAAAATGGCCCCAGGGCGCTCGAACTGGCCAAGAGCCAGTCGCCGGAAATCATCCTTCTCGACGTGATGATGCCGGGCATGAGCGGATTCGAGGTCTGCAAGAGGCTCAAGAGTGATCCCGAGACTGAGCACATACCTGTTGTCATGGTGACCGCCCTCAGCGACACCGAGGACCGGGTCCGGGGTCTTGATGCGGGAGCGGAAGACTTCCTGACCAAGCCGGTTGACGACTTTCTCCTCAAATCACGCGTATCGGCGCTGATGCGCTACAATGCCGTCGCGTTCGAGCTGCGCCAGCGCGAGGCAACCGGCGTGCGGTCCGGGGCCATGGATGCGGCCAGCATGCAATTGCTGGAACGCCCGGCCAGCGTCTTCATCATCGATGACAATCCCCGCACATCCGCACGGCTCGCAGGGATGCTGCGCGAATCCGGCCATCAGGCGATCACGCTGATTGAAACCGGTGATCTCGGCGACCTCGCCACCGAGAGGGTGGATGTCCTCGCGCTATCGCTCATGGCGCGCCAGTTTGATCCGTTGAAGCTCTGCGCGCATATCAAGACGAGCGAGATTACGCGCGGCATATCGATCCTTCTCATTTCCGATCCGCTTGAGCGGGACAAGGCGGTCAAGGGACTCGAAATCGGCGCGAGTGACGTCATCCTCGCCCCGGTGGACCGTCAGGAGCTGCTGGCCCGCATCCGCACCCAGACCCGCCGTTCACGGTATATCGAGATCCTTCGCCAGCGCGTTGACCGGGGCCTCGAATTGTCCGTGATCGACCAGCTTACAGGCCTGCACAACCGCCGCTACATGATGAACCAGCTGCAGCAGCTTATGCAGCGCAGCGTCAGGAGCAGCGGCTCCCTTTCTGTGATGATGATCGATATCGACCACTTCAAGGTCGTCAATGACACCCATGGGCACCAGGCCGGTGATGAGGTTCTCCAGGAGCTTGCGGACCGCCTGAGGGAGAATGTACGGCCGATGGATATCATCTGCCGCAATGGCGGCGAGGAATTCGTCGTCGTGATGCCGGAAACGCCGGGCGAGAGCGCCTGTATTGCCGGTGAACGGATACGGCAGGCGGTTGCGGCGAGGCCCTTTGAGGTCCTGGGCGGCAAGCAGTCCCTGAACCTGACGGTCAGCGCCGGGGTCGCCACGCTCCGCGGAGCGGAAGACACGATCGCCGACCTCCTGAAACGCGCCGACGATGCGCTCTATCAGGCCAAGTCGGCCGGGCGCAACCGGGTCGAGAGTATCGCCGCCTGATTGACAGCCTGCGGGGATTGGCTGCACAGCCCCGGATTGCTGAGGAGCCGGGCCGCAACACCGATGTCAGACCGTTTCGCCGCGTTCCGCTATTCTGCCTATAGCCGCTATTTCATTTCGCGCTTTGCCGTTTCGTTTGCCGTGCAGGTTCTCGCTGTCGGGGTCGGCTGGCAGATCTATGACGAGACCCGCAATCCCGCCCTGCTGGGCTGGATCGGCCTCGTGCAGTTCCTGCCGATGCTGCTGCTTGTCGTTGTCACCGGCAATGCCGCCGACCGGCTGGGCCGCCGCCTGGTCATGGGCAATGCCGTTCTCCTGATGATGGCCTGCAGTGCGGGAATCCTGGCACTGGCGCTGACTGGCCGGTTCGATCCCGTTCTGGTGCTCATGGCGCTGACGCTTTTCGGCGTCGCCCGGGCCTTCTATTCGCCGGCCTCGACAAGTCTGGCCGTCAACCTCGTTCCGCGCGAAGTCTTCCCCAATGCTGTCGGCTGGATCTCCTCCTCCTGGCAGTTTGCCGCCATTGCCGGGCCTGTCGCTGGCGGCCTGCTCTATGGCCTGTCGCCTTTTGCAGCCTACGGCACGGCGGCAGCCCTCTTTGGTGTCGCCGGCCTGCTGATCCTTACCATCCCCAAACCGGCCCAGCAGGTGGACCGCGAGCCGGTCACGCTCGGCGTCCTTCTCGGCGGCTTCAGCTATGTCTGGAAGGAAAAGACGGTGCTCGGGGCGATCTCCCTCGACCTGTTTGCCGTGCTGCTTGGCGGGGCGGTGGCCCTGATGCCGATCTATGCGCGCGACATCCTTGAGGTCGGCGAGACAGGGCTCGGCTTCCTGCGCGCCGCGCCGGGCATTGGCGCGCTGATCGCTCTGGCCATCATTACGGCCTTCCCGATTCGCGACCATGCCGGCTGGATCCTTCTGGCCTCGGTTGTGTTCTTCGGCCTCGCCACGACCGTCTTTGGCGTTTCCACGCTGGCCTGGGTGTCGATCCTGGCCCTGATGTGTGTCGGCGGCTTCGACATGATCTCGGTCTATATCCGCGAAATCCTGGTCCAGCTCTGGACGCCCGACCAGGTGCGCGGGCGGGTCAATGCGGTGAACTCGATCTTCGTTGGCGCGTCGAACGAGCTCGGCGAGGCGCGGGCAGGGTTCATGGCGGCCGTATTCGGCCCCGTCGCGACTGTGGTTGCCGGCGGGTTTGCCGCTGTCGGCGTCGCCGCGGTCACCGCGATGCTGTTTCCGAAGCTGCGGCAGGCGCGCAACCTGCACGAAGGCCGGGAAGGGGCCCTGGCCCAGTAAAAAAGCCCGCAGCGAAGGGCGCGGGCTTTCTGATAAAATTTCAGATAAACAAGACCTTACTTGATCTTGCCTTCCTTGAACTCGACATGCTTCTTGGCGATCGGATCATATTTCCGCTTCACCATCTTCTCGGTCATGTTGCGGGGGTTCTTCTTCGTCACATAGAAAAAGCCCGTATCGGCCGTCGAATTGAGGCGGATCTTGATGGTGGCGGGTTTGGCCATGGCGCGGCCCTCTGATCTGGGGTGGAAACCGGAAAGCGCGCTTATTGGCGATCCGGCCCGCTCAAGTCAAGCCGTCAAAGCCGGTCCGTCTGGTGGCCGCCCCGGCTCCAGCGCAGGAAGGGCGGGCGGTGGTCCCGGTCCGGTTTGGCCAATCTTTCGGCGATCTCGCCCAGCATGAAGCGTGTGACCGAGGGCAGGTCCAGCGCCATCGCATCACTCAGTGTCACCCATTGCAGGTCCGACAGCTCGGCGCCGTCAACCGGCGGGCGCTCATCGATCAGGGCGTCTTCGGCCTCGGCCATGAAAAAGCGCGCATCGAAGCGCCGGGGCCGGTAGGGCGGCGTCACGGCCCGCCCGATAAAGGTCATCGGCGCGAGCACGGGGGCCACGTCCAGCCGGTGGAAATCCTCCCAGCCGGACGGGCAGGGATCCGGCATTTCGGCCGCCCGGCCGACGATCAGACCGGTCTCCTCGAACGTCTCGCGGATGGCGGTCAGCGCAAAGGCCCGGGGATTGCGTCGCGACTGGATGCGCAGCTTGGCCTCGACCTCGGGGCGCAGCTCCTCCCAGGCGATCGCCTTGCCATCCTGCGGATCGACGCGCCCGCCGGGAAAGACATATTTGTCCGGCATGAACACGTTCGTGCCCGCCCGCTTGCCCATCAGCACGCGGGGGCTCGCCTGGTCACGGCGCACGAGGATCAGCGTCGCGGCATCCTTCGGGCGCGGGCTCGGCACCCCCCGGATCACCACA
The DNA here is from genome assembly GCA_036804125.1 of Hyphomonas sp. Lineage (GTDB taxonomy): Bacteria > Pseudomonadota > Alphaproteobacteria > Caulobacterales > Hyphomonadaceae > Hyphomonas. The sequence goes on from DAIRTA010000145.1 coordinate 3,860, forward strand.
TCGCCGTCTTCTTCCTTATCGAAGGCACGTTTCAGCATGATGGTGAATATGCCGCCTGACTCGGGCGATTGCGAGGCGGCGAGGCACCTCACGCAGGGTCAGCGCCGCCGTTTGCCCTTCTTGGGCAGGGTCCGTTTGTCAAAGCCGGGTTTGCCGCGCCGGGGCGGGCCCTTGCGCCCACGCCCCGCGCCCGACCCGCGCGAGATCGCCTTGCGGGCCGCCTGCCGGCCTTTCGGAGCGGGGAGGGGTTCGGAGAGCATCTCCAGCAGCAGCCCGCCCTGCAGCGGCGTGACCTCCCGGAGACGCACGCGCACGACCTGGCCGAGCGCGAAGGTCTGGCCGGAGCCGCGCGCATAGACGGCCACGGCGGCCTCATCATGTATCCAGTAGTCATCAGACAGGGAGGAGATCGGAACGAAGCCATCGGCGCCCGTTCCGGCCAGCGAGACGAACAGCCCGGCCGGCGTCACCCCGGTGATGCGGCCCTCGAATTCGCTGCCGACCCGGTCCTTGAGGAAAATCGCGAGATACCGGTCTGTCGCCTCGCGCTCGGCCGCCATCGAGCGGCGTTCGGTGGTCGAGATATGCTCGGAGATGTCCTCCAGCCGTGCGGCGCCGCGCGCGCTGATCCCGTCCGGGCCGAAGCCGAGCGCCGTGATCAGCGCGCGGTGGACGACAAGGTCGGCATAGCGCCGGATCGGGGAGGTGAAATGCGCATAGCGCTCAAGGTTCAGCCCGAAATGCCCGATATTGTCCGGGGAATAGACGGCCTGTGCCTGCGAGCGCAGCACCATCTGAGACACCATCACCTCATAATCGCCGCCGCGCACCTCCTGCATCAGCCGGTTGAACTTGTGCGTCTGCGGACGTTCGCCGACGGTCCATTTGATGTCCAGCGTCTGCAGGAATTCTGCAAAGGCAGCGATCTTCGCATCGGTCGGCACGTCATGAACCCGGTAAACGACCGGCGCTTTCTTCTGCTCCAGTGTCTCGGCCGCGGCGACATTCGCCTGGATCATGAATTCCTCGATCAGACGGTGCGCGTCGAAGCGTTCCTTGGTGACAATGCCTTCAATCTCGCCTTCGTCGTTGAACTGTATGCGGCGCTCGGGCATGTCGAGATCCAGCGGGCTGCGCTTGTCCCGCGCCTTGGACACAGCGGCATACGCCCCCCAGAGCGGCTTCAGAACGGTCTCCAGCAATTCGCCTGCCCGCCCGCCAGGGCGCCCATCAATGGCCGCCTGCGCCTCCTCATAGGACAGCTTGGCCGCCGAGCGCATGGTCGCCCGCAGGAAACGGTGGCGGGTTTTCTGGCCGGCCGCGTTGAAAACCATCTCCACTGCCAGACAGGGCCGCGCCTCGTCTTCCTTCAGCGAGCAGGCGTCCGCTGAAAGTTCAAAGGGCAGCATCGGCACGACGCGGTCCGGGAAATAAGTCGAGTTGCCGCGCTTCTCCGCTTCCCGGTCGAGCGCGGAGCCTTCCGTCACATAGGCGGCCACATCAGCAATCGCGACGATGACTTTCCAGCCGCCTTCGGTCGCTTCGGCATAGACCGCATCATCATGATCGCGCGCATCCGGCGGATCGATGGTGATCAGGGGCGTGCCGGTCAGGTCCGTGCGCGGAACGTCGGCGGGGCGTTTGTCGCGGGCTTCGTCCAACACCGCCTGCGGGAACTCATCGGGTATTTCATGCGCATGGATGGCGATCAGGCTGGCCGATCGGGCATCGGTGATATGGCCGATGACCTCGCTGATGATCCCGAGCGGCGGGCCATACTGGCGCCGGCCCTGGGGCTTCGGCTCGACGACAACGAGGTCGCCATCCTGCGCGCCCTTGCGGTCGCCCTCCTGGATCAGGAACTCGCGCCGTTCCTTGCGGCTGGTAGGGGTCACACGCCCGCCCTGAGGGGTCTTCTGATACAGCCCGACCATGCGTTCGGACGGGCGCCGCTCCAGCAGGGAGATGACCCGCGCGCGCCATTCGCCATTCTCTTCGCTGATCCGGCAGACGGCGCGGTCGCCCTTCGCCGGCGCGCGAGAGCCGCTGCGGGCCGAAGCGCCGGCATAGACGATGTCCGGGCCGAACAGGCCGCGATCGCCGACACATTGCCCGATCAGGTCGCCATCGC
>DAIRTA010000146.1:0-5944 GCA_036804125.1 Hyphomonas sp.
CCCGGATAAGCGCTGCGCGCTTTCCGGGATGACGAGGGGGGTGTGATTTCCGGGAGGACGAACAATGCACCCAAGCTCTCAATGGCGTCATCCCGGTTTCGCCGCAGGCGAAGACCGGGACCCAGTGTTTGGGCGGGTGAGGGGATTTTTGGGTCCCGGATATTTGCTGACGCAAATTCCGGGATGACGAGCGGGGTGATTTCAGGGAGGACGAACAATGCGCCCAAGCTCTCAACGGCGTCATCCCGGGCGAGCGTTGCGAGACCCGGGACCCAGTGTTTGGGCGGGCGAGGGGTTTTCTGGGTCCCGGATATTTGCAGACGCAAATTCCGGGATGACGAGGGGGGGGCAAATTCCGGGATGACGGGGGGTGTGTTGAGAGGAGGTCCCGGATAAGCGCTGCGCGCTTTCCGGGATGACACCGCGGTGACGCGTGAGGGGCTTGTCCCCGCTTGCCGCCACAGGCGGCTTGAGGCATACCGCGCGGCTGCTCAGACGCCGGAGGACAGCCGGGACACCAAGGGAGGGCAGAGATGCGCGCCGCGCGGCTGCCGGCCTGGGCCCGGCCAACGGACATCGCCGACCTGATGCGCCTGTCGGTGCCGATCGCCATCAGCCGGATGGCGATGATGCTGATGGGGCTGACCGATGCGATCGTGCTCGGCCAGTATGCGCCGGGCGAACTGGCCTATGTGCTGAATGCCTGGCTGCCGATGGGCGTGTCGCTGGGCCTGGGCATCGGCATCCTGCTCGGCGTGCAGGTGCTGACCTCCGAAATGCTCGGCACGGGGCGCGAAGCCGGATCCGGCCGCATCTTCCGGCGCGGCCTCGTCTGGGCCGTGCTGCTGGGCGCCGGGCTGACGCTGCTCGTCTTCCCGACGGCGGACGGATTTTTCCGCTGGGTGTTTGTCGATCTGGCGCCGCCGAGCGAGGCCGCGCTCGCCGCCGCCGCGCCGGACGAGGTGGCCGCCGCCACAGCCTCGGTGACGCGCATCCTCGCGCTCGGCCTCACCGGCCACATGATCAGCCAGGCCTGCTCGTATTATCTGGAGGCGCTGCGCCGGCCGCTGCTCGTCACCTTCGTGATGTATGCCGGCGTGCTGATCAATCTGGTACTGGACCTTGCCCTTGTCGGCGGCTTCTGGGGCGTGCCGCAGATGGGCGCCGAGGGCGTCGCCTGGGCGACGACGGGCACGCGCTGGGCGATCGTGCTGGTGATGCTGGTCCTCGTCGCGCTGATGACGCCGGCGCTTCGCGCCTCGCCGCCTGCGCCTGAGGGCGAGGGCCGCCGCCAGCTGGCGGTCGGCACCGGGACGGCGATTTCCAATGTCGCCGAATGGGGCGGCTTCAACATCACCTATATCATCGCGACCTGGGTCTCGATCGGGGCCAATGCCGCCTATGGCTATGCCGTGCAGGTGATGGGGCTGTGCTTCATGTTCTATCTCGGCATCGCCTCGGCGACGAGCGTGCGCGTAGCCGAAGCCGCCGGGCGCGGGGACAGTGACGGCATCCGCAATGCCGGGCGCCTCGGCGTGGTCGCGACCGTTGCGATGGGCGCGCTGCTCGGCCTGATCATCATCGCGCTGGCCGGGCCGATCTCGCGCGGCCTCGTGCGGGAGGATGCGGTGGTCGCCGGGATCGTGCTGGCGCCGGCGATTGCCGGCCTGCTCTGGTATGTCGCCTTCGCGACGATCTTTGACGGCGTGCAGGCGACCGCCTCCTTTGCGCTGAGGGCGCAGGGCATGGTCTGGTGGCCGAGCGGCATCCATATCGGCTCGTTCTTCCTGGTGATGCTGCCGGTCTGTTACCTTCTGGCGCTGCCGGGCGGGCGCGGGGCGACCGGGGTGATGGAAGGCGCGCTGATCGGCTGCCTTGTCGCCGGATTGCTTCAGGTGGCGCTGCTGGAATGGAAAGCGGCGCGCCCCATGCCGGAACGCGCCGCCGGAAATGTCTAGGGCCTCCCGCTGGCGGGAGCGGCCCGCAGGGTTACTTGATGTCTTTCAGGGCCGTTGCCGGCTTGAATGCCATCGAGGTCTTCTCGGGAATGTAGATCGTCTCCTTGGTGGCCGGGTTGCGGCCCTGACGGGCGTTGCGGGTCTTGGCCTCGAATGTGCCGAAGCCTGCAATTGCAACCTTCTGGCGACTTTTCACACTGTCGGCAATCGCATCGAACAGCGCATCGACGGCCTTGCCGGCATCGCTTTGCGACAGGCTGGTCCGTGTGGCGACTTCCCTGGTCAGTTCACCCTTATTCATGGGGATTCTCCTCTTGAGATTTATGACATTCACGCGTCATGCCGGCGAAATACCCACGATTCGGACGCTGTGAATATGCCGGAAAGCCAATAAACACAGGCTACTCCGCGAGAATCCAGCCCTCTTCGCTCCGGATGCGGGATATTTCCTCCGCCGGGCGCGAATTGATTGTGGAAAACAGCCCCTCAAGAGCCCCTTTTTCGTCCAGGGCCGCGTAATGACGGGCCATTTCGCGCACCTGGACCTCATCGGCCACCTCTCCGGGGCCGGGCTTGGCCTTGATCAGGGCCGGATAAATCTCCGCCATGATGACCGAAATGCCCTCCAGCGAGTCGGCTGTCAGGCCCTCCGGGCTGGTCTCGAAAGGCCAGATCCGGGCGGCCGGCCAGGCCTGGCGCAGGGCATGGACATGTGGCAATCCGGTGAGGGTCTGGCTTCCGACGCTGCCGGAATAGGCGAGCTGCCAGACCGATTTCGGCTGACCGAGCTTTTTCTCTCTAAGATGGTTTTCGCAGAGACGGAATTCGGCCAGCGCGGCGCCGGCAAAGTCCGGCCGGGTGGCCTGCAGGGTCGAGACGGTATCGCGCGCCGGCGCGCCCCAGAACGGAAACGGGCCTTTCGAGATCGCATAGTTGAGCCCGGCAGCAATGGCGAAGCGCGCATTGGAATTATCCGGCTTGTCGCGCATCCGGGTGGCGAGATGGGCCTGCATCGCCGCCCAGGGCGGCTGGGCCGAGATATCGAGGCCGAGCGCAGCCGCTGTCCCCGCCGGATAGCCGAGGGCGAAATCGAAACCGACCAGGACCTTGTCGCCGCGCTTTGTCAGCTTGCTGACAATATCCTCGATGAAGGCGCGCGCCTTCAGGCGTGTGTCGATGTTCACGCCGCGATACTGCAGCTTCAGCCGCGCATCCTTGGCAAGGATGCCGATCCAGATCGAGTTCGCCCCGAGCGCGGGCTTTGCCGCCGCACTCCAGTCGACCATGATGTAGGCATCGAACAGGGCCGGCATGGTTCAGCCAAGCTTGACGAGCATCTTGCCCGTATTGGCACCCGTGAACAGGCCAAGGAACGCCTCCGGGGCCTTCTCGATCCCCTGCAACACGGTTTCCTCATACTTCATCTGCCCACTGCCGATCCATTTCGCCATGTCGGCAAGGAAGGCCGGCTGCATGTCGGCATGGCTGGAGACGATGAACCCCTTCAGGGTGAGCTGCTTGCCGACGGCCATGATGATATTGTGCGGGCCTTCCGGTTTGCCGGTCTCGTTATACTGCGCAATCATTCCGCACAGGGCAAAACGCGCAAACGGCCGGGCACATTCGATCGCCGCGGCGAGATGGTCGCCGCCGACATTGTCGAAATAGACATCGATGCCTTTCGGAGCCGCTGCGCGCAGCGCCGCGACGAGGCCGTCAAACCCTTTTGCTTCGCGATAGTCGATGACATGATCGGCGCCGAGCGATTTGACGACATCGCACTTCGCCTTGCCGCCAGCCGATCCGATCACGGTCGCGCCCTTGATCCTGGCGATCTGGACGACCGTGGAGCCGACGGCGCCGGCCGCGCCGGAGACGAACACGGTGTCGCCCTCCTTCAGCTCCGCAATGCGCAGGATACCCGCATAGGCCGTCAGTCCCGGCATGCCGGCGATGCCCAGATAGGCGCTTTCCGGCAGGCCGGCGGCGGGTAGCTTCTGCACCATGGCGACGCGCGGATCGGCCGTCCAGGCCGTGCGCCAGCCCAGCATCGAGGAGACGAGGTCGCCCGCCTTGTAGTCGGGATGGGACGAGGCCGTGACGCGCCCGACGGCGCCGCCCTGCAGCGTCTCGCCGATCTGGAAGGGCGGGACATAGCTCTCGCGGTCATACATCCGCCCGCGCATGTAGGGGTCGACGGACATCCAGGTGTTCATCACCTGGATCTCGCCTTGCTTCGGCTCGGGCACGGCGGCTGTCTTGATGGCGAAATCAGCGGCCTGCGGCATGCCGGAGGGCCTGCGCGCGAGGGTCCATTCGGTCGAGTGTGTCTCGGGCATGGGGGATATCCTTCCGGGTCAGCTTCAGGGGGCGGTGAGGGTCTGGCTTCCCAATGAACCGTGCCTGCGCGCCTGTGAAGGGGGGGCAGGAAATTTTCGGCCCGGCGCGGCAAGCGGGGCCGGGCGCATGCCAAGGCTTGCCGCTGGCGCCGCAGACCGGCAAGAAGGCAGAAAAACAAAGAGACCAACATGGCCATTCTAAGGGTTGGCGTCGCGGGTGCCGGCGTTTTCGGAACCTACCATGCGCAGAAGGCGGCCGCCTCGGCGCGCGCCGAGCTGGCCGGGATATTCGATATCGACCTCGCCCGCGCATCCCTGCTGGCCGAAACATTCGGCGCGCGCGGCTTTGATGATTTCAGCGCGCTGATCGCCGAATGCGATGCGGTGGTCGTCGCGGTGCCGGCGACCTGGCACGAGCCGCTGGCGCGCCAGGCGATCGAGGCGCACTGCCATGTGCTGGTCGAAAAGCCGCTTGCGCTGTCGGGCCTTGCGGCGCGCGACCTCGCGGATGAAGCGGCGGCGCGGGGGCGCATCCTGCAGGTCGGCCATCAGGAGCGCTTTGTGGCGCGGGCCATGGGCGTTCTCGAGATTCCCGAGCAGCCGCTGCTGATCGAATCGGTGCGTTCCGGCCCGCCCGCACCGGACGGGCGCGCGGGCGATGTCTCGGTGATCTGGGATTTGATGATCCATGACCTTGACCTGGCCGCGATGATGCTGGGCCGCGAGTTCACGCGTGTCGAGGCCTCGGGCCGGCGGGTCAACTCGCGCTTGCTGGATGAGGCCGAAGCGGTGTTCGATTATGCCTCGGGCGGCCGGGCGAAACTGCGCGCCAGCCGGGCCGCACCCTTCCGGGAGCGGACGATGCGTGTCGTCTATCCGTCCGGGGAGCTTGACATAGACTTCCTGACGCGCCGGCTGAAGAACACGACACCGTATGAAGTGAAGGTCGATATTGCGGCCGACCTGCCGGATCCGCTCGGCGCCGCCGATGAAGGCTTCTATGCGGCCTGCCTCGGCCTCGCGCGCAGCCCGGTGCCCGCACATGGCGCGGTGGCGGCGGTTGCGATGGCCGAAGCGGCCGAGCAGGCGGCCCTCGCCGGGGCGGAGTAGCGGGAAATCATTTCGGCTGTCTGCACTTGCCGGCCCTGACCGCCCATCGCGGGGTGATGGCAGGCGAGGGTCTTGAGGCGTGTCATTCGATGGGCGCTGCCGCCCTTTGCTTTTTCAGCATTGGTGTCACCATCGGTATGCTGAGCATCGTGCTGGCGGCGGCCATCAGCAGCAGGGCGGTGAACGCATCGCTGGTGATCACGCCGCGATCGAGCAGGATGTTGGCAAAGATGATCATGATCAGCGCCTTGGTCTGAAGCAGCCAGCCGATGATCCCGGCCTCGCCCTTTGGCCAGCCGAGCGCCAGCCCTGCAAGCCTGACGCCCGCAAGCTTGCCCGCGACCGAGGCCACGAGCAGCAGCGCTGCGGCGCCAAAGACGGCTGCACCGCCGACGGACCATTCCGTACGCAGGCCCGTGGACAGGAAGAAGACGGGCATGATGGCGAGCAGGATATGGTTGCGGAAAAGGTCCATCTGCGCATCGTCGAATGTCGACCGGTCGAGCACGGCGCCGGCGAGGAAGGCGCCGACCATAT
>DAIRTA010000147.1:0-5885 GCA_036804125.1 Hyphomonas sp.
CGCGTATCTTTCGCCTTCTGGCCGATGACGGAGACATCCACCGGTGGCTGGCGCCAGCCATAGATGTAGAAACCGAGGCGCAGGATCTCACGTTCCACAATCGTGCGTCCGGCTTCCTGCGCTCCAAAATCCGTCCGGGGCAGGAAGATCTGGCCGACACAGATGCGGTCATCGGTCGGGGTGTGACCGGTGCGGCTGACATGCTCGCGGAAAAAGTCCTGCGGCACATCCAGCCTTATGCCTGCCCCGTCGCCGGTCTTGCCATCAGCATCCACCGCGCCCCGGTGCCAGACATTCTTCAGTGCCCGGATGCCCATCTCGACGATCTCGCGGCGCGGCTGGCCGTCGAGGGCCGCCACCAGCCCGACCCCGCAAGCATCGTGTTCATGCGCCGGGTCATAGGCATGGCCCTCGATCAGGCGCTGACGGTTCTCGATATAAGTCTCTGTCGCACTTTTCATGACTTTACTCTGCTGCCACTTTGGCGTCCGCCACGGCCGCTTTCATCGCCCGGTGCATGGCCTCGGCCGCGTCCCGGCCATCCTTGATGGCCCAGACGACGAGTGATGCCCCGCGCACGATATCGCCGGCGGCGTAAACGCCGGGCAGGCTCGTCTCCATGGTCGCATAATCGATCCGTATGCACCCCCAGCGGTTCACCGTGAGCAGCGGCTCATCGAACAGGCCCGGCAGGTCCTCGGCATCAAAGCCGAGCGCCTTGATCACCATATCGGCCTTTACATCGAACGTCTCGGCGGTCCTGATCGGGCTCTGGCGGCCGGAGGCATCCGGCTCGCCCAGCCGCATCCGGCTCGCGCGCACGGCCTTGACCTTGCCGGCCTTGGTGTCGAGGATCGCCTCGGGATTGGCGAGCCATTCGAACACAACCCCCTCTTCCTCCGCATTCTGCACTTCGCGCTGCGAGCCCGGCATGTTGGCCCGGTCGCGGCGATACAGGCAGGTCACGGATTTCGCGCCCTGGCGCACCGCTGTGCGCACGCAGTCCATTGCCGTATCCCCGCCCCCGATCACGACGACACGCTTGCCCTCTGCATTGAGCGTGCCGGAATCGAAATCCGGCACCGCATCGCCCAGGCCCTTGCGGTTCGACGCGGTCAGGTATTCCAGCGCCGGCAGCACGCCGGCCGCGCCGCTGCCCGGGCATCTCAGATCCTTGGCGGCATAGACACCGGTCGCGATCAGCACCGTGTCATGGCGCTCGCGCAGCTCGGAGAGCGCAACCTCCTGCCCGACGCGCGTATTGAAGCGGAAGGCAATGCCCGACTGTTCCAGCCGCTCGATCCGGCGCCCGACGACATGCTTCTCCAGCTTGAAGCCGGGAATGCCATAGACCAGCAGCCCGCCGCCGCGGTCATAAGTATCATAAACCGTCACCTGATAGCCCTTGCGGCGGAGCTGCTCGGCAGCGGCAAGGCCGGCCGGCCCGGCGCCAATGATACCGGCCGACTGGGCCCGCTCACGCGGGGGCGTGATAGGCTTTATCCAGCCCTGCTCCCAGGCCGTTTCGGTAATGTATTTCTCGACCGAACCGATGGTCACCGTGCCATGGCCGGACTGTTCGATCGTGCAGATGCCCTCGCAAAGCCGGTCCTGCGGACAGATCCGGCCGCAGATTTCCGGCATGTTGTTGGTCGCCGATGAAACCTGCCAGGCCTCCTCAAGGCGCCCTTCGGCCGCCAGCTTCAGCCAGTCCGGGATATTGTTCTGCAAGGGGCAGCCCTGCTGGCAGAACGGCACGCCGCATTGCGAACAACGCGCCGACTGCGCGGCAGCCGCCTCCGGCGTGAAATCGCCATAAACTTCATCATAGTCGGACACACGTGAGGCGGCCGGACGCTTCTCCGGCGTCGCCTGGGCCACACGCGTGAATTGAAGCATTCTCTCGGCCATCCATGCCTCCGCAAAGCGAAACCGGTTGATAACGCAGCCCATACCGGGCTCAAAACGGATTCTGAGCACTATGTATCGTTATGATCTGTATATAGCCGTAGCGGACCGCAAATTTCGGCTACCAGAGGTGCAGAAGCGCATCAGTATATCAAATCGATGTCTTTCTGACGGGCCCGAATTCCCCGACAAGGCGCATTGCGCCGATACCTCTGCTGGCTAAAAGGTCACGCCCATGTCCACTTTTCAGCTGGTTCTCATCGCCATTGTTCAGGGCATCACAGAATGGCTGCCGATTTCGTCCTCGGCGCATGTTCTCCTGGCCTCTGATTTTTTCGGCCTTGTCGGGCGCGACGAGATTCTCATCAATGCTGCGTCGCATTTCGGCACGCTGATCGCGATGCTCCTCTATTTCCGAAAGGATGTCGCGGCCGCGATCGCCGGCGGGTTCGAGCTGATCGGCTCCCCTGTCAGCAAGGCGCCCCTCTCGCGCGGTGGCCGTCTGGCGCTCTGCATTCTCATCGCTTCGCCGATCGTCCTCTTTGGATCGATTCTTTATGAGCGCCTTGCGCCCGAGGCCCTGGTTGATGGGCTGCGCAATATCTATGTCGTCGCCGCCGCGACGATCGTCTTCGGCGCCCTGCTCTGGCTGGCCGATGTCCGCGGCGGGCGCTCCCGCACCGAGGCCGATATGACTTTGCGCGACGCCTTCCTGATCGGGGCCACCCAGCTCATCGCCGTGATCATTCCGGGCACAAGCAGGTCCGGCATCACCATGACGGCCGCCCGCGCGCTCGGTTATGAACGCACCGAGGCGGCGCGGTTCGCGATGCTGATCGGCGCGCCGATCCTGTTCGCAGTCAGCGCTTATGGCCTGCTTGGCCTGATCAATGCGCCGGAGAGCGAATCCCTCCTTACCCTGGCTGATGGCCTGCTCGTCGCCGGTGCCGCCTTTATTTCAGGCTATGCGTCGATCGGTCTGCTCATGATGGTGGTTTCACGCATGAGCTTCCTGCCCTTCGTGCTCTACCGGTTTGCGCTCGGTGCGGCGCTCCTCCTGATGTCGCCGGCGATCGGCCGGATCTGACCGTCAGACCTCCCGCGGCATGTGGAACTGGCCCTGTGGGCGGAAGCGCCACAGATAGGACGGAACGATGACCTCGATCGAGGCCGGGCGGGTGATGCCGAGATCGGCGAGCCCCTTGGCACCGGGCGCCACGACATTATCATGGCGCAGCAGCTCGACCTGGTCGCCTGTGATCGGCGGTGGCCCAAACAGTCCCCAGGCCATTGGCGGTACGAAACGCCACACCGCCCCGGCAACATATCCCATCGATTTCGCCAGCCAGAATGGCAGGGTCAGTTTGAACCGGCGCCGGTCGATCGTGCGGAAGATGAAGTCATAGAGCGCGTTGAAGCTGTAGGTCTGCGGCCCGCCGATCTCATAGGTCTCTCCGGCCGCCTCGGGCCGGATGGCAGCTTCGGCAATGGCGGCGGCGAGATCACCGGCAAACACCGGCTGAAACCGCGTCCTGCCGCCGCCAATAGCCGGCAGAACAGGAAAGAAGCCGGAGACGGGCGAGGAAGCCATCGCGGCAAACCGGTTGAAGAAAGCGTCCTCTGGTCCGAACACAATCGAAGGCCGCAGGATCACGGCGCCGGGCAGCGCCTCTCGGACGGCTTCCTCAGCCGCCTGCTTGGCGCGGGCATAGGCCGATTTCGTCTGGCCATAGGAGGCGATCGCCGACACATGCACGAGCCGCTTGATGCCGCGCTCGGCAGCCAGCCGGGCAATCGTGGCGGCGCCCGCCGCCTGTGAGGCCTTGAAGGTCTGGCGGCCGCGCTCGAACAGGATGCCGACGAGATTGACCACGGCATCGGCGCCCTCGAGGGCGCGCGCGACCGACTCCGGATCGCGTACATTCGCCTGCACGATATCGACCCAACCCGGCGGGCCCGCGAGGCGGACTTCGACCGATTTGTGCACGCGCCGGCAGGCGACACGCACCTGCCAGCCGCGCTCGACAAAGGCCCGCGCCGTATAGCGGCCGATAAAGCCCGATCCGCCGAAGATGGTGACAAGTCCCTTGGGCATGGCGACCCTTTCCCGAAACCTCATTTGCCGGCTGAAATCCCGGCCGGTCCTTTGCCTGTGAGCATGACTCCGGGGCGCTTGTCCATGCGGCCTGAACGCCGCGCAGCGGCGGGGGTATCAGCGCGCCTGCGGCACGCAGCGCACACCTGGCAGCTTGGTTGCCTCACCTGTTCCCTGATGCACAGCGAGGCAGCGGCCTTTCTCTATCACCAAGTCGAACAGGACCGGCATAGCCAGGCTGTGTGTCTCGAGCGGATGCAAGGGCGGTGGCAGGACAGCTATCGTCGACAGGTCCGCCAGATCGCCCGCTCCGAGTTCGGCATTCGCCTGCCCGACGGCCGCCGCCAGCGCCTGCCGCAGGGCTTCGACATTTTCGGCATCGGCGGTCTCGAGGCGGGCCGGCTCACGCTGAGGCATTGTCTGACAGGCCGAAAGCCCGTGCGCCGCGGCGATGAGCAGCAGGGTAGACAAGCCGGCGCGGGTCATCATGGCGCTCCATTGCGGAATTCATCCGGCATGCGCATGTCCCGGTTGACATCGAGGATCGAAGGCGCCGGCTCGCGCAGAGCAGGCGCGCCCGAAAGGGTAACACGTGACGGGCGGGTCTCGGCCACTGGCGGGGCCGGACAGGCGCCGCTGGAGCGGAAGGCCAGCGCGGCGGCAAGCAGGGCTTCGGCCGGGTCCCCAAGCTCGCGGCTGAGATCGTCCGCGACCTCGCACCCGGCAAGCCGGACACCGAAGGAAGCAGATGAGTTGTTCGGGATGAAGCCGTCGGCATAATCGCCGAAACCGACATCATTCGTGCCCTGGAACTGGATGGTGTAATAGGTCTCGCCGCAATTGTCGGTCGGATAGAAACCGAACGGCTTTCCGCAGGTCGTCGTCCCGATGAGGACGACCTCGACACCGATCCCTCGCAGGCCGTTGACCACCGCCTCGCTGGCGCTGCAGGTCCTGTCTGTCGACAGAACGAACACACGCGGCAGACCCAGTGCCGGCAGGGAGGTGCCGTTCGGCACCGTGAAGCCGAGCCCGGTCGAATAGAACGGGATCGCATTATTGGTCTCACCGGTCACCGGATTGCGGTTGCCCGAAGCGGCGTTGAAGCGCAGCCGCTCAAAAGCGCGGCCCGTGGTCTGGCTCGGCCCGGCCGCCATATAGCTGAGTTGCGAGGCGATCGCGAGAAGCCCGCCGCCATTGTAGCGGAAATCGAGAACGAGGTCCTGGACCGAGGCCGCCTGCATCTCGAGCATCGCTTCGCGGGCGTCCTGCTCGCTCGCTCGCGGGCCGAATGTATTCATCAGGATATAGCCGACATTGCCACTCGGCGTGCTGATGATCCGTGTCCGGTTGACCGGCCTTGGCGCGAGGTTCACGGACGTCATGCTGAATGTCCGGTCGGATGCGGCGCCTGGATCGCGCACGACGAAACTGTTGGTTTCTCCCGGGACCGGCGGAAACAGCGCGCGGTTGATCGCATCGATCTCGGCCTGGGTGGCGCCGCCATTGACGACATCGATCCCGTTCACCGACAGGATCCGCGAGCCGCGAACCAGCCGCGGCTGGCCGGCATCCTCGGTTGCAGCCGGCGAGCCGGGCTCGGTATAGCGCACCCGGACATCGCGAGGCGGACTTGGCGCCAGAATAGCAAAATTCGCCCCATAAGTTGCCACCGGCGCCGAGTTGCGCCGCTCAAGGAATTCGGTCGTCGGCTCGCTGAAATGGAAGTCGTCCTTTTCCTTGCCTGAGGGGGTCAAGGCTGTCGTGCGCAGGACCGCAAAATACGAGCGCCGGTCGGAGAAACCGGCCGGGTTACGGTCAACGACTTCAGTGTTCCAGAGATAGGTTTCATTGGTCCAGGAGCGCAGCCAGAAGCGCTCGA
>DAIRTA010000148.1:0-4638 GCA_036804125.1 Hyphomonas sp.
AGATCTCATCCAGGCTGCGCTCGGTATTCTCGTCTTCTTTCGGCCATAGCTCGCTGTAAAGGTGGTATTGGAGCACCGTGAGGTCTTCTTCCAACGCAGTCATCGAGTCGAGGCCGTCGACGACTTTCGGAGCCTTGAAGAACCGATCAAGCACCGCCTGATCGGCACAGAGCGAGGCGAGATCGAGGCCGAAGACGGCGAGGCGGTCCTCTGTCGGCGGATGCGTGTCGACCGGATGGCGGATACTGTCGCCGAGGGCGAATTGGAGCATCGGTGCGATCCGCGACCGGTCGATATCGAGACGGACGCTTTCGTTGAAATTGCGCACGATATTGCGGGAGAACCGGCCCTGCATCCCGCGCTGGATGGTGGTTTCCATCTGCCCGTTCCAGGCCTGGCCCAGCAGGGAGGATTTGAGCAGCGAATAGGCGATGTCCTCCGGCGAGGAAACACTTGCCCCCTTCTGGTCGGCGCGGTGTTCCCGCGCCCGTCCGATCCGGCGCTCCGTGACAGAAAAGGCATAGATCAGGTCGTCGATAAGCATCTTTGCCGGCATCGACAGGAAGCGTGTCAGCGGCCGATTGCGCGCCGAGAAAACCTCGCTCGCCTTGGACAGGCCGATATAGACCGGGGCGAAGCGCTTCGTATAGGCGGTGTCACCGCCAACGAAGTGGCCGAGCTCATGGCCGATCACGGCGCGCAGCTCGCCCTCGGTAAAATGGTTCATCAGCGGCAGGGAGAGATAAAGGGTCTGGCCCTTGAGCGGCGACTTGCCATAGGGCGTATGCATGGGGGCGCAGGTGGCAAAGAAAGTCGGATCCAGCCCGATGACGACATTGTCAGGAATTTTGGTGTCGAGGCGCCTTGCAACATCGCGCAGCAAGAGGCCAAGCCGGGGGTATTCATACAGGCTGACTGGCCGCGCCGCGATGAAGCTCTTCGGCCGGATGAAGAACAGGCCGAGCCCGCGCAGGATGGCATAGGCCGCGCCAAGGCCAATGACCCCGAAGGCGCCAAGCAGGATGTTGCTCTCGATGCCGAACCAGTGCTGCAGCGTCAGATAAGTGCCGGCGGCAAAAATGCCGAAATGAACCAGGGAAACGATGCCGACGATCAGCGTGATCAGCACAGCATAGGGCCGGAATCCGAGAGAAAGAATGCTGCGATGCGTGCCCAGTATGGCCGCAACGAGGCGTGAGAGCGGAACGATTCCGAACGACAGGATGAGAACGCCAGTCGAAACCAGGGCCAGCCAGCCAAAGGCGGTGGCCTCGCCGCAGCTGTTACCTTGCGGGTCTGCCAGGATGGATGTGGCACAGCCGAGCGATGCGGATACAGCCGGCATCAGCGATCCGGCTGAAACCGGTCCGTCCCAGAAACGGGCAATGGCCAAGCCGATCCCGATCAGAGGGATGATGGTGAGTACGGCGACCAGGCGCAATAATCGAAGCATGCGGTGTCTCCCCCAAAACATCTCTAGCAAGGGCCGAAATGCACCCCTGTCAACGCGCCTGCGCAGATTAATCTATCGCGGCAGGCGCCCGTCGACGGCGCCCCTGTTTGCCGGGTGGGGAAGCCTCGGCTAAGCCGTTCCCGATGCTGGATATCCACCCGATTGATGCAACGCCTGCTGGCGCGCTGACGGCCGCGGCGGCTCACGCGCCCTATCTGCGCCGGTTGTTGGAGCGGCAGGTCGTGCCCAGCCTGGAGGCAGCACTTGCCGCGCCCGCCGCGCTGGCGCCGGATACGCCGGTTGACGAGGTCATGCGCCATCTGCGCGCCGCCAAGGCGCAGCTGCATCTTGCGCTGGCCGCCGATGACCTGGCCGGTGTGCGGGCCGTGATGGATGTCACCCGCAAGCTGACCGAATTTGCCGGGGCGAGCCTGGATGCCGCCCTGCTTGCGGCCCTCGAATCGCGGGGGCTGTCGGGCAATGGCCTGTTTCTCATCGCGCTGGGCAAGATGGGCGCGTTTGAACTCAACTATTCCAGCGATATCGATGTGGCGGCTTTCTATGACCCGGCGCTGTTTCAGGGCGGCGAGCGTGGCCCGGGCGATGCGGCCCAGCGTGTCATCCGCGAGACGGTTCGGATCATGGAAGAACGCACGCCCGAGGGCTATGTTTTCCGCACCGATCTTCGCCTGCGCCCGGATCCCGGCTCGACACCGCTGGCCGTCTCCACCGAGATGGCGGAACTTTACTACGAATCAGCCGGTCAGAACTGGGAACGCATGGTCTGGATCAAGGGCCGGCCTGCCGCCGGGGATGCCGAAGCCGCCAAGCGTTTTCTCGAGATCATCCAGCCCTTCATCTGGCGGCGCCATCTCGACTACTGGGCCATCGGCGACATCCAGGCGATCAAGCGGATGATCAACACCAAGTCCGGGGATGCCGCGTTTGCCACAGCTGCGCCCGATGTGAAGCTCTCGCCCGGCGGCATCCGCGAGATCGAGTTCTTCGTGCAGACCCAGCAGCTGATCCTGGGCGGGCGCGATCCCAGCCTTAGGGACAACACCACGCTGGGCGCCTTGTCTGCGCTCGGCCAAATGGGCGTGGTGAGCGCGGATGTCGCAACCGAACTCGATGCAGCGTATCGGGCGCTGCGCGCACTGGAGCACCGTCTGCAGATGATGCATGACGAGCAGACCCACACTGTCCCGGCAGAGCCGGGCGAACGTGAAGCGGTAGCCGCTCTGTGTGGGTACAATGCCCTCGCGGAGTTCGACCGGGACCTGCTAGAGACGCGCCGGATCGTGCAGGCGGCGTACAACCGGCTGTTTGCTGCAGAGGAACGCGCTGCAACCCAGCACAGCATCGGCAATCTCGTCTTTACCGGCGTTGATGATGATCCGGGCACGGTCGAAACGCTGACAAAACTCGGCTTTACTGATCCTTCCGCTGCAATTGACACGATCCGCAACTGGCACCGCGGCCGCGTGCCTGCCACCCGCACGGCGCGCGGGCGCGAACTGCTTACGGCCCTGCTGCCGGGCCTGCTTGAGGCCATGGGCGGCACAGGCCAGCCGGATGAGGCGTTCTTCTGGTTCTCCCGTTTTTTCGACGGACTCTCCTCTGGTGTTCAGACCCTGTCGATGCTGCTGGCTGAAAAGCCCCTGATGGAGGACCTCGTCGCCACGCTGGCCCTTGCGCCGCGCCTGGCCCGCCGCCTCGCCCGGCGGCCGGACCTCCTGGAAGCGCTGATCGCCAATATCGCTCCGGAGATGCCGGAACTCACAGGCGAGGAAGCCTTCGATACGGCGCTTGATCTCTGGCGGCGCTATCATCGCGAGGAGGCCTTCCAGATCGGGCACCGGTTGCTGCACGGGCGTCTCGATGTGGATCAGGCCGCAGCCGCCTGGAGCGCGCTCGCCGACGCGACGGTGCGCCATATGGCCGGTGCAGCGCTGGCCGAAACCACCCGCCGCAATGGCCCTGCGCCGGGGCAGTGGGCGGTATTCGGCATGGGCAAGCTGGGCGGCGCGGAGATGACAGCCGGGTCCGATCTCGACATCATCCTGATCTATGACGCCGCCGATCCGGAGGCGCAGGCGTGGTTTACCCGCTTTACCCAGAGATTGATTACGGCGCTGACGGCTCCGACCGCCGAGGGCGCGCTTTATGAGGTCGATATGCGCCTCAGGCCGTCCGGCCGCGCCGGGCCGGTGGCTGTCAGCCTTGAAGCCTTCCGGCACTACCAGAATGAAGAGGCCTGGACCTGGGAACACATGGCGCTGACGCGGCTGCGCTTCGTGGCGGGGGATGACGGGCTGGGCGAAAAGGTTGCTGCGATTGCGTGCGAGGCAATCTGCGCGCGGGCCCGCTCGGGCCGCCGGAAGGACATCCCGTCCGATATTGCCCGGATGCGCCGCACGCTCTACCGCGAGAAGCCGGGCGAGGGACTTTGGGATATGAAGGCGGCGCCCGGCGGCCTGATCGATATCGAGTTTATCGTGCAGCAGGAACTCCTGGTACGCGCCGAGCCCCGGCTGATCCGTCCGAATACGGCGCTCGCGCTCTCAGCACTGGCCGATACCGACGAGGAGGGCGCCGCCGATTGGGGTTTCCTGCGCGCGGCGCTGCATCTGGTCTCGGCGATACAGCAGGTGCAACGCCTCGCTCTGGGTGAGGCGCATGCGGATGAAAGCGGGATGCCGGAGGGGCTGAAGGTGCGCCTGTGCCGCGCTGTGGGCGAGACGGAGGGGTTCGAGGCGCTGAAAGACCGGCTGACCGGCGTAAAAGCGCAGGTGCATGCGCTGGCGAGAGAAAAACTGCATCTGGACGCGACGGAATCCTGAAACCGGCCCGTTCTACACGCGCTGGGAAACGACATTCAGGAGACCCGCCATGAAATTGAGATATCTTGCTTTTGCAGGCTTTGCAGCCCTGGCGCTCGCGCTGCCCGCGGCCGCCGATCATCACGGCGCCAAGCGCGGCAGCCATGGCGCCGGAGGCTATCTGATGAAGCTGGCAAGCGAGAATGACGGCGCCGTCACGCGCGCCCAGGCTGAAGCGGCCATAGCCGGCCAGTTCGCCCTGATCGACGCTGATGGTGACGGCCTCATCACCCAGGATGAGATGCGAGCCTATAACGAGGCCCGCCGGGCTGAGATGCAGGCGCGCCGCGCAGAACGCGCTGC
>DAIRTA010000148.1:4738-5858 GCA_036804125.1 Hyphomonas sp.
GCAGAACGCGCTGCGGAACGCGGAACCGAACGCCGTGAACGCCGGGGCCGGGCGGAAGTGGACCCAGAGCGCCTGGCCGCCTATCAGGAACGCCGGGCTGAACGGGCTGCCGCCCGCTGGGCTGAGATCGATACCGATGGCGATGGCGGTCTGAGCCTTGCCGAGTATACGGCGGCGCGGATCAAGGCCTTCGACCGGCTCGATGCGAACAGTGATGGCATCGTGACTGCGGAAGAGATCGCGGCCATGCGCGAACAGGCGCGGGAGCGGCGTGGCCAGTGGCGCGCGCGCCGGTCAGCCGAATAAGCGCCGGCCTCGGGTCCGGCCGCCGGAGTTCCGGGATGGCAGGCAGCGACTCCCTGCATTTGCCGCTCGGTACTCCGGCACGGACTCAGCTATGGCTTGCCGCGTGGCCTTTACGTCCGACCTCGACCAGATCACGCGGGCGGCCGCTGGCGATGCTGCGGCCGTGCAGGCGCTCGTCAACCGGCATACACCCGGCCTGCTCACCCTCGCCACGCGCATGTTGGGCGATCCGGTGGAGGCGGAAGACGTGACACAGGAAACCTTTCTCCGCGCCTGGAAAGTCCTTCCCGGATGGGAGCCGCGGGCGAAATTCTCGACCTGGCTGCACAGGGTCGCGCTCAATCTCTGCTATGACCGGCTCAGGAAGCGCCGCGAAAGCCTGCCCGGCGAGCTGCCGGACATGGCCGATCCCGCGCCCGGCCCGCATGAACAGCTTGTCGCCAGCCAGCGGATGGGCGCGCTGGAAGAGGCGATTGCCGCCCTTCCGAAGCGCCAGGCGGCGGCCTTGACGCTCTGCGCCCTGCAGGGCCACACACAGGCCGAAGCGGCCGAGATCATGGAGATCAGCGTGGACGCCCTGGAAAGCCTGCTGATGCGCGCGCGGCGGAGCTTGCGCACGACCCTCTCGGAACGGAGCTGATGTGATGACGATGATCCCGGACCGCCTGCTTGAGTTGATTGCCGCCTATGGCGCTGACCCGGCGGCCTATCCCGAAGCCGAGCAGGCGCCCGCGCGCGCGCTCCTGGCGGCAGAGCCTGATGCTTTCGCCGCGGCTCTCGCCGAGGCCCGCGCGCTCGATGCCGCTCTCAGCGC
>DAIRTA010000149.1:0-5848 GCA_036804125.1 Hyphomonas sp.
CGGACCATCACCTTGAAGTCGGTGATCTGGCCGTCCTCATTCCAGGCGATCATGTCAACACCATTGACCTCGATGCCGTCCATTGTGCATTCGAATTCGAGCACCGCCTTGTCCCCGCAATCGAAGACGCGGACATAGCGGAAGCTGTCCCCGCCGAGCGTCTGCCCGGCGGCGGTGAGATAAGCCATGGTGATGGCCTTGCCTTCCTGCGGGGTGTGCACAA
Source organism: Hyphomonas sp. (assembly GCA_036804125.1). Lineage (GTDB taxonomy): Bacteria > Pseudomonadota > Alphaproteobacteria > Caulobacterales > Hyphomonadaceae > Hyphomonas. Next base: position 224 of record DAIRTA010000149.1, read on the forward strand.
CGGGCGAGCGGAAGACGACTTCCTCGGCAAGCTGGGCGCCGAGGCCTTCGGGTGAATGGTCGCCGGTCATCCAGTCAAACCAGCGCTGCAGGTTCGGGCTGTGGCCCGTAAGGGGGATCAGATGTTGCGCCATATATTTTCCTCCGGGGCTCAGAATAGACCGGGTTGGGCAGCGCAACAACGGTGACCGGGCAATAGGCAGCCCCAGAGTCGGCGGCCGTCCGAGCCCTGTCTCAGGGCCTATCCGGCATAGGCGGCGGCCAGATCGGGATCCTTTGCCGCCACCAGGTCGGCAAGGTCGGCGATGACCTTTGCCTGCTTCCAGGTGGCGTCGTCCTGCATCTTGCCGTCAAGCATTGCGACGCCGGTGCCGTCGGGCATGGCCGCAAGGATGCGGCGGGCGAATTTCACTTCCTCCGGGTCCGGCGAGAAGACGCGCTTGGCGATGGCGATCTGGTTCGGGTGAAGGCTCCACGCCCCGGCGCAGCCGAGCAGGAAGGCGTTGCGGAACTGCTGTTCGCAAGCCTCCAGATCGGCAATGTCACCGAACGGGCCATAGAAGGCATTGATCCCGGCCATGCGGCAGGCATCAACGAGCCGGGCAAGGGTGTAGTGCCAGAGATCCTGCTGGGCATTGGCGCGCGGGCGGCCATCGGCATGCGGATCTTCAAGCACGCGGTAGAAGGGATGCCCGCCGCCGACGCGCGTGGTCTTCATCTTGCGGCTGGCGGCGAGATCGGCGGGCCCGAGGCTGATGCCCTGCATGCGGGGAGAGGCGAGGGCAATGTCCTCGACACGGGCCATGCCTTCGGCGGTTTCAAGGATGGCATGGAACAGGATCGGGCGGGAGAGCCCGGCCTTGGCTTCGAGTTGGGCGACCAGCTGGTCGGCATAGTGGATGTCCCAGGGGCCTTCGACCTTGGGCAGCATGATGACGTCGAGCTGATGGCCGGCCTTGAGAACAAGATCCGTCACATCGTCGAGAAACCAGGGCGAGTTCAGGCAGTTGACCCGGCTCCAGAAGCCGGTGCCGCTCGCCTGCCAGTCGAGCATCCCGGCGATCCCGACCGCGCCGGCGCGGGCCGCGTCCTTGGCGTCGGAGGGAATCGCATCCTCGAGATTGACGAGCAGCACATCGACCTGCCCCGCCATTTCCGGCACCTTGGCACGGACCTTCTCATTATGGCCGGGGACAAAATGGATCATCCTTTCGAGCCGCACAGGCAATTCGCGCAAAGGCTCCGGCGCGCCGATCGCGAGCGGCCTGAAGAAATTACGGGGTATCCTGGCGGTCATGGGCGTCTCCGGCTTCAGCGGCCGCGAGGCTTACGCGCCGGGGCGGGAAGCGTCAAACCGGGGGAGCGGGCTCGGCGACTTCAAGCGCCAGGGCGTTCTCGACGGCAAGGGCGCGGCGGAAGAGGATCACGGCCAAAACCAGCACGCCGAGCGCAGCGATGACTTCCGCGCCGATAATGACGCTCAGGCCGGCGTGGAGTTCCGACAGGAACGCCCAGATGCCGGTCATGAGGAAGATTGCTGTGATTTCGGTGAGCAGGACAGTGGCGATCAGCGCGCGAAAGATGCGGCCCATAAAGTCTCCGGGAGACAAACACCAGCAGGCGCTGGCACGATCGGAATATAGCGCTTTACCCCTGGCCCGCGCAATCGGATTTGTACAGATGCGGAGGGTTCTGGCGCTATCGCGAGAGCGGGTGGGCCGCCTCAAGCAGGTCGCGCAGCTCGTCGGTCAGCACATGGGTGTAGATCTGGGTGGTGGAGATATCGGCATGGCCGAGCAGGGATTGCACGCTGCGCAGGTCGGCGCCGCCCTGAAGAAGGTGCGTCGCATAGGCGTGGCGCAGGGCATGGGGATGCACGCGCTCGGGCGCGATCCCGGCCGCGGCGGCGAGGGCTTCCAGCCTCTGGCCGAGCCATCGGCGTGTGAGATGGCCGGATTTCGCCGGAGAGGGGAAGAGGTAAGGCCCGGCGCGCAGACGGGCCGCGGCGCCGGAAGGCAGGCTGGCTTCACGCAGCGCCAGCCAGTCAGACAGGGCCTGAAGGGCAGGACGGCCGAGCGGGCAGACGCGCTCGCGCCCGCCCTTGCCGCGAATGAGGAGATCCGCCGTCAGCCAGCGCCCGCCCCGGCGCCGGGGCAGCTGGTTGGTCGTGAGCGAGACCGCCTCCGAGGCGCGCAGTCCCGCGCCATACAGCAGTTCCATCAAGCAGCGCAGGCGCGCATCCTCGCTACAGGCTGCAATCAGCCGGGTGATTTCGGAGCGGCTCAGCACATCGGGGGCCTCGCGCCCGTGCCGGGGGCCGGAAAGCTGGGCGGTCGGATCGTCTGCCCGGTCGCCCTCCTCGAACAGGAAACGGAAAAACCGGCGCAGTGCAGAAAGCTTGCGCGCCTGCGAAGCCGGCGCGAGGCCGCGTGCGCCGAGGTCGGCGAGCCAGAGGGAGAGCGCCCGGGGGGCGGCGCCGGTCAGGCGCCCACCGCAGAATTCCGAGGCGTCCTGCAGGTCACGCGCATAGGCATCGAGCGTATTGGCGGCGGCGCCCTGCTCGGCGGAGAGCATTTCGAGGAAGGCGCTGATCCGGCGGGCATCGCTCATGCATGGAAGTCTCCCCGATGGCGATTAAGGAAGCCTCACTGGAACGGATTGTCGAGGCTCAAGCGGATTTCCGGATCGTCCGGAATGCCCCGCTCGGCCTGCAGGCCAAGCCAGAACAGGCCGCTCGCCAGCACGATAAGGGCCACGATGATCAGGATCACGTATTTTCGCATGCTTCCTTCTCCAGACGCCGATAAGGCTTACTTTTGTGCCGCTGCATGAGGCAGGCTTGTGGCAGCTCTAGGACATTGCGGCAACGCTGCTTATGAACAGGATAATGCCGGAGACCCGTGATCGCAGCCAGGCCCTTCCCGCAGCGTTCGGCGCGCGGACAATTGCCCTTGTCGGCCTGATGGGAGCGGGAAAATCCACTGTTGGGCGCAGGCTGGCGGAAAAACTGCGCCGGCCCTTCTTTGACAGCGATACCGAGATCGAGAAGGCGGCGGGGCAGTCCGTGGCAGAGATCTTTGCCACCCATGGGGAAGCCGATTTCCGCCGGGGTGAACGGAAAGTGATCGCTCGCCTGCTCGGCGGGCCGCCGCATGTGCTGGCGACCGGGGGCGGGGCTTTCCTCGACCCGGACACACGCCGTCTGATGCAGGAGAAGGCGGTCACCGTCTGGCTTACGGCCGATCCGGAGACGTTATGGAAACGAGTCCAGAAGCGGGGCACGCGCCCGCTGCTGAGGCGCGAGGATGCGCGGGAATTCCTGTTGAAACTTGCAGCTGAGCGGGAGCCGTATTACGCGCAGGCAGATATCAAGATCGTCTCCCGCGACGGACCTCACAACCACACTGTGTCTGCCATCCTGCTAGCTCTGAAGACATGGACGCCCCGATGAGTCCGTCTACCGATAGCGCGGATATCCGCACCGTCCGTGTCGAACTCGGCCTGCGCAGCTATGACATCCTGATCGGGCCCGGCGCGCTCGGCCGCATCTCTGACTGGCTGGCGCCGCTCCTCGGGCGGCCCCGGGCCTTCGTGCTTACGGATGAAACCGTTCAGCGCCTGCACCGCCCCCGGCTTGACGCCGCCGCCGGCACGGGCGGGATCCGCCTCGACTGGCATGCCCTCGCGCCAGGCGAGGCCTCCAAGACATTCAGCCGGCTGGAGGGCGTGCTCGACTGGCTCCTGGCGGCCGGGGCCGATCGCGGCGATGTGCTGATCGCTCTTGGCGGCGGCGTGACCGGCGATATGGGCGGGCTGGCGGCCTGCCTGATGAAACGCGGCATGGGGTTCATCCAGATCCCGACAACGCTGCTTGCCCAGGTCGATTCCTCCGTCGGTGGCAAGACAGCGGTCAACACGCCGCGCGGCAAGAATCTGATCGGGGCCTTTTACCAGCCTCAGCTCGTGATCGCGGATACGGCCCTGCTGGAAACACTGCCGCCGCGCGAGCTTCGCGCCGGTTATGCCGAGATCGTGAAATACGGCCTGATCAATGACCGGGACTTTTTCGACTGGCTGGACGTGAATGGCCACCGCATTCTGGCTTTCGACCATAGCGCCGTCGCCCATGCTGTAGCGCGGTCCTGCGCGGCAAAGGCCGCTATCGTGGCGGCGGATGAGACGGAAACCGGCCAGCGTCAGCTTCTCAATCTGGGTCACACTTTTGCTCATGCCCTTGAAGCGGCCAATGGCTACCGCCCTGACCTCCTGCATGGAGAGGCCGTCGCCATCGGCATGGTGCTGGCCCTCAGCTATAGCGAGGCGCTCGGACTTTGCCCGGCTGGCGAGGCCGATCGTGCCCGCCGGGTTCTGGCCGGAGCAGGGCTGCCGGTCTCACTGGCGGGGCGTGACCGGGAGACTTTCGCACCCGGACGTCTTGCAGAGCTCATGCGGCAGGACAAGAAGGGGCGAGCGGGCCGCTTGCCGCTGATCCTGGTTAGGCGTATTGGCGCGGCCTTCGTGTACCCCGACGCAGACCTTGCATCGGTGGAAGCGTTTCTCGAAACGGAACTGGCAAGGAGCGACTGATCGCCTGCGGGCGGGCCCATGATTCTCGGATTTGCACTGACCATCCTTGTCCTGCTCTGCCTCTCGGCGTTCTTTTCGGGGTCGGAGACGGCGCTGACAGCCGCGTCGCGGGCCCGGATGCACCAGCTTGAAAAAGAAGGCGATGCACGCGCGCGTGCCGTCAACCGGCTGATTGCTGACCGGGAAAGCCTGATCGGCGCGATCCTGCTCGGCAACAACCTCGTCAACATCCTCGCCTCGGTTCTGGCGACGGCGCTGTTCACCATGCTGTTCGGGCCGGGCGGGTTGGCGCTGGCTGCCGCAACAGCGGTGATGACGGTCCTTGTACTGATATTCTCGGAAGTCCTTCCGAAAACCTATGCCATCACGCGGCCTGATGCCGTCGCCATGACCGTGGCGCGCCCGATTTCCTTTGTCGTGGTCAGCGTGTCCTGGATCGTCAGGCTGATCCGGTTCATCGTCTCCGGAACAATGCGGCTGTTCGGCCTGGCATCGCCGGCCGAGGTCCTGTCTGCCGATGACGAGATCCGCGGGGCGATTGATCTCCACGCCCAGGAGGGCGGGGTCGACCGGGCCGACCGGCTCCGTCTCGTCGGCGCGCTCGACCTCAAGGACCTCACGGTCGAAGACGTGATGATTCACCGCAAGAACATCCAGATGCTGAATGCCGACATGGGCCGGCGGCAACTGATCATGAAGGCGCTGGCGAGCCCGCATACGCGGCTGCCGCTGTATCGCGGCGAGAAGGAAGAGATCATCGGAATCCTGCATGCCAAGGATCTCCTGCGCGCGGCGCTTCCCTATGGCGGCGATCTCGACAATCTCGATCTGGAATCGATCCTGAGAAAGCCCTGGTTCGTTCCCGAAACAACACCGGCGCAGGTCCAGCTCGACTTGTTCCTGTCGCGCGGCCAGCATTTCGCGCTGGTGGTCGATGAGTATGGCGAGCTGCAGGGGCTGATCACGCTGGAAGACATTCTTGAGGAGATCGTCGGGGCGATCCATGACGAGCATGACGTGCAGGTGCAGGGCGTGCGCC
>DAIRTA010000150.1:0-5773 GCA_036804125.1 Hyphomonas sp.
CGGCCGCGATTGGCCAGCCGCGCCTCATGGCCGCCATCGGCGAAGCGCTCGCATTACACAGCCTCACCTGCGGCCAGGCGCTGCTCACGCCCGGCGACACGGAAAACCGCCGCCGCTGGCTGAATGCCCGCGCAACGCTTGGCACGCTTCTGGAGGCCGGTGTCGTGCCCGTCATCAATGAAAACGACACGGTCGCCACCGACGAGATCCGATATGGTGACAATGACCGCCTGGCGGCCCGTGTAGCCCAGATGATGGGAGCGGATGTGCTAATTCTCCTGTCTGACATTGACGGCCTCTACACTGCCGACCCACATAGCAGCCGCGCGGCCCGCCACATCCCGTACCTCGAAGCCCTGACCCCGGTGCATGACGCAATGGCGGCAGGCGCCGTACAATCTGGCATCGGCTCCGGAGGGATGCTGACCAAACTCGCCGCAGCGCGAATTGCCCACGCGGCGGGCTGCTCGACAATCATTACTCTCGGCAACCGGTCGCGCCCCCTCGGGGCTATTGAGGCAGGAGAACGGGTAACCCTCATTGCAGCCAAGACGACCCCTGCACGTGCCCGTGCAGCCTGGCTCGAAGGTCATCTCAAGCCCGAAGGCGAAATCACAGTTGATGATGGCGCAGCCAGTGCCCTTGAGCGGGGCGCCAGCCTGCTGGCGGTCGGTGTGCGCGGTGTGACGGGCCAGTTCGATCGGGGCGCAGCTGTTGCCGTGCGGACGGCTGCTGGCCGTGTCATCGCAAAGGGGGTTACCGCCTATGGCGCAGAGGATATCCGCCGCATCGCAGGCCGGCGGACCGAGGAAGCCGAGGCGATTCTCGGATGGCGCGGCCGCCCGGCCATCATCCACCGTGACGACATGGTGCGCCTTTGATCCGGCCAGCCCGGTTCGGTGATCTTGATGCACTGGTCCGCCTTGAGGCGGACTTTCCTGTCGTGGACCAATTTGACCGCCGGACCTGGAAACGGCTGTTCGCCGGAAACAGTCTTGTCCTGGTCGTGGAGCATAATGGCGACGTTGCGGGAGCCTTGGTGCTCCTTTTCCGCACTGGGACCCGTATTGCCCGGCTCTACTCGATCAGTGTCGCCCATCAGGTCCGGGGCCAGGGGGTAGCGCGGCTTTTGCTGGCCGCAGCTGAAGATGCTGCAATGCAACGCCGTTGCTCAGCCTTGCGCCTGGAGGTTCGCGCTTCAAATTCGCAAGCCCGCCGCCTTTACGATCGGGCCGGTTTTCGCGTAATGCACCGCGTTGACAATTACTATCCAGACGGAGAAACGGCGCTTCGGATGGAAAAGGTCCTCGCCACGCCTCCACAGAGAGCCCCATGACCGATTGGGTCGTGCTTGTTGAATCCGCAAGCGACATTTCCCAGGCCGAAACCCCGCACAAGGTGCTGCGTATCGCAGATTATATCTCGAAGCCTGCCCTTTTTTCGGGAAGACGGCCCTATATCCTCAACCTCGCCCGTTCCTACGCCTACCAGAAGGAGGGCTACTACGCCTCGCTGCTCGCGGAGGCGCGTGGCCACAGGGTCAGCCCGTCAGTCCAGACCATGGTCGAGCTCTCGAAGAAGAGCCTCTACAACCATGCCTTGCCGGATCTCGGCGAGACCCTGCAGGAAGCGCGTGCCAAGGGCGCTCCGGAGGTCGAAACGCTTTTTGTGGCTTTCTCTCGCTGCGACGTATCGGGCTACGAGGTCCTAGCCCGTGAAGCCATGGACTGGTTCCGCACGCCGGCTCTGGAAATCGAATTCGACGAGGAGGCCCCGCACGGGATTGGCCGGATCCGCGCCATGCCTCCGCACCGATTGAAAGACCACCGCCGGCAATTCTTCCTGGACGCCATGCAGGCCTACACGCGGGGGCGGGTAAAGAGTGAAAAGGCCCGCACGCCGGCCAAATGGGCCCTTGCCGTGCTCGTGGACCCCGCTGAAAAGAACGCGCCCTCAAAGCCTGCTTCACTCAAGCGGCTGGCCGATGTCGCTGAAAAGATGGGCGTTGAGGTCGAACTGATTGACCCCACTGACCTGCCGAGCCTGGCCGAATTCGATGCCCTCTTCATCCGTGCCACGACATCGATTGACAACTTTACTTATCGCTTCGCGCGACGCGCCGAACAGGAAGGCATGCCTGTCATCGATGACACGCATTCGATGATCCGTTGCACCAACAAGGTTTATCTCAAGGAGATTCTCGAAAAGGCCGGTCTGCCTATTCCTCATACAGAGATTCTTGACGAGAGATCCGACCTTGCCGCGATTTTCGACCGCCTCGGAAGCCCGGTCATTCTCAAGACACCCGATGGCAGCTTTGGCACCAATATGGTCAAGGCGACGTCCCTGGACGAGCTGAAAGCGGGAGCGGCGAAGATGTTCGAGGACACGGCCCTCATCATCGCTCAGGAATTCAGGCCGACGAAGTTCGACTGGCGCATAGGCGTCCTCAATGGCGAGCCTCTCTATGCCTGCCAGTACCGCATGGCGCGTGGCCACTGGCAGACGGTGAAGTATGGCGAGAATGGCAAGACCAGCGAAGGCGGGTTCACCACCATGCCCGTTGAAGACGCGCCGCCGGAAGTCGTCAGCATTGCGGTTCGCGCCGCAAACCTGATCGGTGATGGCCTGTATGGCGTCGACCTCAAAGAGACAGAACAGGGCGTCATCCTTATCGAGATCAATGACAATCCATCAATCGATCACGATGTCGAAGGCGCGGTTCTCAAGGATGAGATCTGGCGGCGGATCATCTCCTGGTTTTCGAGCCGGCTCGAACGGCGGATGAGCCATTCCTGAGCCGGTTTGCTAAAAGCGATACCCGGCGCTGATCAGCCGGTCATAGCGCCCCTGTGTCATGGGCACATAACGCTCTTCCTCGGGATCCAGCACCCAGAGAGGATCGGCGACCTTGTCCGGATCAAACCCGTCGCGCACAAGATCGATCTTCCGGTATTTGAATGTGCCGGTAGTATCGGCCTCAGGCTGCACACGGATGAATAAGGGAATCGCATAGGCCGGAAGTCTCGATGCGAGTTGCGTGTAAAGCAATTCGAAAGCGACAGGCCCGTCAGTGGTGATGGCGGCCATGCCGGCTTTCCCGTCTGCGCCAGGAACGGCAACGCCATAGACATTTGCTGTGGCAATACCCTCTGTACGGGCCAGGGCCTCTCCTACTTCGTTGGTCGACACATTCTCCCCTTTCCAGCGGAACGTATCGCCGATCCGGTCAACGAAATAGATATAGCCGTGCTTGTCCATCTTCATCAGGTCACCGGTCCGGAACCAGAGATCGCCCTTCTTGAAGACATCACGCAGCAGCTTCTTCTCGGTCGCCTTCTGGTCATTGTAACCTTCGAAGCGCTGGCGGACATCATCACCGATCTCGCCTATCGCTTCACCGGCTTCATCCGCTTCCGCGTGTTCGCAGAACCCCTCGGCATTACGCACGGGTTGTTCGCTTTCAACATCGAACTTGACGAAGGCGATGTGGGCAAACTGCTTGCGGAGCCAGCCGGGAATGCGCCCCACAGCACCGACCTTGCCGTCAAAATTGATGAAGCTGACATTTCCTTCGGTCGAGCCGTAAAATTCGGCCAGGTGCGGAATGTTGAAACGGGTCAGGAATTCCTCCCAGACCTCCGGGCGAAGCCCGTTTCCGAAACCTGTCCGGATCCTGTGCGATTGCTCCATCGGATGGGCCGGAGAGTTCACGAGGTAGCGGCAAAGCTCGCCAATGTAGACGATACTGGTGGCGTTTTCTTCCGTTGCCTCGGTCCAGAAGGCACTGGCGGAGAATTTCCGTCTCAGGATCACGGTCGCGCCGGTCATGAGGGCCTGACCGACCCCGCAGAGCCCTCCGGTGCCATGATACAGAGGCAAAGTGATGTAGACCCTGTCCTTTGCCGTAATGCGGCAGGGCGCGATGAAGGATCGCATCATGCCCTGCGTGCGGGCCTGGGTCAGCCGCGCGGCCTTAGGCATCCCTGTCGTGCCTGAAGTGTAAACGTAGAGGCAGAGGTCCTTGCCGAGCAGCCCTGCGCGATGGGAACGGTCGGGCCGGTTGTCCGGGACTGCTGCGAGGGCAGACTTGAAATCCTCTCCCGCACTGCCGCCAAGAGTCCAGACCTTCGGCGGATTGCTGAATAGGCCTGCCACTCCGCGGATGGCCTCATCCTGCTCCGCGCCTGTTATGATCCGTTTGGCAGCTGCGATATTGACGCAATGCGCCAGCGCGTCTCCCTCAAGGTTGTGATTGATGAGCGCGGTCACGATTCCGATTTTTGCCAGGCCCGCCCAGCAGGCGACGTATTCCGGCCGGTTCTCCATGAACAGGGCGACGCAGTCGCCCGCCTTCAAGCCCTCTGCAAGCGCCCAGTTGGCAACGCGAGAGGCGAGCGCATCAAACTCCGCATAGGTTGTGGAGGAGCCCTCGAACCGGAACGCTACATTACTACCGTGTTTGTCTACCGCCCGCTCGAAATCATCAGCGACCAGGTTGGCGGAATCGGGTGATATATCGCCGGTCCACTTCTGAAGCCGCCTGACATTCAGGAAGAAGGCCACTTCACGCTTCAGGACATGAATTGGGTTCATTGCCGGCGCTCCCGTCGGATCAATTGCATCAATGGTTAGTTATGACCCCCAATAACCAAGACAGCTTTGCGCCGTTTGTCAAAATTTTCAGCTTCACCGTTGCGTGTGTCGCAGGCTTTGCCCCAGCTGCGCACTCTGTTACGTGCTGCGCTGCACCATGGAGGCTGAAATCATGAGCGATCCTGTTGGCGATCTGTTGTCCCTGCTCGACATCGAGCGCCTTGAACTCGACCTTTTTCGCGGCCAGAGCCCGGATGAGGAGGAAAGCCAGCGGGTTTTCGGCGGTCAGGTCATCGCCCAATCCCTCGTTGCTGCCTACCGCACCGTTCCGGATGACCGCGCCTGCCACTCGCTGCACTGCTATTTCATCCGCCCCGGCGACCCCAGCGTGCCGATCATCTACCAGGTCGACCATTCCCGCGATGGCGGCAGCTTCACCACCCGCCGGGTCGTTGCGATCCAGCATGGCAAACAGATATTCAATCTCGCGGCGAGCTTCCATGTCCAGGAAGAGAGCTGGCACCACCAGCACACCATGCCCCCGGTGCCCAGCCCGGAAACCCTCGGCGACCGGCTCGAATGGCGCCGCAAGTTTGCCGAAAAGCTGCCGGAGCGTCATCGTGGCCATTTCCTGCGGCCGCGGCCAGTGGAAATGCGCGAGGTCGACCCGCTCGACCCGCTGAAGCCCGCGAAAGCCCCGGATACCCAGCATCTCTGGTTCCGCGTCGCCCGGCCGATCGACGAGGCGCCCTGGCTGCATCACTGCCTTATGGCTTATGCCTCCGACATGGCCCTCCTCGGCACCGGCAACCGGCCCCATGGCGTTTCCTGGATGACCGGTGAGCTGATGTCGGCCAGCCTCGATCATGCCATGTGGTTCCATGCCCCCACCCGCTTCGACGAGTGGCATCTCTACACGATGGACAGCCCCTATGCCGGCGGCGGGCGCAGCTTCAATCGCGGGGCAATATATGACCAGCAGGGCCGTCTCGTCGCCTCGGTGGCGCAGGAAGGCCTGATGCGCCGGCGCAAACCCAAAGGCTGAAACAGACTCTCGCGCTTGCACAAAGGCTCAGCGCCATTATTACGGGAGTCCGGAGCGTGGCGCAGTCTGGTAGCGCATCTGGTTTGGGACCAGAGGGTCGGAGGTTCGAATCCTCTCGCTCCGACCAAGACC
>DAIRTA010000151.1:0-5685 GCA_036804125.1 Hyphomonas sp.
GCCCGCGGCCTCGGCTCGGCCAAGAGCGGCACGGCCCACCATATCCGCCAGCGGGTATCGGCGGTTGCGCTGGTCGTCCTTGTGCCATGGTTTCTCTATGCCGTGATCCGGGCCGCCCTTGGCGGCTATGAGGCGGCCCTCGCCTGGGTGGCCCAGCCGCTCAACGCCCTGCTCCTGATCCTGACCGCGGCTGCGGCCTTCTATCACATGCGCCTGGGCATGCAGGTCGTCATCGAGGACTATATCGGAAAGGCAGGAACGCGCGCCGCGCTCCTGGTGCTGAACAGCTTTTTTGCGATCGCGCTGTTTGCGGCTGTCGCGCTGGCGGTAATCAAGGTTTGGACAGGCGCCTGAGGCCCGGCCGGGCGGATGCGAGAAGCGAGCATGAGCAGCTATCACTGGATTGATCATACCTATGATGTCGTGGTGGTCGGGGCCGGCGGCTCCGGCCTGCGGGCGGCGCTGGGCGCGGCGCAGGCCGGCCTGCGCACGGCCTGCATCAGCAAGGTCTTCCCGACCCGCTCGCACACCGTGGCCGCCCAGGGCGGTATCGCCGCCTCGCTCGGCAATATGAGCGAGGATGACTGGCGCTGGCACATGTATGACACGGTCAAGGGCTCTGACTGGCTCGGCGACCAGGATGCGATCGAATACCTGACGCGCAATGCGCCGGCGGCGGTGTATGAACTCGAGCATTGGGGCATGCCCTTTTCGCGCACCGAGGACGGACGGATCTATCAGCGCGCCTTTGGCGGCATGACCCGCGACTTTGGCAAGGGGCCGGTGCAGCGCACCTGCGCGGCGGCCGACCGGACGGGCCATGCCATGCTGCATACGCTGTATGGCCAGGCACTGAAGAACGATACCGAATTCTTCATCGAGTATTTTGCGCTCGACCTGATCATGGACGAGGATGGCGCCTGCCGCGGCGTGACCGCGTGGAAACTCGATGACGGCACGCTGCACCGTTTCCGCGCGCAGAAGACGATCCTTGCGACCGGCGGCTATGGCCGGGCCTATTTCTCCTGCACCTCGGCCCATACCTGCACGGGCGATGGCAATGCGATGGTGCTGCGCGCCGGCCTGCCGCTGCAGGACATGGAATTCGTGCAGTTCCACCCGACCGGCATCTATGGCGCCGGCTGCCTGATCACCGAAGGCGCGCGCGGCGAGGGCGGCTACCTGACAAACTCCGAGGGCGAACGGTTCATGGAGCGCTATGCGCCTTCGGCCAAGGACCTGGCGAGCCGTGATGTCGTCAGCCGCGCGATGACCATGGAAATCCGCGAGGGGCGAGGCGTCGGGCCGGAGAAGGACCATATCTTCCTTCACCTCAATCATCTTGCGCCGGAAACCCTGCATGAGCGCCTGCCGGGCATCTCCGAGACGGCGAAGATCTTTGCGGGCGTGGACGTCACCAAGGAGCCGATCCCGGTCCTGCCGACAGTCCACTACAATATGGGCGGCATACCGACGAACTATCATGGCGAGGTGCTGACCAAGAAGAATGGCGATCCGGATACGGTCGTTCCCGGCCTGATGGCCGTCGGCGAGGCGGCCTGTGTCTCGGTTCATGGCGCCAACCGGCTGGGCTCAAACTCGCTGATCGACCTGGTCGTGTTCGGCCGCGCGGCCGGCCAGCGCTGCGGGGCGACGACCGAAGCCGGCGCGCGCCAGCCTGACCTGCCGAAGGGCGCAACGGACAGCCACCTCGCCCGTTTTGACCGCCTGCGCCACGCCGCTGGCGACCAGCCCGTCGCGAGCCTGCGCCTCGAAATGCAGCGCGCGATGCAGTCGAACTGCGCTGTGTTCCGGACAGGATCTGTACTGAAGGACGGCGTCGAAGCGGTCGATGCCCTCTACACGAAGCTGCCGGGGCTCGATGTGAAGGATCGCGGCCTGATCTGGAATACCGATCTCGTCGAGGCGATGGAATTCGAGAACCTGATTGCGCAGGCGGCGGTAACGGTGAACTCGGCCGCGGTGCGCGAGGAAAGCCGCGGCGCCCATGCGCGCGAGGATTTCAGTGAGCGTGATGACGGGAACTGGATGAAGCATACCCTCGCCTGGGCGGACGAGGCCGGCCGGGTACGGATTGATTACCGCCCCGTGCATGAATACACGCTATCGAACGATATACGCTATATCGAGCCGGTGGCGCGGGTCTATTGAGGACAGACGGCTCCATGGTTCAGCTTACCCTTCCCCAGAATTCCAAGGTCGGCAAAGGCCGTGAATGGCCGAAGCCGGAGGGCGCCACCAACCTGCGCGCTTTCCGAATTTACCGCTATGATCCGGAGGCGGAGGGAAATCCGCGCTGGGACACCTATTGGGTGGACATGGACAGGGCCGGCACGATGGTGCTGGACGTCCTGTTCTATATCAAGAACACGGTCGACCCGACGCTCGCCTTCCGCCGCTCCTGCCGGGAGGGCGTGTGCGGCTCCTGCGCGATGAACATTGCGGGCCACAACACCATCGCCTGCACCAAGGGCTTTGACGAGTTGCCCGGCGGGGTGATCACCATCAGCCCGCTGCCGCACCTGCCTGTGATCAAGGACCTGATCCCGGACCTGACGAACTTCTATGCCCAGCATGCCTATGTGCAGCCCTATCTGAAGACGGTGTCTGCCGCACCCGAGAAGGAATGGCGACAGTCCGAGGATGACCGCGCGAAGCTCGACGGGCTGTATGAGTGCATCCTGTGCGCCTGCTGCTCGACCTCCTGCCCGTCCTATTGGTGGAATGGCGACCGGTATCTCGGACCCGCCGCGCTGCTGCAGGCCTATCGCTGGCTGATCGACAGCCGCGACGAGGCCACGGGCGAGCGCCTCGATGACCTGGAAGACCCGTTCAAGCTCTACCGCTGCCATACGATCATGAACTGCGCGCAGGTCTGCCCGAAGGGATTGAACCCGGCCCAGGCGATCGCCAGGGTCAAGCACATGATGGTCGAGCGCGTGGCCTGAGGGGCCACCGGGCCGGGACTTGCACTCCCGTCACATGACGCTTATATTTACGTCACATGACGGAGGTCGATATGGGAAAACTTGCGGTTTATGCTGACCCGGAAACGCTGCCGGGCAGCGATATCGAACGCATTGGCGTGCTGCTCGGCCTGCCACAAGCACAGGCCCTTACCGAGGTCAGCCTCGCGGATATTGTCCATTCCGGACTGAAACTCAGCGCCTTCGATACGCTTCTGCGCCATGTCGGCGAGGCGCAAGCCCACTCCGGCCTTGTGCCCGAGGCAACCCTGCGGCGGGCGCGGGACCGTGGCCGGCTGTCGCGCGAGATCAGCGAGCGGCTGTATGGCTATGCCCGCGTTTTCGATGCGGTCAGCCGCCTGTATCGGGGCGATAAGGCCGCGATAAATCAGTTCATGACCTCGCCGCATCCCTTGCTGGACAGCCGGACGCCGGCAACGCTGGCGATCTCCAGTTCTGCCGGCGCCGACGCTGTGTTGCGCCTTCTCCACCGCGCTTCAGCGGGCTTCGCTGTTTGACAGTCCGGACGCTGCGAGAGCCGCTTACCGGTTACCGCATCGGTGATCCTGACGGAGACTATCCGATATGGGATGCAGGTGGCGCGCTCCGGGAAGCGGGTCGCTGGCATGAAACCGGCGCGCCGGTGATTTATGCCAGCGAGCATTATGCCACGGCCCTGCTCGAAAAGCTCGTCCATCATAATGGCCGGCTGCCAAAGGGGCAGCATTTTATCGAGATCACGATTCCGGCTGGCACGAGTTATGAAGTTGTCACCAAGGATTCCCTGCCCGGTTGGCATACGGCGTCTCAGACTGTCTCCCGGCGTTTCGGCCGAAGCTGGGTCGACGCGCAACGATCGGCGGTCCTGATTATGCCTTCGGTGGTGGCCCGCATGGAGCGCAATTTCGTGTTCAACACTGCGCATCCCCAATTCAACCTGATACAGACCGGGCTCGAAACACCTGTCTGGTGGGATGCGCGGCTGTTCGCGCCCTGAGGGGCCCCGCCTATTCGGCGGCCATGCGCGCCATCTCTGCCTCGGACAATTCGGAATTGTCATAAACGTTCTGCACGTCATCGAGCTCATCGAGCGTATCGAGAAGCTTCATCAGCTGATCGGCGGCCTCGCCGGCGACCGGAACCGTGTTCTGAGGCTTCCAGATGATCCGGGCGGATCTGGCCTCGGCCCTGCCCTCGAAATGCCCGGCAAGCGCATCGGTAACCGCGGCGAAATCCTCGCGCGCGCAGTAGATCCAGTGGCCGGTCTCATCTGACTCCACATCCGAGGCGCCGGCCAGGATCGCCGCTTCCATCACCTCGTCGGCTGTGCCGGCCTCGGGCGGGTATTCGATCTCGCCGACCTGGTCGAAGCCGAAGGAAACCGCGCCGGTCTCGCCGAGATTGCCGCCATTCCTGGAGAAGGCGGTGCGGACATCGGTGGCGGCGCGGTTCCTGTTGTCGGTCGAGGCCTCGACGATGATGCCGACGCCGCCGGGGCCGAAGCCCTCATAGCGGATCTCGGCATAATCGGCGCCGCCGCCGCCCTGCCCCTTGTCGATGGCGCGCTGGATATTGTCCTTCGGCATCGAGGCGCCCTTGGCGTTCTGGATGGCAAGGCGCAGGCGCGGGTTCATGCCCGGATCGGCCCCGCCCAGCTTGGCCGCAATCGTCAATTCCTTGGACAGGCGGGAGAACAGCACCGCGCGCTTCTTGTCCTGCTTGCCCTTGCGATGCTGGATGTTGGCCCATTTGCTGTGGCCGGCCATGGCAACCTCTTCGAATCTTGCGCGCGCCATAGCGCAAGGCAATGGCAGCGCCAAGTACTTGTCTGTCAGGCAAAGACCTCGGCTGCACCTGTCTGAGCAATTGTCTTCTGGGCGTCTGCGATTCGCAAAACCAAGCGCCGAAGCAGGATGGCTGCGGTGGCAGACAATAGCAGGGCAATCGTCGAGACAGGAAAGAGCGCTTCAGCCGGCAGCAGCGGATTGTTCGATATAACCGTAGCGACGATTGCCAAAATCCATGTGGCCCACCACCAGCTGACGAGACGGGATTGGTTCAGCCGCCCTGTCTCCTCGATCGATGCGTGATGAATCTGCGACATGCCAAGGGAAGGCAACACAAGGTTTGCAAACGGTACAAAGTACCACAGGACAGCCCCCGTTGGAGACATCTCGGGTGTCCGGCTGCCCGCAGTGTAAAGATTTTTCATGGCCCGGAACGTAAAGCGGCAAACAAGAAACACGCAGGTGAAGAAGAAGACACGCTCCGCAAGGAAAGCTATGAAGAACAAAAATGCAACCAACAGAAGCAATGTATCTTCGTCCGGATTGGCATAGGTGAGAGCCTCCTCATCGCCCAAGCGCGGGTCAAAAATTCCATATGCAGCACAGGCAGCCGTTGCCAGGGCAGCCAACGCATACATTGTAAGGAGTATCGAGAGCGGTTTTGAAAATCCCGCAAGCGGACGGCACCGGCCGTCAGGATAAGCATACTGGCTTGGCGCGCTGATGGGCTGAGGAACGAATGTCGCTGATTGTTCTTCCGCAGTCATGTACACCCCTACACTGCCGAGCACTAAAATTTAGCAATAATAGAACGTATCTGCAACCGGGGCGATAATTCGCATCACCGGACTCGAGTCCGCCCTGCCCCGGCGGGACAGCTTGACATTCTGCCCCGCGCGGCGACCATTCTT
>DAIRTA010000152.1:0-5657 GCA_036804125.1 Hyphomonas sp.
GCACGCCCTGGCGGCGGCGCTGGCGGGAGATTTCCATCAGGCCGAACTGCGAGATACGGCCATGCTGCACACGCGCCCGGTCGACTTTCAGGCATTCCTTCAGGCGTTTCTCGACCGCGCGGTTGTTCTTGTTCTCCTCCATGTCGATGAAGTCGATCACGATCAGGCCTGCAAGGTCGCGCAGGCGCATCTGCCGGCAGGCTTCCTCGGCGGCTTCCAGATTGGTCCTGAGCGCGGTCTGTTCGATATTGCGCTCGCGGGTCGACTTGCCGGAGTTCACATCGATCGCGACGAGGGCTTCGGTCTGGTTGATCACCAGATAGCCGCCGGATTTGAGCTGGACGGTCGGCGAATAGATCGAATCGAGCTGTTCCTCGACGCCTTCGGCCACGAATAGCGGGTCATCCTCTTTCCAGACCTGAACCTTCCGGGCCTGGCTCGGCATGATGATCTTTGCGAGATCCTTGGCTTCCCGGTAGGCCGGCTCGCCCTGCACCCAGACTTCCTCGATCTCCTTGTCGAACATGTCGCGCATGGCGCGGTGAACGAGGCCGCCCTCGGGATTGATCAGGGCGGGGGCATCCGAACTCAGCGTCTTCTCGACAATCTGTTCCCACAGCTTGGAGAGGTATTCATAGTCGCGGCGGATCTCGGCCTTGGTGCGCTTGGCCCCGGCCGTGCGCACGATCAGGCCCTGGCCTTCGGGCACATCGAGTTCGGAGACGATCTCCTTCAGGCGCTTGCGGTCGGCCGTGTTGATGATCTTGCGGGAAATGCCGCCGCCGCGGGGCGTGTTCGGCATAAGCACCGAATAACGCCCGGCAAGGGAGAGATAGGTCGTCAGTGCCGCGCCCTTTGTGCCGCGCTCTTCCTTGACGACCTGCACCAGCATCACCTGCCGGCTGCGTATCACTTCCTGGATCTTGTAGCGTTTGGAGATCGGTATGCGTTGGGACTTCTTCCCGGCGCTGCTGCGGCGGGCCGGCCGGGCGGCACGAGCGGCGCCGTCTG
Source organism: Hyphomonas sp. (assembly GCA_036804125.1). Lineage (GTDB taxonomy): Bacteria > Pseudomonadota > Alphaproteobacteria > Caulobacterales > Hyphomonadaceae > Hyphomonas. Next base: position 1,012 of record DAIRTA010000152.1, read on the forward strand.
CGTCGTCTGTGTCCTCGGTGTCCTCCCCCTCATCCTCCTCATCGTCGCTCTCGGCGGACTGGCGATCGGCGCCGGAGTCGCCATGCTCGATTTCCGCGCTCACGCCGTGGGGCACGTAAGGGCCATCATCATCCGCCTCGATCGCGGCAGCGGCGTCTTCTGCAGCTTCGCGCAACAAGGCCTCGCGATCGGCCGCAGGCAACTGGTAATAGTCGGGATGGATTTCGCCGAAGGCAAGAAAGCCATGCCGGTTGCCGCCATATTCGACAAAGGCGGCCTGCAGGGAGGCCTCGACCCGTGTCACCTTGGCGAGGTAGATATTGCCGCGAAGCTGTTCGCTGCCGGTTGTCTCGAAGTCGAAATCGTCAACCTGTCCGCTATTGACGATGGCCACCCGGGTTTCTTCGCCGTGGGCGGCGTCGATCAGCATGATTCTGCTCATGATCTTTAACCTTGTCGTCCGCCAGCCTGGACCCGGGCGCAAAGCGTCTCAATCGGGCAGGCGGGCTGGAAAATGTGTGGATGTGAAGGGCCAGCCCAACCCGCGCCACCGGCCAACCCTGTCGACCGGATATAGCAGCAATGGTGGGGGACCCTGAGCGCATGTGTTCCTTGCTTTCCGGAGCGCGCCATCCGCAAGCCGTTTGGGGATTGCCGGAACGGGCAGCGCCTGAGGGAAACTGGCGGACCGGCCCTGACGGACACAGTCACATCCTGAGTCTGCACAATTTTGCCACAGAATGAAAGTGCCAAAATCTGAAGAGCAGCCCTGTTCCCGGCAAGGCCGGGTCAAGCCGGGGTTAATCTTCCCCCTGCTAAGGAGCCTGTTCCCCCGCTTTTCGGCGGCGCGAATGGGTGTTTGGAAGGCGCAGACCGGTTCTCCTTGGCATGATCTGGCGATTTCTTCTTCTGGTTGTCTGCCTCATCGGACCCGGCCTCCTGGCCGGCGCGGATATCCGCACTGTGCGCATTGCCGGCGACGGGGCGCCGACACGGGTCACGATCTGGAGCGATACAGCCGAAATGGCAGAGGCGTTTGCGATCGAGACGGATGAGGCGCGCCGGCTCGTCGTGCCCCTCTCGGCACATTCCGGGCCGATATCCGGCGCCGGTCAGGGCGGCATCACCGCCTGGACGGTGAGTGGCGGGCGCCTGACGCTGACGCTCGACCGGCCGATGAGCGTCGCCCGTATCCTCCGGCTGCCGCCCACCGGCAGCGAGCCGTTACACCGCATCATCCTCGATCTCGATACGGTATCGGCCGCGCGTTTCAGCGTTGCCGCCCGCCGGGACGGGCGCCGCCTCGCACGGGCAGAAGCCGCGGCAGGCGCGGCGACGGCTTCGCCCCGCGAACTCGCCGGCGGGGCCCCTCGGGCCGCCACGCGGCCGGGCCGGGCCTCCGGCGGGGCGGACGGGCGGTTCGTCATCGTGATCGATCCCGGCCATGGCGGGCGCGATCCCGGGGCGCTGGCGATCAATGGCGGGGTCGAAAAGGAAATCACGCTGGCAGCTGCCCTTGCGCTGCGCGACCTGCTCGCCAGCGACAGCCGCTACAGCGTCCGGCTGACCCGCGACAGGGACGTCTATGTCGGCCTTGAAGACCGCGTAACCTTTGCCCGTGAGGCGGGCGCCAGCCTGTTCATCTCGCTGCATGCCGATGCAGCGGCCTCGCGCAGCGTCACGGGGGCATCCGTCTATACCATTTCGGCGCGCGGCGAGCAGCGCATCGACCGCGAAGCCGGGCGCAACAACTGGCGCATTCCCATCGAGGACGGCACGCCCGAACCCGTTACCGGCATCCTGGAGGATCTCGTCAAGCGGGAGACCAAGACCCGTTCGGCGGAGTTCGCCGAACTCCTGATACCCGAGCTGGCGAATGCCGGACCCGTGCTGCGCTCGACCCATCGCAGTGCCGGTTTCTATGTGCTGCTGGCGCCCGACGTACCGGCGGTCCTGCTCGAGCTCGGTTTCCTGACCAGCCAGGAGGATGCCCGCCGGCTGAATTCCGAGGCCGGCCGGATGGCTTCCGTCCGGGCGATCAAGCGCGCGATCGATGCCTATTTCGACCGTCAGGACCTGCGCCTCGCTGCACATTGAGGCCATCCCGGCCTTGCTGGCCCTGCCGGATGTTGCGAGTGTCCGCATGATGCGTGTCTTCAAGCCTTGTCTGGCGGCGCTCGGCGCTGCCATCTTCCTTTCCGCCTGCACGACAGGCGGGATGGCGTTCCCCCGCACCGGCCATGCCGTCACCGAAGCGCCGCCGGAAGCCGGTGAATATCGTGACATCATGATCGCACGGTTCGCGGCCCTGACCGGCGATCATGCCATGGCCGCCCAGCGCTATGCCAGGCTGGTCGAGACGTCCCCGCAACCCGAGGAAATGGCCGAGCGGGCGCTGTTCTCGGCGCTTCTGGCGGGCGAATATGGCCGGGCGGTCGGGCTCGCGCGCCGCGCCAGCGCCATCGGCAGCGGCTCGGGTCTCGTCCACCTTACCCTCGCCACCGATGCCTTTGTCCGCGGCCGCCCGGCGCAGGCGGGGCCGCATCTCGACCTGGCGGAGTTCGGCGCGTTCAACCGGCATATCGCGCGCAGTCTCAGGGCATGGATGATCTTCGACCGGCAGGGGGCGGCGGCTGGGATCCAGGAATTGCAGCGCGGATTTGTCGGCGATGCCCGTCTTGATGCCGGCACGTTCTACATGATGGGGCTGATGCAGGCGGCAGAAGGCCGGGATGATGAGGCGCTCGCGATCTTTGAATCTGTCTGGGAGTCGGGCGTCAGGCAGGCCACGGGCGTCGAGGCGCATGCCCGCCTGCTGGCCGCTCTCGGACGCCGGGACGAGGCAGCCTTGCTGATTGAAAGCTATCGCGAGGATGTCGGGGTCAACAGCGCGCTCCTCGCCTTGCAGCAGCGTATTGCCGCCGGCCAGCCGATCGGACCGCTGCGGCCGAATACCCGCGAAGGGGCCGCGCTGGCCATCTACACGCCCGCTACCGCGCTGTTCTATGAGACCGAGGGCGATCTTGCGGCAATCTACTTCGTGCTCATCCTTGCCCTCGATCCGCAGCTCGATTCAGCCCGGCTCGTCTGGGCCGGCACGCTGGAGTCTGCCGGCCGCACGGATGAGGCGCTCGACGTGCTGGAGGCCATAGCCCCCGGCTCGGATCAGTATGCCGCAGCCCGGAGTCAGTCAGCGGCGATCCTGCTCGAAAAAGGGCAAGGCGACGCCGCCATGCGGCTCGCAACGGAAGCCCTCGCCGCCCAGCCCGATCGCAGCCTGAAGCTCCGGCTGGCGGACATTTTCCGGCAGCTCGAACGGTATGACGAGACCGAAAGCCTACTCAGCGAGGTTCTTGCTGCAGACGAGGCGGAAGACCGGACCGACTGGCGCGTCCTGTTCGCGCGCGGCGCAGCACGCGAGCGGCTCGGCCGGTGGCCCGAAGCCGAGGCTGACCTCAAGGCTGCCCTCGCGCTCCAGCCCGAAAATGCGGCCGTGCTCAACTATCTCGGCTATTCCTGGGTCGATCGCGGCCTCAATCTCGAGGACGGCCTCGCCCTGATCCGCCGCGCCGTCGCGCTGGAGCCCCGCTCGGGCCATATCGTCGACAGTCTCGGCTGGGCCTATTTCCGGCTTGGCGATTATGAGCGCGCCATCGACTATCTTGAACAGGCCGTCGCACTGCTGCCGGGAGATCCGATCCTCAACGACCATCTGGGCGATGCCTACTGGATGGCGGGGCGCCGTCTGGAGGCCGGTTTCCAGTGGCGTCGCGCGTTGACACTCGACCCCGCGCCCGAGGACCGCGACCTGATCGAGCGCAAGCTGGAAACCGGCCCGAAACCGGACGCCCGCCCGACGGGCCTTGTTTCCGCGCCGCGCTAGGGGTGGAAGGAGCGGGGGGCAAGGGTGATGATCCTGGACAGGCTGGCCCCGGCAAAGGTGAACCTTTTCCTGCATGTCGGGCCGGCAAAGGCGAATGGCCGCCATGCGCTTGATTCCCTTGTCGTCTTTGCCGGCCCGGAAGCCTCGGACAGGCTTACCGCTGGTCCCGGCGATGCGCTGACCCTTGACGTGACCGGCCCCGGCGCAGGGGAGGCCGGGCGGGGGCAGGACAATCTTGTGCTGCGTGCCGCGCGGGCACTGCGGGAGGCGGCCGGACCTGGCCCCGGCGCGCGGCTCACCCTCGACAAGCGGCTGCCGGTCGCGGCCGGGATTGGCGGCGGCTCGGCCGATGCCGCGGCGGGGCTCAGATTGCTGACGGCGTTGTGGGGGCTCGATCCCGGTCTTGCCGCCCGGCTGGCGCCGTCGCTCGGCGGAGACGTGCCGGTAGCGCTTGCCGGGATGCCGGCCCTGATGCGCGGCGAAGGCGAGCGTGTCAGGCCTGTCAGCCTGCCGGGGCCGCTTCCAGCCCTTCTGGTCAATCCCGGCCGGCCCTGTCCGACAGGGGCCGTCTTTGCAGCCTATGATGCAGATGAGGGGGGGCAGGGCTTTGCCGAAATCCCTGCGGTTCCGGACTTTCACTCGATTGAAGCGCTGGCTTTGTGGCTGCACGAGCAGCGCAATGATCTTGCAGCGCCGGCGATCCGGCTGGTGCCGGAAATCGGCCTTGCGCTGGAGAGCTTGCGCGCGCAGCCGGGTGTGCATC
>DAIRTA010000153.1:0-5649 GCA_036804125.1 Hyphomonas sp.
CGACCTTAAGGGACTATTACGATTTCGATGCGAAATATGCAGAAGGCGGATCGCAGCACACGGTCCCGGCCGACCTGCCTGCGCATGTGACGGCGGCGGCGCGTGAAAGCGCGCTGATCGCGCATCGCGCTTTGGGATGCCGGGGCGTTACGCGGTCTGATTTCCGTTATGACGACAGGACAGGCAGGCTTGTGATTCTCGAAACCAATACCCAGCCAGGAATGACGCCAACCTCGCTCGTGCCGGAGCAGGCCGCATATTGCGGCCTGTCATTTGAGGCACTCGTTGCCTGGATGATTGAGGACGCCTCATGCCCAAGATAGAGCGCAACCAGACTGTCCCTTCACGTGGCCGGAAGCCGGTTGCGACCATCATCGATGAAGAAAGCGGCGAGGAAGTCCGGGTTTCCTCCGTCGTCTTCGGCATCGTGATGTTGATTGCCATTCTGGTAGCGACAGCTGCCTGGATGGGGGGCTCGATGTCACAGATCGGGGCACGTTTCGGCGGCTTCATCGATGATTCGGCGCGGCTGGTCGGGCTTGATGTCCGGGATGTCGCCGTTGTCGGCCTCGAAATGAATCCCGCTCTGGCAGGCGAAATCCGCGCTGCCGCCATGATCGAGCCCGGAGAAAACATGTTCCGGGCCGATCCCCATCTCATTCGCCACCGCGTAGAAAGCACCCAGAAGGTGCTCAATGTCAGGGTCCACCGGCTCTGGCCGGGACAGGTCGTTATCCTTGCCGACGCGGCCGAGCCGGTTGCCCTCTGGCATGATGGCGCGCGCTGGCAGGTCGTCGACGGCCTCGGGCGTATCTTGCCGGACATACGGGCCGAGGACCATCCCGGACTCATGCGCCTTGCCGGTCTGGATGCCCCAGCCGCCGCTCCCAAACTCGCTGCCGCCATCACTTCTGCGCCGGACCTTGCCGGACGGATTGCCATTGCCACGCGTATCGGCGAACGGCGCTGGGATCTCAAACTGATCAGCGGGGCGACAGTCCGGCTTCCCGAGGATGACCAGCTCATGCCGGCCATGGAGCGCCTGGCACGCCTGCAAGTGCGCACGGCACTGGCACAGCGCCCGCTCGACATAATCGACATGCGCAGCCGCAACCGGGTTTATCTCCGCCCGTCGGCGGCCTCCAATCCCGCTATGCCCGCTCCGACCGAGAGAACCTGATGGCAAGCCTGCCCGCCAAGCGCCTTGCCCGCCTTCAGACCCGCACCAGCGGAATAATCGCTGCGCTTGACATCGGCTGCTCGAAAACCACGTGCCTGATCGGACGCAGCGATCCCGCCTCAAGGCGGCAGATCTCTATCCTCGGGAGCGGGCGTCAGCAGACGCGCGGGTTTGCCGGCGGTGCGATTACCGACATCAATGCCCTCGAACGCACAGTCCGCCTGGCCGTCGAGGATGCGGAACGTGAAGCCGGAGAGGCTATCGGCGAGGTGATCCTCGGCGTTACGGGAAGCCAGCTCAACGCACAACTTGTGACCGCCTCCATTGATTGCGGCGGACGCTCCGTCACCCGCCGCGATGTGCGCCGGATTCAGAACGAAGCGCTCTCAGGCCATACGGCCCGCGACATGCAGATTTTGAGTGCCTGGCCTGTGAATTACACCATCGACAAGAGCCGGGGCCGGGTCCGCCAGCCCGAGAACGCGCTCGCGCACACCCTCGGTGTCAAGATGGCGCTCATCAGTGCCCCGCGCGGGCTGGTGCGAAATCTCGTTGAATGCATCGGCCGGGCCCATCTCAGTGTGGCCAGCATTGTTCCCTCTGCTATCGCCAGCGGTGTGGGCTCGCTCATCGACGACGAGATCGAGAATGGTGCAATCTGTATCGACATGGGTGCCGGTGTCACCGCAGTTTCGGTATTCCTCAATGGCGTGCCGGCCTGGCTGGGACTGGTTCCCGCAGGCGGGGCGCATGTCACTTCCGACATCGCCCAAGGGCTCGGCACTACATTTGCGGCCGCCGAAAGGCTGAAGACGATCTATGGCACAGCCAGTCTCGATAGCCCCGGATTGTCTGAACAGATCGAGGCGCCGCGCCTTGGCGATGATGGCCGGTTGCATGCCGCCCGCCTGCCCCGGGAGATACTGGCTAAGATCATCGCGCCGCGAATCGAGGAGAGTTTCGAGCTCGTCCAGAAAATTCTCTCGCAAAGTGCTCTGCGCAAGGCGCTGCCACATCGTGTTGTCCTGACCGGTGGAGCAAGCCAGATGCCGGGTGTGAGGGATATTGCATCGCGCATCCTCGGTGCGCCGGTCCGCCTCGGCCGGCCAACAGCTGCGGACGCCTTGGGCGAACAGCTGGCCACGCCGGCCTTTTCAACCGCATCGGGCTTGCTTCTCTATGATGGAATGGGCTTTCCGGATGCTGCCCGGACCGGGGCGGCCGCCCGGCTGGCCGGCGAAGCAACCCGCCCCGGCCGAATGAGTACAGCCATGATCTGGCTCAAGGAAAATTTCTGACGCAGCATTCACTGCGACTTAAGCGTTTTTTTAGCTGCGCGGTCCTATACAATCAGGTCAAAATAGATTTTTGGCTGGGCGGCGGCGGGCGAAGAGGTATTGATGACGGATGAATTAAAGCCGCGGATTGTTGTGCTCGGCGTCGGGGGAGCCGGTGGCAACGCGATCAACAACATGATCGAAGCCAATCTTCAGGGCGTCGAATTCATCGCAGCGAATACCGATGCTCAAGCGCTGTCGCGTTCGCGTGCATCGAAACGCCTGCAGCTCGGGATAGAAACCACCGCAGGCCTGGGTGCGGGTGCGAAGCCGGAAATCGGGATGCAGTCTGCCGAGGAAACCCTCGGCGAGATCCGTGAACACCTGAGCGGCGCGCATATGGTTTTCATCGCCGCAGGCATGGGTGGCGGAACCGGAACCGGCGCAGCGCCCGTTATTGCCCGGGTCGCCAAGGAACTCGGAATCCTGACGATCGCCGTTCTGACCAAGCCGTTCTCCTTTGAAGGCGAGCACCGCATGCGCCTGGCCGAGGAGGGAATCGAGCGTATCCGGGATCAGGTCGACACGCTGATCGTCGTGCCGAACCAGAATCTCTTCCGCATCGCCAACGATCGCACTACCTTTGCGGACGCTTTCCGGCTGGCTGACGATGTGCTGTATTCCGGCGTGCGCGGCATCACCGATCTGATCGTCATGCCGGGCCTGATCAATCTCGATTTCGCCGATATCAGCACGGTCATGCGGAATATGGGCACCGCCCTCATGGGCATGGCCGAGGCCCGCGGAGAGGGCCGGGCCCTGGAAGCAGCGCGCAAGGCGATCGAGAACCCGTTATTGGACGATGTCACGATCAAGGGGGCCAAGGGCGTCGTGATCAATATCACAGGCGGCTACGACATGACCCTGTTCGAGCTGGATGAAGCCGCCAATGCCATCCGGAAGGAAGTCGATCCGAAAGCCAATATCATCCTGGGGTCAGCTTTTGATCCTGAACTGGAAGGCGCAATCCGGGTCTGTGTCGTTGCGGCTGGACTGCATCTCCCAGCCGGGCACAAGACCGCCCATCCGGCCCCGTCATACACTGTCCGTCATCCGGTTGCCGCACCCATAGTGGACGAAGACACACCCGACAGCCGCCCCGCCGACGGAACACCCGCTGCAGACCAAGATCCGTTGCCATCCCTGGGTGATTATCCCTCAGGAGAGGACAGGCCGGTCATTGTTACGCCGGGTAGCCAAAGAGCCGCCGCAGACAATGATGATGCCCTGCCCGGTATATTCAGTGACCGGACAGAGATCCCTGAAAATGTTATGTCCGGCCGAAGCGGTTCCGGGTCGGGCTTTTCCGCGCTGTTCGGCTGGCGCAAGACAAATGCTGCCGAGGGCTCCGAGATGCGGGAACCCGATGGCGATCTGTCTCCGGTCGCGGCCACCCGGCCGCCCGTGGTATCCGCAGCGGAGGAATCCCCGGAGCCGGAAGATTTCGATGATCTCGAAATCCCGGCCTTCCTGAGGCGCTCTGCTAACCATTAGTCGCAGGGCGTGACTTCTACGACACACCGCAGGCGTAACTTAACTTACTGTTTTATATTGTATTTTTGAGGTCGCGGAATAATTGTAACATCACGCAACAACGCGTGTTTTGTTTGTCAGTCGTGACCACGCCATCACGATCATGCAGTTTTTGGAGTAGGCGGCATGCTGGGTAATTGGCAGCACACACTCGAGCGGAGCGTCTTGTGCGCCGGCATAGGCGTGCATAGCGGCCTTAAAGCGCAGTTGCGTATCCGCCCGGCGGCCACCGGCACTGGCATCAATTTCTGCCGGACAGATCTCAGCGGAATTGACAATGTGATCCCCGCCAACGCTTTCGCTGTGAGCGACACAGCCCTCGGGACGACACTTGCCAATCCATCCGGCGCATCCATTGCCGTTGTCGAGCACCTTCTCGCCGCTCTTTCCGGCCTTGGGGTGGACAATGTGGGCATCGACATCGACGGGCCCGAAATTCCGATCATGGATGGCTCGTCATCGGTCTTCTACGAACTCCTGATGCAGGCCGGACTGAAGCGGCAACCGGCAAGGCGCCGACGCATTCGTGTCCTGCGCCGGATCGAGGTTTCGGAAGGGCCAAAATATGCCGCCCTGTCACCCGTCGATGACGATATGCTGAGCGTGCATGCCCGGATCGAATACGACGATCCGCATATCGGCGTGCAGCAGATGGCCATCCGTCTGCTTCCGGGACTGTTCGCCCGCGATCTGGCCTTCGCGCGGACATTCGGCTTTGCCCGTGACGTCGAGATGCTGCGCGGGCGCGGCCTTGCCCGCGGCGGCTCTCTGGAGAATGCCGTTGTCATCGGTGATGAGGGTGTCATGAACCCGGAGGGCCTGCGGGTGGAGGACGAGTTCATCCGCCACAAGATTCTTGATGCGATCGGCGATCTGGCGCTTGCGGGCGCGCCAATAGCCGGAGCCTATGAGGCCATTCAGCCCGGTCACTCGATAAACAACCAGCTGGTGCGCGCTTTGCTGTCCACCCCTGAGGCCTGGAGCTGGGAAGAGGCCGGAGAAGTCGAGAACGGACTTCTTTACGCAGCAGGTTAAGCCCCCCGCCCGCCATCAATGCGCGGCGATGCAGGGCTCATCCCGCCATCACTGGAATAGTCCAGCTCGTCTGATGCGCCATTCGGTTCTGTGCTGAAACTGAGTGCGCGAACCAGCCCCATGATGTGGCTGCGAACGCGCTCGTCTTCAATCCGCGAAAAATTGCGGATCAGTTCGAGCACGGCCCGGGAAGATACGGCCGCATCATCATTTCTCTCTGCTGCGCCGAAAAACCAGCCGGCCTGCACATCCAGCACCTCGGCGATCTGTGCCAGCCGGCCGGCACTGATGCGGTTTGCACCGGTCTCGTATTTCTGGATCTGCTGGTATGAGATGCCGAGGGCATCGGCCAGCTGGTCCTGGGTCAGGCCCAGCAAGATGCGACGGCGCCGGATACGCTCACCGACATGCCGGTCGATGGTGTTGGCGTCACTGACGGCCTTGTTCTTGATGTCCGCTGTCATTTGACTTGCTGGCTGGTAACAGAAATGCTGGTTTCAGGAGAATAGATTAGGGTGGTCGCCTCATCTGGCAAGGGCCCGTTCCAGCGCTGGCAAGGCGCGC
>DAIRTA010000154.1:0-5590 GCA_036804125.1 Hyphomonas sp.
ATTTCGTGCGCGGGGCGGCGGTCAATTCCGGCTGCGCGGGCCTGGCCACCGAGGAGCGCGAAGCCCTGCGCGGCATGTTCATGCTGCGCGCGGCGCAGCATGCCACACGCGCCGCAGACCGGCGCGAGTTCCTCAACCAGGCGCAACTCGCCTTCCGCGGCGGGGACGCCCGGCTGAGTGATCTTGGCGAGGTCTATCGCACGCGGCTCGGCCAGTTCGACTGGGGGCCGGACAATCAGGAAACCAAGCGGCTGCGCTCGATCCTGCGTTATGGCGAGGCAGTGGCCGTTGCCTGCAGCGGTGGGACCACCTCGGTTTTTCTGCAGCTGAGTGGCGATGAAACCAAGCATGCCAAAGATTTTTTCATCTGGCACCGTGTTGATGTTGATGCGTGTTGAGGAATGCAGGCTTAAGGACAGGTCCGAGGAGGGACAGAAGCGATGTCAATTGTAAATCCAGGGGATTCCGGCCCGCGTGTGCCTGCCGTGTTCGACGACCGGGTGATCTTCGGCTATCCGGAGCCCAGCCAGCCTGTGCAGCAGGCCCCACCGCCACAGAAGAGTGGCGGCGGCGCTGTCGCCGCGGCGTTCGGCATGTTCTTCATCATGCTTATCCCCTGCGCCATTCTCGGCTGGTTCGTCTATGATTTTAACAAACGGTTTGAAACGGGAGAAAGCGAAAGGATAGGCAACCAGTTGGCGCGTATTGCAGAGCTGGAAACCGCCAATACCTCTAAGGACAACCGGATCGTAGAACTCGAACAGATGGTAGTGCGCCAGAACAATACGCTGGCTCAGGAACGTGAACTTAACGCCTCGTTCAGTCCGAGCATACGGGCGCTGCTTGCCGAACGCCAATATCGCTATGACGACATCATCAACCTGCTCGGTGACAACCAGCAGCAACTGCCCGCCAACCTTCGCGCTATTCCGGCCTGGGATACAGAGGGCGTGCGGATCCTGACGACACATGTGCGGGCGCTTGAGGACTACCAAACACGCCTGCGCGCGAGGATCAACCTGCCGCCGCCGCCGCCGCCGCCGCGCCCTGATATTCTGCCCGCTGAGTGATTTCAGGAATGTTGCATCACAGGCCTGAGTTTAGCATTAGACGAGAGAAAAAGGACAAAGGACAAAACCGATGAACGACTTCCAGATCCTGTTCAGGCCGACCGAGCCGAGTCAGGCGCCGCCGGATATCGACGTGCTGATGCAGGAATTCCAGAACAATGACTGGTCGATTCCCGAAGCCTTCATGTGCCTCGTGCTGTCGGCCGCCTATGCCGACCACCAGCTGGCGGAGGAGGAAAAACAGGAGATCGCCGCCCTGATCCGCCGCTCACGGACGATGAAGCGCTGCACCCAGGCCGAGCTGGCGACCATCAACCAGTCGGTCGTCGGGCGCATGCGCGACCGCAAGAATGCCATTCAGGAGGCCTGCCAGGCCCTGCCGATGGACATGCGGCCGTCCCTGTTCGCGCATTGCGTCGACATCGTGCTGGCCGATGGCCAGCTGGTGCCTTCCGAGGCGGAGTTCCTCAACACGATCACCGGCTATATGGGCCTGCCGGCCGAGCGGGCGCAGGAAATCCAGCGGGTGATTCTGATGAAGAACCGGTACTAGCGAGAGCCGAAAAGGTGGGGGACAGTGACCAGCGCAGCCTATGACGTCGAGGACTTCAAGCTTCTCTCCAGCCTTCTGGAGAAAGAGAAGGTTGTACATTCGCGGCGCGTGACTTTGTGTTTCGTGCTGTTGATTTTCAGTGTCATCCTGTTCCTCCTCTCGCTGCTGCTGCTGGCGAAGCTGGTGTTCGATTTTGTCACCGCCGATGTCGGCAAAGCCACGGAAATAATCAGCGTGCTGGGGATCGTGCCGGTCGCAGGCGTGATGTTCCTGGCCTATAGCAGCTGGTGCGCGGCCCTGAACTGCGTCAACACGATCGAGCGCTCGCTGTTGGCTGCAAGGGCCGGGCGCTGGCGGCTGTTCAACGGCTTCGTCAGGGAAATGAAGTGCACCGATGACAAGAAGCGCAACTGGCTCCTTGAAATCGCCGGAGCCCTGATGAATTGAGCAGCGCGAGGACCCCCGCCCAAGACGCCTCCGATGACGTGCTCGTCCAGCTGATCTCGCGCGAGCAGCGCGGACTGCGGCGCACGCTGATGTTCGGCATTGTCGTGTTGTTCCTGATGCTGGTGATGTCGATCGGCCTCGCCTATGTGGTCCGCACCTATTCGCTCTCTGTCACCAAAAACCTCGCGACGCTCGAGACACAGGCCTTCCAGACGCGGCGCGATGTCGATGCGCAGTTCAACCGGGTCTCCGACCTCGAGGCGCAGATGCGCCGGATGTATACGGAAATCCGCGGCACGATGCGGTCCGACACGCTGGACATTACCTCCGAGGCGGGGATCTTCGCGGCGCAGACCTATCTGCAACGCGGGGCGAGCACGATTTCCGAACAGCGCCAGACCGAGCTGCTGGCGCAGACGGGCGACCCGTCCGCGCCGGGCACGTCCCTGTTCCGGGGCATAGCCGCGCTGCAAAGCTGGGAGCGCAGCGGCGCGTCGATCGCGGCCGGGGCCGAGACACCGCCTGTCCTGCTGACGGCGCAGCGCGCCTTCGGGGACATCAGCACTGATCCGGAACTGGGACGCCTGGCCCGCCTTGGCCTGATCTGGGTCGATTTCATCCAGGCGAGCTCGCCGCGTGGCGGCTTTTCCAAGGAGGCCTGCGAGCCCGTCATCGATGCGCTGACAGAGCTCGAGCAGGAGACCGCGCTTGGTCTCCAGCCGCTTTACTGGCGCGCCCAGTGCGAGCGCAAGCTGGGCCGGATCTCGGAATCACTGCGCGATTATGGCAGCGCCCTCAAGATGAGTGACCACCTGTCGAAGACCGACCCACGGCCCAATGACCGGGCCGAGACGACCCTGCGGATGAACGCCTATCACGGCCTCGGCACGGTGCTGATTGCCAGCCTCGGCCATACCGACAATGGCAATGTGGCGGCGGCCGAGGCGCTGGCCCGTGAGGTCTGTGCGCCGGACTCCTTCCTGCAGCATCCGGAGCAGACACGCCTCGCTTATGCCTGCCTGCAGCAGGCTATCCGCATCCGCCGGGAGGAGCTGCGCCAGACGCCCAACCAGATCAGCGGATCCGGCGAGAACATCACCTTCATCCACTTGCGCGATGGCAAGCTGAAGGAGGCCTATGACCATACGGTGGCGACGCATCGCACCGGCCTGTTCGCCTGGAATGAATCGCTGCGCGCGATGATCGCCGAGCGGCTGATGGACGCGGAAGAGACGAGCCGGGGGGAGCGCGCCAGCTATCGCGAGGCGCTGAACGCTGCGCTCGGCAATGTCAGCCGCTTCGAGGATGGCCAGTTCAATCTGTGTGAACTGCGGGTGCTGCTGAGCGATGCAGATTATGCCGATCTCGAACGGATCGTGCTGAGCCAGCGGCCGAATGTGCCGGTGGAGTGCCCCGGCCTCTGAAACAGGGCGCCGCGTTACAGCGCAAAATGCTTGGACAGTTTCAGGCCCTGCCCCTGATAATTCGAGCCCTTGCCACCATACAGCGCGCGCGGGCGCGCCAGCATCGGCTCATAGATCAGCTTCGCCACCGGCTGGCCATGTTCGAGAATGAAAGGCACATCGCGCGAGCGCACCTCCAGCACCGCGCGGCTGCCGCCCCGGTTGAGGCCGAAACCGGGATCGAAGAAGCCGGCATAATGGGCGCGGAACTCGCCGAGCTCGGGCGCGATGGGCGCCATTTCGGCGGCCTCATTGGCGGCGACCTTGACGCTCTCCCGGCTGACAAGGATGTAGAACTCCTCCGGATTGAGCACGATGCGGCCATCCTTCGGCCAGACGGGGTCCCAGAACTGGGCGGCCTCATGCATGGCGATTCCGGCAAGGTCGATGACGCCGCTATGCGCGCGGGCGCGGTAGCCGGCGGGCTGGCCGGGGGGCGGCTCAAGGTCGATCGAGACGACCCGCTCGCGCAGAACGGCCGGGCGCTGGCGGCGCAGGCGCAGCTGCGCCAGCCGGTCGCCGGGGCGGACCATGATAGGAAAAGTGCGCGGGCTGATCTCGAGATAGAGCGGGCCGGAATAGCCCATGGCGACCTCATCGAAGGCACGGCTGCGATTGGTCACGAGGCGGGTGAAGACATCGATCCGGCCGGTGGAGGATTTCGGATTGGCGCGCGCCGACAGGCCGGGCGGCAGGCGCAGCGCCTCCTGCACCGGCACGAGATAGACACAGCCGGTTTCGAGCACAGCGCCCTTGCCGGTCAGGTCGATCCGGTGGAGCTGGATGCCGGAGGATTGCAGCATCTCGGCGACCGTGCGCTCGCGGCCCGGCAGGAAGCTGGCGCGCAGGCGGTAGGCATCCTCAGCGAGGCGCAGGTCGAGGCTGGCCGGCTGGACCTGCCCTTCGGCCAACGGCGCAGCGCTGCGCAGCGCGCCGGAAGCAGCGAGCGCCTCGATTTCCGTGTCGGGCAGGACTCCCGCGTGCTGTTCCATCCCTTGCACCCCTTGCCGGCTCAGGCATAGATCGCCGGACCATAAACACAAGGATACACACGCGATGGCCGATTCGTCCGGCTCGGGCCCGAAAAAACGCCGCAGGCCGGCGACAGAGGCCGTGCGCGGGGGCCTGAAACGGTCAGCTTTCGGCGAGATTTCCGAAGCGATCTACCTGACCTCCGGCTATGCCTATGCCAGCGCCGAGGAGGCCGCCGCGCGCATGGCGGGCGAGGCGCCGGGCTTTGTGTATTCGCGCTATGGCAGCCCGACGGCGGAAATGCTGCAGGACCGGCTCTGCCTGATCGAGGGGGCGGAGGCCTGCCGGGTGACCGGCTCGGGCATGGGGGCGATCTCGAGCGCTATCCTCGCGCCGCTGAAGGCCGGCGACCGCGTGGTCGCGGCCACCGCCCTGTTCGGCTCCTGCCGCTGGATCGTGGCCAACCAGATGCCGAAATTCGGGATCGAGACGGTGTTCGTGGACGGCGCCGACATGACCGCCTGGGAACGCGAGATGGCCAAGGGCTGCCAGCTCGTGCTGATCGAGAGCCCGGCCAACCCGCTGCTCGACGGGGTGGATATCGCCGCCGTGGCGGCGCTGTGCCGGAAGGCCGGCGCGCTGCTGGTGGTCGATAATGTCTTCGCCACGCCCGTACTGCAGAGGCCGCTCGAACTCGGCGCGGATGTCGTCGCCTATTCGGCGACCAAGCATATGGACGGACAGGGCCGGGTGCTGGCCGGGGCGATCCTGTGCGATGCCGCGCGGATGAGCGAGATCTATGATCCGTGGCTGCGCCATATGGGCCCGGCAATCTCACCGTTTAATGCCTGGGTGGTGCTGAAGGGGCTGGAGACACTGGAGCTCCGGGTAGACGCGCAGAGCGCGGCCGCGGCGCGGCTTGCCGATGTGCTGGCGGCGCATCCGAAGGTGGCAGCAGTGCGCTATCCCCACCGCAAGGACCATCCGCACTATGACATTCACCTGAAGCAGATGTCGGCCGGCGGCACGCTCATCGCGCTGTCGCTGAAGGGCGGGCAGGACGCCGCCTTCGGTTTCCTCAACGG
>DAIRTA010000155.1:0-5584 GCA_036804125.1 Hyphomonas sp.
ACACTCACGGCCTCAACGCCCGCCAGTTCGCCTATATGGTCCAGTGGGGCATGACTCCGGCCGACGCCATCCGCGCTGCCACCATCGGCAATGCCGAACTCTTCGGCCTGATGGACGAGATCGGCAGCCTCGCCCCCGGCAAGCGCGCCGACATCATCGCCGTCACTGCCGACCCCCTGCAGAACATCCGTGTGCTGGAAGAAGTCGCCTTTGTGATGAAGGATGGCGAGGTCTTCTTCGACGACCTCGCGCCCTGAGGCGGGCGCCCTTTCCCCGATCGGAGACATGAAAAAAGGCCGCCCCCGGAAGGGCGGCCTTTTGTTTAGGGCCGGCTTGCTGCGATATCCGCCTCAGCCGCCGAAGCTGTAATTGAACCGCGCGCCGATCACGCGCGGCGCGCCGACATAGGTGAAATAGGCGCGCGTGTTGACCGAGCCGCCATCCAGATCGGTCAGGACCTGGTTGGTCAGCGGCGAGGAGACGACGCCTGTCTCATAGTATTCGTCGAACAGGTTGCTGACGAACAGCGAGGCCGACCATGGGCCGGTATCATAGACGGCGGAGACGTTCGCCACCCCGAAGGCGTCGAGCGTGATGCCGCCGCCCCGCCCGCCGGTCCGCGACAGGACATCGCCCTGCCAGGCATAGCCGCCATTGAACGTCAGTGTCCGGCCGGGACCGATATCATGCACATACGATCCGAACACGGAGAACTGATCCTCTGGGGAACCCGGCAGACGGTCTCCGTCCTGGCCGTCAAGCAGCACCGTGCTGAACCCTGGCGGATTAATCGTGCCGACGAGGCCAGGCGCCAGCGCCGTCAGGGACGCCTCGGTATGGCTGTAGCTGCCGCGAAGCGTGAAGTCTTCGGTGACGAGCCAGGCCCCGTTCAGTTCGATGCCTTTCGATTCGGCGCCGTCCGCGTTGACGGTGATCGGGATCGAGGCGTTGATCGTCGCCGAGGTCAGCTGCGGATCGACCCATTCGACATAGAAGATCGCGCCGTTGAGCGTGACGCGGCCATCGGCAAGCGTGGATTTGAAACCAACCTCGTAATTGATTGTCGTATCCGGCAGGTACTGGCGTTCGTCCCGCGTGGAAATGTCGTTCGGCCCCGGCCCAAACTGCTGACCCGGCGCAAGGGCGCAGGCGCCCTGAACATTCGGTGCGCTTGGGTCAAAGTCCGGACATGTGGCGACACCGTTTTCATTGCCGATCCGATAGCCTTCCGACACGGTTAGATAAGCGAGCAGGTCATCCGTGAACCGATAAGACGTGTTGAACTTGAACAGCGTTCCCTCGTCCGACTGGCCCGTGCGCCGCGTGCCGTTGAGGCCCCGGGTCAGCCCCTGGGCTACGCCCGCGGCATAGTCAGCCTCCAGGCTCGATTGAATTGCGCTGACACCGAGCCGCTCGAAGCCCGGATCAAACAGCGGGAAGTCGACATCGCTGAAGGATTCAAGGTCATACTGGTAATAGCGCCCGCCTACAGTGACCGTCCACCGGTCCGTGATGTCGTATCCGACCTCACCGAAGAAGGCGGACTCTTCAAGCTTCGAATAGCCCTGCGAGAAGTATTCCAGATCGTCCGGACGATTGAAGCCTGCGAAGTCCGCATAGCCTGGCGTGAATTCGGCGGAATAACCTGCGCTCTCAAACTGGTTGTAGAACGCGCCGACGATCCAGTTGAACCGGCTCTCGGTGGCCGAGACGAGGCGGACTTCCTGGTTGAAGCGCTCCTGCCGGCCTTTCTCCCGCGTGAAGGCGGCAAAGGTCGGGAACGCTTCATAGCTGTACTCAAGCGTGATCAGGAGGTCGGTCTGGTCACGTTGGCCGTCGTCGTCGAAGCGCGAGAAGCCGGTTGCCGATGTCAGCTCCGCAAAGCCGAGATCCGCGGTCACTTCGAGCGCCAGCAGCTGGTTGACGAGCTCGTTCGGCTCCTCGACGCGCTTGGCCAGCTCGTAGTCACCGGTTGGAACGGTCGGCTGCTGGCTGGAGCCGCGCCGGCCCCCGATATCCGCCTGCTGCAGATAATAGGTCAGTGTGCCGTCAAGCCAGGGCGTGGGCTGCCAGCGCGCGGCCAGGCGGGCGGACAGGGTCTCCTCACTGTCGGCGTCCGTGATCCGGCGCAGGTTTGCGGCCACGCCCGCCGGATCGGAGAAATCCGGGTCCGGATCAGAGACACCGATCTCGCGCACCACGAAGGGATAGTCGATGAACCCCGAATCATTCTCGAAATCGATCGAGCCGCGCACGGCCAGCGTGGGGGTCAGGGTCTTGTTGAAAGTGAAACCGGCTTCATAGGAGAGGTCTTCGGCCTCGGAATACTGCGAGACTTCCGTGCGCACATCCAACGTGTCGCCGCCAAAGTCCGGCTTCTTCGGAATGTAGCGGATCGCGCCGCCCAGCGTCCCGGCGCCGTACAGCGTGCCCTGTGGCCCGAGCAGCACCTCGACGCGCTCAAGGTCATTCAGCTTCAGGTCAATATAGACCGGCACCTCACCGACATAGGTGGCCACCGTGCCGCCGCCATTGTTGTTGCCATCGCCGGAACCGAGCCCGTCCGCATTCAGGCCGCGCACGATCAGCGGGTTGCCCTGCCGGCCGCCGCGGTCGACAACGTTGATGCCCGGCACATAGGCCAGCATGTCCGCCAGTTCGTCGAAGCCCTGCTCCTCGATCTGCGCATCGCCGATGGCCGCGATATTGATCGGGATGTCCTGGATGCTCTCATCGCGGCGGGTCGCCGTCACGGTCACAGCCTGCACGCGCAGTTCGCTCTCGGAATCTTCCTGTGCCAGGGCCGGCAGGCCCACGCTGGTCGCGACCACCGCAACACTGGCAGACAACAGAAGGTGTTTACGGATCATGAGGCTCTCCTTGCCGATCATTTATGGCGACTTCCCTGCCCGTAATCATTGTCACCGGCCTGTCAACGACAAGCCGGGTGCGCGGCTTTCTTTCCTTTTGGTCTGTATTGAAGCAAAAAGGTCACACTTTGCCGCCATTTGAGGCACGTTTGATGGAGTTCATCCTGGCTGAAATCACCTTCCGCCCAGAAAATAGGCACCCCGCCCTCGATAAAGCCGCAGGGTTGATGGCGCGCCGCGCCTGGCGTGAAGGCCACGCGCTCTGCCTGGAAGTGCTCAAAAATAACCCTGGCGAGGCCGATGCCTATTACCTCCTCGGCATCCTGACCGCTGAGCACGGCAATCTCGCCAAGGCCGCTGACCTGTTCGAGACGGCCCTGCGCCACCGGCCCGGCCATGCCGGCGCGCTGGCGCAGCGGGCGCGGTGCCTGATCGCGCTGTCGCGCCGCCCGGAAGCTGTCGCGGCCGCCCGCGCGGCCGCCGCGCGTTCTCCCACCGACGCCTTCATCCTCGACACGATCGGCGTCGTGTTCAGCCGAGCCGGCCTGCACAGCGAGGCGATCCCCTACTACGCCGCCGCCACCGCCGCCGCACCCGGCGAGGCCGGTTACCACTACAATCACGCCGCCGCCCTGCAGTTCGCCGGCGACATGGACGCCGCCCGCGACGCCTATCGCCGCTGCGCCGGGGCCGATCCCGCCGACACGCGCGGCCTGCCGTCGATTGTACAGATCACCCGTCAGACAGCGGAGGATAATGCAATCGCCTCGCTCGAAGCGATGTTCACGGAGCACGCGTCCGACCCCGACGCCGCCCTGCGCATCGGCCACGCCCTCGCCAAGACCTGCGAGGACCTGAAACAGCCGGACGTGGCCCTCGCCTGGCTCGCCCGCGCCAAGGCTGGCAAGCGCGCCCAGATCCGGCATGATCCGCAGGCGGATGCCGCGCTTTTGGCCGCCTCCGCCCGCGCCGCTGGAACCCTCAGTGGCCGGACGAGCACGGCCGGCGGCGAGCCCGTCTTCATCTGCGGCATGCCGCGCACCGGCACTACGCTGACCGACCGGATCCTCTCCAGCCACAGCGAGATCACCTCCGGCGGCGAATTGACGGACTTCGCCCTCGTTCTGAAACGGGCGGCGCGCACGCCCTCGAATCTCGTCCTGGATCCGGAGACCCTGGACGCCGCCGCACACCTCGACCTGACAGCGCTCGGCAACGCTTATATGGACAGCGTACGGACCTCTCTCGGCCTTGAAGGCCGCTTCACCGACAAGATGCCGCTCAACATCCTGCTCGCGCCCGTCATCCTCGCCGCCTTGCCGGATGCGCGCATCGTCTGCCTACGCCGGCACCCGGCCGATACCGTCCTGTCAAACTACCGGCAGATGTTCGCGACCAGCTTCTCCTATTACAACTACGCCTATACACTGGAAGACACCGCCCGCTACTATGCCGGTTTCGACAGGCTCGTGCGGCATTTTGAAACTCATCTGCCGGCGGACCGGTTCATGACGCTGCATTACGAGCGTGTCGTGACCGACCAGGAAGCCGAAACCCGCCGCCTGCTCGCCTTCTGCGGTCTCGACTTCGAGCCCGCCTGTCTTGCCTTCCATGAAAACGCCGCCCCGGTCGCCACCGCTTCGTCGGCCCAGGTCCGCGAGCCGCTCTACACCTCCGCCCTCGCCCGTTGGCGGCGCTATGAGGCGGGCCTCGCCCCCGCGCTCGACATTCTGGAGGCCGAAGGCTGTCTTGACCCAGAGGAAAGAGGGCGCGGCTGACCCGGCCACACTGGCGCTTCCGCGCGAAGGCGCTAGGTTGAACCCGGAAACGGTTCAGAAAAACACATCAGGGAAACATCGCCATGAAACATCGCCGCCTCGGCCGCAGCGCAATCTATGTCTCCGACATCTGCATGGGCACGATGACCTTCGGCACCCAGACCGACGAGAAGGAAGCCTTCCGTATCCTCGACGCCTGTCTCGATGCCGGCATCAATTTCTTCGACACGGCCGAGAACTACCCCGTGCCCCCGGACATCCGCTATGGCGGGCTGACGGAGGAAATCTTCGGCCGCTGGATGAAGACCCAGGACCGCGACGCGATCATCCTCGCCACCAAGGTCTGCGGCCCCTCGCATGGCTGGATCAAGGGCTCTCAGCGCGCCGGCATGACGGCGCTCGACCGCCACAATATCCGCCGCGCCGTCAAGGCAAGCCTTACCCGTCTGCAGACAGACTATATCGACCTCTACCAGACCCACTGGCCGGACCACGGCACTGATTTCGACGAGACGATGGAGACGCTGGACGAGCTCGCGCGCGAGGGCCTCATCCGCATTGCCGGCTGCTCGAATGAAGACGCCTGGGGCCTGATGAAATCTATCGAGACGTCCACCCGCCTTGGCACCCTCCGTTATCAGACGATCCAGAACAATTTCTCGCTCAACAATCGCCGCTTCGAGGACGCGCTCTCGAAGATCTGCCAGCGCGAAGGCGTCAGCCTCATCCCCTATTCGCCCATCGCCGGCGGCGTCCTCTCAGGCAAATACCAAGCCGGCGCGAAGCCCGAAGGCGCCCGCTTCTCCCGCTATATCGGTCTTGGCGGCCGGCATGTGATGATGACCCAGCGCTTCGTCAATGAACGCGCCCTCGAAGCAACGGCCCGCTATATGGACATCGCGAAAGAAGCCGGCATGAGCCCGGTCACGCTTGCGA
>DAIRTA010000156.1:0-5575 GCA_036804125.1 Hyphomonas sp.
CGGCGGCCTGACAGCATCCGCTGCCAGACACGCGCAGGCTTAATTCTTCGCTTACTCTGCGCGCTCATGGGACCTCTTCTTAAGCCTTTGGAAGGCTGGGTAAAGAAACAGAGGCAAAACAGTTACGAACTCGCCCCAATGGTGCCACGCTCCGCAAATCACGCATTAAGGGCTTTCCGGCATTCTCGGGTTCACCGCGATCCGGCCTTTCAGGCCAGCTCCGGCAGCCCGTGGAGAATGAGTTCCTTGTCTGAAGCCATCGCCAATTTCATTCATGGCTCAGGCTTGCCCGTCACCATTCTGGTCTGCGGGGGAGCGGCGATCCTCTATGAGGCCGTGCGGCGGAGCCGGCATTTTTTCTGGGCTGATTTCTTTGCCGAAGACATGGACGACTGACGCCTCAGCCCGCCCGCTCGACAAAGACTGTGCCGGCCGAATATCCCGCGCCAAATGAGCATATCAGCCCTTTATCGCCGGGCTTGAGGTCCTCAGAATGCTTATGGAAGGCAATGATGGAGCCCGCTGAGGAAGTGTTTGCATAAACGTCCAGAACGGTCGGGCTCTCATCCTCGCTGGCTTCATGGCCGAGAACCTTGCTGGCGATGAGCCGGTTCATGTTCGCATTGGCCTGGTGCAGCCACATCCGCCGCAGGTCTCCGGCCTCTAGGCGGAGTTCGGCCATATGCTCGCTGATCATCGCTGATACCAACGGCACGACTTCCTTGAAAACCTTGCGGCCTTCCTGAACGAAAAGCTTGTCCGGCGCGCCGATGCCTTCCGGCGCTGCCCGGTTCAGAAAGCCGAAATTATTCCGGATATTATTCGAAAACTGTGTCTTCAGCCGCGTACCGATAATGTTCCAGTGGGGCCCGGAGGCCATGTCTTCGGCCTCGATCAGCACAGCGGTCGCCACATCACCGAATATGAAGTGGCTATCGCGGTCGGTGAAATTCAGATGACCGGAGCAGATTTCCGGGTTCACCATCAGAACAGATCTTGCATCGCCAGACACGATGAATCCCGCCGCAGTCTGGATGCCGAAAGTGGCCGAGGAGCAGGCGACATTCATGTCGAAAGCGAACCCGCTAATGCCAAGCGCGTTCTGGACCTCGATGGCCATGGCTGGATAAGGCCGCTGCATGTTGGATGCCGCACAGATTACGGCATCGATATCCTCCGGGCGCCGGCCTGTGCGACCGAGCGCGTCGCGCGCGGCCTCCACGGCAATCTCGGCCAGTAGGGAGATATCCTCATTCGGCCGCTCGGCAATGCGCGGCGCCATCGTGAAGGGGTCGATGATTCCGCTTTTATCCACAACATAGCGGGATTTGATTCCGGAAGCCTTTTCGATGAACTCGACCGACGAATGCGGCTTTGGGTCCGTAAGGCCTGACTTGATCTCGGCTTCGCGCTCGCGGTTCCAGAGATCGGCCCAGGCATTATAGCTCTGGACCAGCTCGGCATTGGAAATCGATTCTGACGGCGTCCACAGTCCTGTTGCAGTGATCACGGGCCTTGGCATGCAGCTTATCTCCAGGAAGTGGCTCCGGCGGTCTGGAGCCGGGCCCTACTCTCTGATTCTTCACAACTCTTCCTGTAACGTGCGTTGCGGGATCGTTACAAGGCTAAGCGAAAAAGGGGTTTTCAGCGCGGCCTTGCATTACTCTGGGATTCCCGCCGCGAAACCAGCGCCGCATCGGCAACGACATTTTTCAGGCAGCGGGCGCGGTCCTCCTCATCCTCGATGCTGGCGCATTGGTCGACCGGATTGGCATAAGCCTTCACCGGTTCCTGTGAGCGGCACCCGCTTGCCAGTGCGACAAGGCCCAAGGCGAGAAGAAGAGAATGGTATTTCATGTAGCCTCCTGCACGGCCCGATGCCTCGGACACCCTATTTCGTGGTCATTCACCATGCCGACGGCCTGTGAAAAAGCATAGAGGATTGTCGGGCCCGCGAACTTGAAGCCGCGCTTGCGGAATTCTTTCGCCATGCTTTCCGACCAATCCGTGCTGCTTGGGGCCTCGCGATAGTCGTGCCACCTGTTCACGATCGTCTTTCCGCCCGTAAAATTCCAGCACCACTCGGTAAAATCGATGCCTTTCTCTCGCATGTCCAGGTAAATGCGAGCATTGTTCACGACGGCTGAAATTTTTGCTGCACTGCGTATAATTCCGGGATTCTGAAGTGCCCGGGTAACACGCTTGTCGTTCCAGCGGGCCAGGATTTCGGGATCAAAGCCTTCGAATTCCTCGCGCAGGCTGGCGCGCTTCCGCAGGATCGTGATCCAGGACAAACCCGCCTGCATCCCGTCGAGCTGAAGCTTCTCCCACAAAGCGCGGGGATCGCGCTCCGGGACGCCCCATTCCGTATCATGATAGGCCCGGTATAGCGGATCGTCTGCAGGTGCCCAGGCGCACGGCAGCGTTTCAGTCATCAGTCCCGCTCCATGATGGCGGCGCCGGCCTCATTGACGAAGCCGCCGGGCGCTTCGATTTGTGCGGCGGCTTCATTGACGGTAACGTCGGATTTGTTGCCGAGCGCCGCAGCAAAGCGGTCCAGCCGGATGATCGCAAGACCGAGCTCGCCAGCGCAACTGGTGACCCGGCCGACCGGCCCTCCGGCCAGAATATCGGCGCCGGCACTCAGCGCGGCTCCGCGAACCCGCACGGTACGCTTGCGGACCCCGCCTTTTCGCTTCATCCGGCTGGCGACTTCCTGGCCAACAAAACAGCCCTTGCTGTAATCGATCGCGCCCATGAGATCCATGTTGACATCAGTCGGGAACACTTCGGCTGCGCCATAATCCCGGCCCCATTCTGGAACACCGGCCGTTATCGCAATAGCGTCCCAGCCAGTGAACACGTCAGGCGCCTGATCGGACGGTACGAATGCGCGGGAGGGCAGATCGGAATGCCGTGGATCGGCAAAGCCATGCGGATCCAGAGCCACGCTTAACTCCGGCGCCAGGGTGATGTCCACTTTGGCGCGCAGACGGAACAGGATTAGCCGTTTCAGCAGATCAGCCGCGGCGCCTTCCGGGGCGTCGATGAGGACACCCTCCTGGGTGCGCAGAGCGGTATAGTCGCTGATCACCTTACCCTGCGGGGTCAGAAGCGCGCCATAACGCGCTTCGTCTTCATGCCAGCCAGCTACGGACTGTGTCACCGTGCGTTCCAGAAGGGCCAACGTTTCCGGGCCGGAGAGTCTCAACACGGCGCGGTTCGGTAGACGTTGCATGGGAATGATTTACGCCGGCTGACGGAGAGGAGCAATGGGCGCCGGCCGCCTATTGGCAGGCGAATACGGTTGTGCTGAATGCAGAGATTGGCAAGGCGGTTGCAAGGTACTGCCAACAGAATGGCAATTTCTGGGTTGCGGGGCTTCCCCCGGGCCGGGCACTTGGCGGCGCTGCAGCCCCAGCTGCAGCCTCTGGCGGCACAGGCCTTGCACAAATCGCGGGAAATCAAGGGTTTGAGGATACGCTGGACTATGCCGACCTGGTTGAACTTAAGCCTTTTGCGCAGCTTATCGGCCGTCCGGCCAGATCCCCGGACCGTCAGCCTCCGAACAGAGTTGTTCCTGTTGGGCCTCATCCTTGCCGTCGCCGCATGGTTGCGATTTTCGACGATCACGATGCATTCGATCTGGATTGATGAGGGCTATACCTATGCGATCTCCAAGCTGCCCCTGCAACATCTGATCAACGTTCCCTTTGATGTGCATCCGGCGCCATTCTTTGTGCTGGTGCACCTATTTTCCCCGGAGGCTGGCGATGCGCTCAGCCTGAGGCTTCCCGCAGCGATAGCATCGCTTGCCTCCCTCATCCCGATCTATATCCTGTCACGCTGGCTGTTCGGAAATGTGGGAGCGCTGACGGTCACGGCTCTTAATGCCACCGCCTATACAAATCTGGTATTCGCCAATGAGGCGCGAAATTATTCGCTACTCATGCTGCTTTCAGTTGTGCTGTTGCTTGCGTTGCTAAGGTTCTCGCGATACCGGCTAGCTAAAGGTGAGACCGTTTTAAGACCGGCTATTTTTTGGGCCATTGCCTATACGCTTGCCTGCATTGCTGCTCTGTACACACACCAGATTGCGCTGATTTTCATTGTCTGTTCGAACGCCGCGGTGTGGGCGATGTATTCCAAAAACCTTCAGGAAAT
This sequence comes from Hyphomonas sp., assembly GCA_036804125.1. Lineage (GTDB taxonomy): Bacteria > Pseudomonadota > Alphaproteobacteria > Caulobacterales > Hyphomonadaceae > Hyphomonas. Next base: position 4,165 of record DAIRTA010000156.1, read on the forward strand.
GATTGCGAATGCAGGGCAGCTGATCCTGGTCAATGTCGTGGTTGTCATCGCCTGGCTGCCACTGCTGTTTCGTATGGCGTCGGCATCATATGGCTTGGCTTGGGTTGAGCAGCCGGGGCCATTCCTGGTGGCGAGGGAAATCATCGCCATGATCATGCCTAACAAAGTTGGTTTCCTGCTGATGGGGGCCTACAGCATAGTCCTGGTTGTGGGAGCAGTAATTCTGTATCGCGCCCAGTATGGTCTGCTGTTCTTGGTCATGGCTTTCATAGCACTGCTGCCGGGGTTGATTTGGATTGTCGGCTATATTTCTCAGCCCGTGTTTATGCCTCGTGCGATTTTACCAGTACTGCTTGGTGCTACAATCATCATCGGCGCCATTCCAGCTTATTACAGGCTGACGTCCTTTGCGGCGATCTGTACCGGTGCGGCTCTGTTCATTTCGGCCTTGTCCGGCATCCAGTACCTCAACCGCGATCTTGCAAGTCCCTGGGTAGACAATGGTCAACCACAACAGGATTGGCGCGGCGTGGCAGGTGATCTGGCCGGCCATGGTGAACAAACAATTCTGCTATGCTCGCCTTTCGCTCTTCCAAGCTACAGCTTCTATGATCCTGATACGGTGTTGCATATTAGCGACCGTGAGGGCGGCTTCTGGCGGATGAATGAGGATGACTGGCGTGACCTTTTTGGCATGCCGCTAAGTGAAAGAGGCTGGCATGGCCTCGATCCGATGGCAGGCATGTTGCTGTCAAAAGGACGCGAGAAAGTCGATGCTCAAAGCCTATCGGCGAGTTATCCCACGATATCTTTATTGGCGATTACGTTTACGGCAGGGTGGGATTGCCGCGAAGAAGTAATTGCACAATTCGATACGGCCGTCGGTGGCGCTCCTGTGCGTCACGAATATACTGGGCTGGAGCGATGGGACATTCAGAACTAGGCCCGCTTTCTGGCGGCGTAAGAAGCCGGCCGGAGCGCTGGTGAGACCCTGATCGGGCGGCTGGTCGGACAGGCGCGCAAATGTTCTGAATGGTTTCAGCAGGCCGCCGGCTGAAGTCATTCGGCCCCCTGCTTGACTTGTCTCGCGCCCGGTTCCACCCCGTAGCCATGACACACGTTTTTGACCTGATCCTGCGCGGCGGCATGGTTGTCACCCCCGGCGGCGAGGCCATCACCGATATCGGCATCATTGGCGAGCGCATCGCCCATATCGGCGACCTTTCCCAGGCCGCTGCCGGGGAAATCTACGGCGCCAAAGGCCTGCACATCCTGCCCGGCGTCATCGATAGCCAGGTGCATTTCCGCGAGCCCGGCCTCGAATACAAGGCCGACCTCGAGACCGAGGCCCGCTCCGCCGCGCTCGGCGGGGTCACCGCCGTGTTCGAGATGCCGAACACCAACCCCTCGA
>DAIRTA010000157.1:0-444 GCA_036804125.1 Hyphomonas sp.
TTCCCGATGGAACTGGCCAGCCTGATCCCCGCGAAACCTCCGAAATGATCCCATGCGGGCTCTCGAGATGGCGAAGAACTTCATCTCCTACCGTCGTAAGGACGCCTAATACCAAGCGGACCGGCTGCACGATGCAATCCCGGCAGGCAAGGTGAATATACAATCAAAGGTAGTCGTAGTGACCTACGGTACCTTCGCAGCGTCGAATGAGCATATAGGTCTATTGAGGCAGTGAGCGTGGTGTGTCCGAGCTCCGCGGTGGAGTGATTGTTGCTGCCCTGTTTGTGCTGCGTTTCCAACATGAATCGACAGAGCGCATAGAACTATAGAAAAAAAATGGCGCGCGGTTACGGGGGACGGCGTGAACGATGCGCCAGCGCTGAAGCGCGCGGATGTCGAGTGGGCGATGGGTAAGCGCGGCTCTGATACAGCAAAGGAAGCTTC
>DAIRTA010000157.1:454-5502 GCA_036804125.1 Hyphomonas sp.
CGGACATCGTTCTCGCCGACGACAATTTCGCAACGACAGAACGCGAGCTCCGAGCGGGTCCTGTGCCTCAACCCAGTCTAGCAGGCTGCTGAAAAAGCCCTCGTTTTAGCCTGCGAAGCATGATTCTCTTGTTCGCATACGAGGGAGGCAGATATGCGCGGTGAAGATCGGACGACGGATCAGTTGTTTCCGTATGTGAACGTTGAAGACCGGATCGCATCAGATCATCCTCTCCGGCAGATACGGTTGCTGGTAAATGACGCGCTGAAGGCTCTGGACGCAGATTTTTCGGCGCTCTACGCGCAGGATACCGGCCGGCCTTCGATTGCGCCGGAGCGCTTGCTGCGCGCGATGCTGCTGCAGGCGATCTATTCCATCCGGTCAGAGCGCCAGCTGATGGAGCGCCTTGAGTTTGACCTTCTGTTCCGGTAGTTTGTCGGACTTGGCCTCGATGAGCCGACCTGGGATGCCTCGACGTTTTCAAAGAACCGGGACCGCCTGCTGGACGGGGATATTGCCGCGAGGTTCCTTAATGCGGTCCTGTCGCTGCGGCGGGTGAAGAAGCTGTTGTCGCGCGAGCACTTCAGTGTGGACGGTACCCTGATTGAGGCCTGGGCCAGCACCAAGAGCTTCCGCCCGAAGGACACAGAAAGAAGCGATGACGATGGCGGCCCGGACGGCGCGGGCGGCGGGCGCAATGCTTCCCGCGATTTCCACGGTGATAAGCGGTCAAACCAGACACATGCCTCATCTACCGATCCCGATGCCCGGCTCTACCGCAAAGGCCGGGGCAAGCCGGCCCAGCTCTGCTATATGGGGCATGTCCTCATGGAGAACCGGCAAGGCCTCGCCGTAGCGACACGGCTGACCCATGCAACCGGCAGAGCCGAACGAGAGGCGGCTCTCGAGATGATCAGGAAGCGCAAGGTAAAGCGCGGCGCCGCGCCCGGTGCCGACAAGGGCTACAATGCCTGGACCTTCAAGCGCGATCTCGAGCAGGCCGGTGTCAGACCACATGTCGCCCTGAAGTCCGAGACCGGACGCGGCGGCCTGCCCGTCACGACCCCCGAGGGCTATGAGGTCTCCCAGCGCATCCGCAAACGGATCGAGGAGATCTTCGGATGGACGAAGACGACCGGCGGCTATGCCAAGACCAAGTTCAGGGGCAAGCGGCGCGTCGCGCACGGCTTCGATATCGCCATCGCGGCCTATAATCTCGTCCGATTACCGAAGCTTCTTGCAGGAGCCGCAGCATGAACGCCACAATCAAGGCAGCCACCCCTCGAAGCATAATCCGCACAAAGACGGTTTATACCCGCGAGAATGGCTCAATGGCGGCGATAACACGCGTCCCGCCGCCAAAACGGAGTAAAACCACTTCGCCGAACCAAAAAAACCTATATATCACAACCGTCGAACAGGCTTTTTCAGCAGCCTGCTAGAGCCTCGCGCTTTCACGTGGACGCATAGCCCGCAGCTTTGAAGAAGTTCCAGCACTCGGCTGGTGTGAAGAGCTTGCAGATGTCGCCGATGGCGTTGTTGAGTTCCTCGAAAGTTCGGGCGGCGGCAGCTCGCAGATGGGCTTTCAGCTTTGAGAAGGCCATCTCGATCGGGTTCAGATCGGGCGAGTATTTCGGTAGGTAGAGGAACCAGGCGCCGCGTTTGGCGAGGGCGTCTTCAGCGCGCTGGCTGTAGTGGACGCTTAGATTGTCGAGGATGACGACATCGCCGGGTGAGAGTGTCGGGGCGAGCTGGGTTTCGACATAAACTTCAAAGGCAGCCCGGTTCATGGCGCCTTCGACGATCCAGGGTGCCGTGAGTTCACCGCAGCGCAGACCTGCAATGAACGTCTGTGTACCCCACTTTCCGAACGGCGCAGTTGCCTTCAGACGCTTCCCGCACAGCGACCGGCTGCGAAGACGGCACATGTTGGTCTTCACCGAGGTTTCATCGATGAACACCAGCCGGCCGGGCTCAGCCTGCATCGCTGGCTGACGGTAATGTTTCCAGTCCGCCCGGGCGGCTTTCACATCAGCGCGCTCTTGCTCCGACGCCAGAAGGGCTTTTTTTATATGTGTACCCGGCTTGGCATAGCACCCGCGAGAGCGATGCCGGTGCCGCCGTCACGCCATGCTCCGACGCCAGCCGGCGCGCCAGTTCCGGCATCGTCACGTCTGGCTGCGCCTCGACCTCACTGATCAGATAGTCGAGATATGGCGCCAGCTTGGTGTGCCGCCGCCCGCCTACCGGGCGAGGCGTGACGCTTCCCGTCTCCTGCCACAACTTCAGCAGCTTCACCGCAAAGCTCGGACTGACACCAAACTGGCGTGCGGCGGCCTGCCGCGAGTTACCCCGTTCAACAAATGCCACCACCCGGCGCCGCAGATCCTTCGAATATGCCTCAGCCATGATCCACCTCCTGACAGAAGTGAATCACAACCCAATCGAATAGGGAATCTTTGATTGAACGAACCCGCTGACGCGGGACTAGCGCTGGTACTGGCCCGAAGGGCCTCCTGATGAGAAGGTTTGGTTGCTGAGACCAACCTCTAATCAGGAGACCACCCCATGGTAGATACCACGACAGCGGTCAGCCCGCTGCGTCGCCGTATGATCGAAGATATGAGCCTACGCAACCTGTCGCCAGCGACGCAGCGATCCTATCTGTCTGCAGTTTCCAGGTTCAGCCGCCATTGTGGTCGCTCACCAGATCGGCTGGGCCTGGAAGATGTGCGGGCATTCCAGGTCCATCTGGTTTCGCAGGGTGTTTCCTGGCCAGCCCTGAACCAGACGGTGTGTGCGCTGCGCTTCTTTTACGGTGTGACGCTGGACCGGGCCGAGATCCCGGAGCGCATTGCCTACGCGCGCACCCCTCGCAAGCTGCCGACGATCCTGAGCCCGGATGAGATCGTCCGCTTCCTTGAGGCCGTGCCATCGCTGAAGGCCCGAGCGGCGCTGACCACGGCTTATGCCGCGGGGCTGCGCGCTTCGGAGACGGTGAGCCTCAGGATTGCGGATATCGACAGCGACCGGATGCTGATCCAGGTCCGCCATGGCAAGGGCGCCAAGGATCGCACCGTGATGCTTTCACCCCAGTTGCTCGGCATATTGCGGACCTACTGGCGCCTCGCGCGCCCGCAGGTCTGGCTATTTCCCGGGCGCGGCGACAAGCCGATCGATGTGCAGGTTCTCTACGCCGCCTGCCGGTCTGCGACCAAGGCAGCCGGACTGGTCAAGCAGGTCAGCGTGCATACCCTGCGTCATAGCTTTGCCACCCATCTGCTCGAGAACGGTGTAGATATCCGGATCATTCAGGTTTTGCTGGGGCATAACAATCTGTCGACAACGGCGCGCTATACTCAGGTCGCCACCACGACGATTGCCGCGACGCAGAGCCCGCTTGACCGTTTAACGCTGGAAGTTGTGCCGCCCAGCTGAGGCGGCGAAGATGCGTCCTCAGCTGGAAGTGGCGGATATCTTCCGCCTGCATGGTCCTGCTTACGTTGAGGCCCGGGACGGTCATCTCGGCCGGGTCGAGCGCCGCGTGATGTCGGCCATCGCGCTTTGCCGGACCGCCGATCTGGGCGGCCATGTCGAAGCCTGTGCGGACTGCTCGCATTCCCGCATCGCCTACAACTCATGTCGCAACCGGCATTGCCCCAAGTGCCAGGGCGCTGCCCGTGAGCAATGGCTCGCCGCACGCCAGGCGGACCTGCTGCCCGTGCCTTATTTCCATGTCGTGTTCACCGTGCCTGCCGAGATCGCTGCGATCGCATATCAGAACAAGGCCGTGGCCTACGGTGTCCTGTTCGACGCGGTGGCCGCAACGCTGAAGACCATCGGCGCCGATGCCAGGCATCTGGGCGGCGAACTCGGCTTCATCGCCATTCTGCATACATGGGGTCAGACGCTGACCCATCATCCCCATATCCATTGCCTCGTTCCCGGCGGCGCGCTCTCTCCAGATGGGCGCTGGATTGCCTGTCGCCGGCAATTCTTCCTGCCCATCCATGTCCTCTCGCAACTGTTCCGGCGGCTGTTCCTCGAGCGGCTGAAGGCCGCGTATCGGGCCGGGCGATTACAGTTCTTCGGCGACCTTGCCGACTTGAGCGACCCCGCAGCTTTCACTAAAGCCATCCGCCCACTGAGCAAGAAGCGCTGGATCGTCTATGCCAAGCCCCCGTTCGGATCGCCTCAGCACGTTCTTGCCTACCTCGGCCGCTATACCCACCGGGTCGCCATCGCCAACTCTCGCCTCGTCAGCGCAGAGGAGGCGCGCGTGACCTTCCGCTGGCGCGATTATCGCCATGGCAACGCGCCAGGGCTCATGACCCTCGACGGGCACGAGTTCATTCGGCGTTTCCTGCTGCACAGCCTGCCAGATGGGTTCCACCGCATTCGTCATTATGGGTTTCTCGCGAACGGGTGTCGCCGGGTGCGCCTCGCTACCATCCGCCAACTTCTGCCGGCCGCCGCACGCCTCCCGGAACAAACAGGCGACACCGCTGCACCGGCAATGCCTAACAGGTTCGATCCGGCAATCTGCCCCTGTTGTGGCGGCTCCCGGTGGATCATCACGCCATTACCGCGACGCACAAACCGGCCCCCGCGGCCCACGCCCGACACCTCATGAGCGCGCGATCCCCCAAACAGTCCGGATGTCACAGTGCCGCGCCATCAAGGCCGCCGGGCGCAATGCTCTTCTGTGTCCTGATCAACCCCACGTCGCTTTTTTGGCGCATACCCCGGCCCGCAGTTGGACCCAACGCCGCCGCGGCGGCCTCCACCGCGCTGCAAAACGTATCAAACTGTCCGCAAAAGAGACCGGGTGGCTCTCTTTCGTCGGCACCAAACCCTTCGACGCAAGACAGAACAGAGCCACAAATCCCATAGCGGGGTGGCCGCGTCAGCGGGTTCGTTCAATCCGGTTTCAATGAGGTCGCGCAGCCCCAGGCCGAGCCCTCATCAATGCGCGACCTCACAGAAACCTCCAGATTCACAAGCTGGTCGATTGATGATTCACTCCGATGAGGAGGAGTAGGATCATG
>DAIRTA010000158.1:0-2925 GCA_036804125.1 Hyphomonas sp.
GGCCGAAATAGCTCCAGCTGGCCGCGCGCACGCCTTCGAGATTGCCGCCATAGGGGGCGAGGGTGAGGTAAAGCTCGAGGATTTCCTCCTTGGAGAAGCGCCGCTCAAGCTGGCGGGCACGCGCGATCTCGATCAGCTTGGCGAGCGGCGTGCGCGGGCGCGGCTCGAGCAGGCGGGCGGTCTGCATGGTGAGCGTCGAGCCGCCCGAGACGATGCGGCCCGCCCGCAGCGAGTCGAAGGCGGCGCGGGCCATGGCCGGCCAGTCGGTGCCGCCATGCTGCCAGAAGCGCTTGTCCTCGACGCGCACCAGCGCCTCGATGAACAGCGGGTCGATGGACTCCAGCCGGGCAGCAAACCGCCAGCGGCCTTCCTCGGCCGGGAAAGCGCGCAGGGCGCGGCCTTCGCGGTCGGTGACGAGGACGGACGGCGTTCCGAGCCGGTCCATGGGCGGGGGCAAGAGGATGTCTGCCAGCACCGCCGCACTGAAAAAGGCGAGCAGGCCGAGCAGGATATGGTGAGGCCGGGCGCGGCGCATCGCCGGGCCTATTGCCCGCCGGCGGCGCCGCGGCTGGCCTGGATGGTGACGCGGCCGGGCGCGGAGCGGGCGAAGACTTCCGGCCGGTACATGTCTTCCGCGACGGCGCCGGGGATGGCGAAGCTGCCGGGGGTGACGGCGCGCACGGCATAGGCCAGCGTGACCGGCTCGCTGGTGACATCAATGGCGGCGACGAAGCGGTCATCCTGGGCCTGGGCGGTCTGCGGGCGGGCGAGCACGCCGAGGAAGGCGAACGGGCCCTGCCGCATCACGCTCTCGCCGGTGCGCCAGTCATATTCCTCGACCTGGGCATCGGCCGGGCGCAGCACGCTCTCGATCTCGAATCCGGCAGGCAGCAGGTCGGCGATGACGACCGGATTGACCCGGCGCTCTCCGGGCGTGACGGTCAGGGCAATGACGAACCGGTCGCCCTGGTTGATCTGGTCGGGTTGCACGGGCCGGCCGGTCAGGGAGTAGAAGGTCTTGGCGATGCTGAGCCGGTTGGACGCCGCCGGGGGCGGCGCGACCGGGGCGCCGGTGACCATCACGGTACGGAAGAGCGGTGTATCGCCGCCAAGGCGGAAGCTGGCCCCGCGCTCCAGCGCCTCGCCGGAGACGATGAACTGGCGCTGGCCGGCTGGCAGGCGACCGAGGCCTTCAGCGGTGACATTGGCGCCGGCTTCGCCGCCGCCGAGGCTGTGCAGCGCGACGAGGAGATAGGCTTTCTCCTGGGTCGAAAGCTCGGCAGGCTCCGGCGTCTGGCGGCTGAGGCGATCGGCGAGGCGTTCAACCGTATCGGTCAGGCCGGCCTCGGCGGCGAGGGCGGTGACGGCGGCGAGATCGCGCAAGGGCGTCTGGTAATAGTCGCCGGTATTGTTATAGCCGAGCGCCTCCTCGGCGGCGCGGAAGGCGGAGGCCGCCCGCGCCCGGTCGCCCATCAGGGCGAGGCCCGCCCCGATATGGGCGCGCGCGAGCGGGCTGCGGATGTCTGAAAGCTCACGGTCATGCAAATAGCGCAGGCGGGCGATGTCGCCCTGCCCGCCGCGGGCGAGGACATAGGCGGCATAGGCGGCCGAGCGCTGCATCAGGCGCTGCTGGGTATCGTTCGCGCCGGCACCTTCATAGACCTCGGTATAATAGCCATAGGCGCGCCAGGCCTCGCCGGCCGCGATATTGCGCAGCGCGCCATAGGCGCGGGTCAGCGCTTCCTGCGGCACGGCATAGCCGGCCTCGCGGGCGCGCAGGATAAACTCGGTCGTATAGGCGCCGAGCCAGGGCGAGGCATAGCCATCGCCCTCGCGCCACAGCCCGAACGCGCCATCCGCCGACTGACGGTTGAGGATAGTGTTGACAGCCACCTGCATGCGGCCGGTGAGATCGCCGCGATCGGCCGGGGCGCCCATGGCGATCAGGTCTTCGGAATAGAGCAGCGGCACCGCCCGGCTGGTGATCTGCTCGGTGCAGCCATAGGGATAGCGGTCGAGCGAGGCATACAGGGCGCCGGCATCGAGCGGCAGGGGCGAGAAGCCGACAGTGACCTCGACCGAGCCCGGAACATAGCCCTCGGCGAGGCTGGCGGCGGCCGTGTAGGTCTCGCCCGGCCGCATGGCGACGGTCGTGGCCCGTGTCTCCGGCAGGTAGGGCGAGCGGGTCTGGATATCATAGGACTGTTCGGTGCGGTAATTGCCCGGCCCGGTCACGGTGAGGCGGAGGGTGGATATCCCCTCCCCCTCGGCGCCGACGCGGACCGGAATGTCGGCGCGCTGGCCGGTCTGCAGGCGGCGCGAGAGCTGGGTGTCGGCGGCGCTGACCGTGCCGGTGGCGGAGACCCGGGCGGCAAACTCGCCGGCGCCGAGTTCGACATTGTCGATGCTGGCGGTGATCACCGCCTCATCGCCCGGCGCCAGGAAGCGCGGCATGACGAGATCGGCAGGCGCCGGGTCGCGCACGACCATCTTGCGCTCGGCCGTGCCGAGGCCGGTCTCGGACCAGGCGACAAGCATCAGGCGCATCTCGCCATTGAACTCCGGCAGGGGCACGCGCACGGTTCGCCGCTCCGAGCGGCCGGCTTCGATGATGCCCGAGAACCAGGCGACCGACCGCACCGGCACGACCGTCAGGCCTTCGCCGCCGAGCTGGTCGCCGCCAGTGCGCACCTCGGCCGGAAGGCCGAGATTGGGATCAAGCAGGCGGCCATAATCATCATGCAGCGCCACGCCGAGCGCCTTGCGGCCGAAATAATGCGCTACCGGATCGGGCGAGCGGAATTTCGTCAGCTGAAGGATGCCCTCATCGACGGCGGCGAGGGTGAAGAAGACCGGCTCGCGCGGGCCGCCGGTGATGCGCACCTCGACCGCCTGCTCGCCGCGCGGGCGCGCGACATCCGGCGC
>DAIRTA010000158.1:3025-5466 GCA_036804125.1 Hyphomonas sp.
CCATCAGCGCTGGCCCAGCCGCCCCAGCCGGCAAAGAAGGCCTGGCTGACGCCGGAGGCGGCATGCGCGCCGGTGCCCTCGACGATGATCTCATGCTGGCCCCAGCTGATGCCGGTGGCGCGGATTTCCGCCGTGCCGCCGGCGGGGGTGCGCACACTGCCGGCATTGACCTGGGTGACGGTGCGCGAGCGCCGCCAGTTCCAGCCATTATTGTCGCGATACCAGTCATAATGGTAGTTGATGGCGAGGATTTTCCAGTTGAGCGTCTGCGCCTCGGCCTCGCCGGCCGCATTGATCGCGGCGACTTCAAAGCGCGCATCGGCGCCTTCTTCCAGATTGCCCTCGAAGGCCGGCTTCAGGCCGAGATAGAGCCGCTCCGGGCGGTAAGGCACGCGGACGCTGTCAGCGATGGCGCGCCCGCCGGGCTCAAGCACGCTGATAACGGTATTGAGGCGCAGCGGAATGTTGGAATTCGACCCCGCCGTACCGGGCGAGAGGCGCACGGCCGCCTTGCCCTCGCCATCGGTCGTGGTGTCAGCAAATTCGAGGATCTGCTCGCTGAAGGTCGTGTCATGGCGGCCATAGCGGAAGCCCTCAAACGCACGGAAGGGCATCGGATCAGGCTCAAGGCGCGCCTCTGTGCGCACAGTCAGGCCAGCGCCCGGCGCGCCATACAGGAAACGGGCATTGACGGTGATATCGCGCGTGCCGCCGGCCGCAATCGGCGCCGTTTCATCCGCTGTCAGATCAACGGCGATGCGCTGCGGCACGAAATCCTCGACCGCGAAGCGCACCTCCCCGGCCGGCGCGGACAGGCCATCGACCTCAAGCACGGCGCGCCATTCGCCCCGGCTGGCACCGCGCGGCAGGGTGTAGGTATGCGCGAGGGCGCCGGAAGCGGGATCGCCGAAGCGCACCCGCTCGGCGGCCAGACCGTTCGGCCGGTAGATCACGAGATGGCCGCTGCGCCCGGTGACGCGGCGCCCGGCGCGGTCGCGGACCATGGCGACGAGTTCGACATCCTCGCCGGGGCGGTAAATGCCGCGCTCGGTATAGAGATAGGCGTCCACCGGACCGGCGACACGGCGCCCGCCGACCGGGTATTCGGAGAGGTCAACCGCGGCGCGGTTGAGGTCGAGGGCGGCCAGTTCGCCGCGCGAATTGGTCGCGAGCACGAGGCGCGGGGCGAGCGGCCCCTGCCCGCGCATCAGCGGCGCCTCGAAGCGCACGCGGCCCTGCTCGTTCGGCCGGCTTTCACCGAGCACGGAATTATTGGCCGCGACCAGCTGGACCTGTGCATCGGTAACGGTGCGCCCGTCGCGCAGCGAGCGGACAGTGATGTCGAGGCCGTGCTCGCCGGTATAGGCGGTCAGCGCCAGATCGGTGAGCAGGATCCAGCGGCTGGCCGAGACCGTCATCCGGCTGCTGTCATTGGCGGTGGCAACATCGCGCACGCGCACGAAATAGGCGCCCGGCGCCATCGGGCCGACCGTGTCCTGGATCGGGAAGACTGTGGTGACGGCGTTGTTCTGCTGCGCGGCGATGCGCATGCGCCCGGTGAACAGTGTCTCGCCGACATCGGACGGATCGTCCTCACCCCAGAGATAGCCATAGCGGCCCTCGCCGGTGGTCACGCCCTCGGTGATCCGCTTGAAGGCCAGGGCACGGTCATTGATGCGCAGCACCTCGATCTCGACCTCATCGATATTCACCGTCTCGATGGCAAGGCCATCGGCATTCTCGCGCGGCAGGATGACCCCGGCGCCGCGGAAGCCGACATAGGCCGGCCGGTCGGCAAAATCGACGGGCACGGTCTCGCTGCGCTCCAGGCGCCGGCCATCGGCGGCCGGCAGGCCCTCGCGCAGGGTCGCGGTGTGCGAGCTGCCAAAGGCGAGACCACCCGCGCAGAGCTCCTGGCCATTGACCGTCAACGCCGTGCGCACTGCGGGAGTGAAAGTGACAAAGGGGCTATAGTCCGTCTGCTGATTGAGAGGGGAGGAAAAGACGAAACAGGCCAGCGGCGCGTCGGCGGTGGTGTCGATCCGGTAGCGGATGAAGGCGAAGTCCTGCTCGGCGGCGGCCGCTGCGCGCTGGCGGGCTTCCTCACGCCGCCGCGCCGCGACCTGATCGGCCGGTGAGCGCTGGACAACCATCGGGCCCTCCTCGGCCTCGGCGGCCGGGCGCTCGGTTCGCTGTCCGCAGGCTGTCAGCGAGAGCGCAAGGAGCGCGGCGAGACAGAAAAGGATAAGGGCGCGGCCGGCGGTTGTGATCGACATCAATTGTCCTCCCGGAGCCTACTCTACACCGCTAAGGCGGGGCGCCAACAGGGCCGGAATCCGGCGAACAGCGGAAAAATTGCGATCCTTTCATGATCAAGCGGGCGCGGCCGCTTCCGCCGCAAGGAGGGCGGCATGGCCGGCGCGGTAGTCCGGATAGCGCGG
>DAIRTA010000159.1:0-5403 GCA_036804125.1 Hyphomonas sp.
GCCACGACCTCCTTCAGGGCGGTGGACTCACGGCGAAGGTTCTTCACCTCGTCCGAGGTCGCAGCACGGGCTGTGTCACCGGCCAGCCGACGCTTTCCAGCCTCAAGGAACTCTTTCGACCAGCCATAATACATCGATGCGGCAATGCCCTCGCGGCGGCAAAGCTCCGAGATGCTCTCCTCGCCCCGCAAGCCTTCCAGCACGATGCGGATCTTCTCTTCAGCCGAATACTGTCGACGCGTCTGACGCCGGATATCCTTCAGCACTTGCTCTGCCGGTGCTTTGTCCGGCCCGGATTTCTGTTTCATCTTCGCTCCTTGCGGCTACGATGAACCAGAAATCCTCCCTTCGTGAAGATCCCAAATTTGTCTCATGGATGCTGACGGGGAACAGTGCGCGTGCACGCCTATCCCGACGGGGCCTTGGCGGTGTTCCACGGGCCGCGCCGGATCGCCTGCTTTCCCCCAGACGAGCCGAGCGCCACAACCGCAACACGCTCGCTCGAGCCCACCAAGGGGACCCCGCCGCCCCCCTGCGCCGCCGTCGCTCACCCCGTCTCGGGGCGAGCGAGCGACGGCGGCTCCGAGGGGACGGCTCCCGGGGACCCGAACCCAAAACAGGAGGCCGCCATGACCCCTTAGCGCCATCAAAACCGGACAGTTCACAAGCTACTTAAACCGGGCAATTGTTCGCGCTCTCAACAGCGCACCACGGCGGAGGTTTCGATGCGGATAAACAAAGGTGTCGAATGGGGTGTCCATGCCTGCACCCTGCTGGCGCCGCTTGGCCCGGGCAAGGGATTAAGCCTTGCGCTGCTGGCCGAATATCACGGCGTGCCGGCCGCCTATATGGCCAAGCAGATGCAAGCTTTGAGCAAAGCGGGGATCGTCCGGACGAGCCGCGGCAAGACGGGCGGCTACAGCCTGGCTCGGCCCGCCTCGGAGATTTCGCTGTGGAACATCAAGGCTGCCATTGACGGCACCTCACCGGCATTTCGTTGCACCGAAATACGTCAACAGGGGCCGTGCGCGCTCGATCGCGACAAGTGCAGGCAGGCCTGCCCGGTCGCTGCCGCCTTCAGACAGGCTGAAACCGCCTATCGCGATGCGTTGAAGGCGATCAGCATTTCCGACCTTGTGGCCAATGTCGCCACGACAAGCGACCAACATCATCTGGTCCAGATCATGCACTGGTATGTGAACAATATCACTGATCTGCCGGAATGAGCTGGCGCCCGGCGGCAGCGATGCTGACCGCCAGGAACGAATTGCCGTGGCGTCCGCAGCTGCAGGGATCAACCATACTGGAAGCGCCGGGCACGGATACCGGTCAAGCTGCGAGCGCCGCGACGACCCGATTGGCATCAGGCCCCACGCCGCGCAGCGTGGCAGAAGCGAAGCCGCTTTGTCCTGAAAGGCCCATAAAACCAAGGCGCGGCAACGATGTTGAAACGCCCCGCCTGTGCAGCGGCAGGCCTTTGGCATCGAGCGCGCCGCTACCCTCCAGCAGACCAAGAACGGGGCGATAGCCGGTAGCAAAGATCACGACATCTACAGGCTCTGCCGCCAGCCCTTCGTCCCAGATAAGACCGGTCTGCGTGAAGCGTTTGAACATCTTGCGCACCGGCGGAGCGTTGCGGCGCAAGGCGTCGCGGTAGTAGCCGCCGTCGATCACCGGAACGCCGTGATCGGAGAAAAGGTTCAGGCCGTTGAGCCTGAGTTTGTCGAACCACCAATGCAGATCCTGGCCGAGCACGCGCTGGGGGAGATAGCGGATGCGTTCGCGCACCGCCAAAGTGACATCCTCCTTTTCGGCCAGTTCAACGGCGATCTGCACCGCCGAATTGCCCGCACCAACGACAACGATCTGTTTGCCAACAAAGGCGTGAGGATTGCGATACTCGCCCGAATGCAGGATTTCGCCAGTAAATTGATCTTGTCCGGGGAGCGTCGGCATCCAGGGCGTGGAGAAACCCCCGGTCGCCACGATCAGGCTGCGCGCGGTACGCACCGAACCATCGCCCAGCGACAGGTGATAATGATCATCGCCAAAACGGGCCGACTTGACTGTCACCCCCAGTTCGACCGGCAATCCGAAATGGCTCTGATATTGCTTCAGATAGGCGGTGATTTCAGGGCCGCTGGGGTAGCGCCAGGGGTCGCCGGGTAGCGGCAGGCCGGGGAGCGCCGAATAGCGGGCGGGCGAGAAGAGCTGCAGGCTGTCATAGTATTTCGACCATGACCCGCCGACTTCGCTCGCGGCATCGAGGATTGTGAAATCCAGCCCCCGCGCCTGAAGCTCGCGCCCCGCGCCCAGCCCGGCCTGACCCGCGCCGACGACGATGACATCATGATGGATCATGCCGCCGCCTTCCCGGCAAAGCCATGGCGCAGCAGATCGTCGCCATCGGCAAAATCGGGTGCCGACAGCCAGAGCCGAAGCAAGTGGCGTTTCTCTTCGGGTTCGTCCCAATCGGCATATTCAGTGCGGGCGTGGAGCACGACCGAGTTTTTGAGGAATTGCATGTCGCCTTCCTGAAACTGCATGTCGAGCGCGACGCCGGGTTCGAGCGGGATCTGTTCGAGCAGATCCAGCAATTCATGCTGGGCCGGGGTCAGCGGGGCAATGTCCGGAAAATCCTCTGCCGCATTGCGGATATACCAGATCAGCAGCATCATCCGGAACAGGCCGTCGCGGCGCGTGACGATGGGGTAGCGGAAGGTCTTCAGCCCGTCGGCACCGAATTGGCCGTGGGCATGGTGATGATATTCATCTTCCAGCAGCGGCGCGAGATCCGGGCGGCGGCGCAGCACTTCGTTATAGACCTCAACCGAAGAACAGATGCGGCTGACGCCCCCCGATTTGCCTTCGCGCAGGCACAACAGCCCGATGATATCGGCGCCATCGGTGTGGAAGCTGAGATCAGCGCGGGTCTTGTAAAGCCGGACATTGTGGTCGTTGGGGGCATGGCCGAGATCACGGATATCGACCAGAGTTTCGCCCTGCGCATTCTGGGGGACGGGCGCGCCAAGATGGAGCCCGAGCAGCCAATAGGCGAGTCCCGCACGCGACTTGCCCATGCGGCGGGCGGGAAGTCCGCGCACCAGAATCATGCCATGGCCGCGATGAATTTGCTGGCGCCATTCGGCAAGCGAGGCCTCCATCGCAGGGAGCGGCCATTGCGCGGCATCAATCTGTTCGCGGGTTAGGCCCGCCGCCTCGATCTGCCTCGATACCTGTTCAAGCTCGTCAATCTGCGCCTGCGAAAGCTGCCGCAGCCATTCCTCAGGGCGGGTCTGCAAACCCCCGCCGCGCCAGGCGGCCGGGGCAGTTACCGGGGTCGGAACGTTTGAAGGTGCAGTGGTCGTTACATTGTTCATTGCGCGCCCCTTTCGCTCGCTTGTTGGTCCGATGACGTATCGCCATTGCCGACACCGCAGGTGGCTCCAACGCAGCAATTCTCGGTGAGGTAAGCGAGCAGTCGCCCCATCGTTGCATAATTGGCCGAATAGATGATCGAGCGCCCGGCGCGGCGCTGCGAAATCAGCCCAGCGTTGCTCAGCTGCGAGAAATGGAAGCTCATCGCGGAGGGCGAGATATCCTCGGCCTGGGACAGCTCACCTGCCGTCAAGCCGTTAGGTCCGGCCTGCACAAGGTTTCTAAACACGGCCAGGCGATGTTCCTGTGCCAATGCTCCGAGTGCGCGAATGACTTGATCTGGCCCCATGCCACCTCCCATAACTCAATAGTTCATGAAATATTGAATCATTGGGGTTGTTGTCAAGCCCTGGTCCTGTCAGATGTAGAGAGCGCGTGATTTGTCCGGTGGAGGTAGCTCGGGGTTTGTCCGGTGCATGGGCGGAGGAAGCCGATGCGCCGGACCGAGCAGCTGCAGGGACTACGGATGTTAAAACTGAGAGACGTGATGAGCCGTTGGGAGGCTGGTCGGTTGAGCCAGCTGGCGGCGGCGGAGATTTTGGGGATGCACGAGCGGACGTTTCGTCGCTGGGCGAAGCGGTTTGAAGAGGGTGGCGAGGCGGGGCTGGTCGATCGCCGGCTCCGCGCACGGCCCGAGCGTGGGCCCGACGCTGCGGAGCGTGCGCGGGTAGAGGGCTTGTTTCGTGAGCGGTATCAGGGCTTTACGGCCAAGCATGTCCATGAGGTTTTGGTTCGCGATCACGGATTTGCTTGGGGTTACACCTGGACGAAGACGTTTCTTCAGGCGCGGGGATTGATCGAGAAAGCGCCGCGTCGAGGGGCGCATCGACGCAAGCGACCGCGGCGGCCGATGCCGGGGATGCTGGTGCATCAAGACGCGTCCAAGCACGTTTGGTTGACCGGCTTGGGGCCGCTCGATCTCGTCGCGACCATGGACGACGCCACCAGTGAGATGTATTCGCTGTTCCTGGTCGACGAAGAGGGCACGGAGTCGAGCTTCCTCGGTCTCATCGAGACGATCGAGAAGTGCGGCTTGTTCTGCGCCTTCTACACGGATCGGGGCAGCCATTATTTCCATACGCCCGAAGCCGGCGGCAAAGTCGATCCGAAGACATTGACCCAGGTCGGTCGCGCCTTGGCGCAATTGGGGATCGAGCACATTGCGGCCTACAGAGCATCGGGCGCAAAAGTGGAATCCGGTTTTGCGCAATTCCGATGCGATCAACAAAAAGCATAGAGTTTCCGGCGATGCGAAGTTATCGCCCGAAACTCTCGCCCCGAAGCGCGCGGCCGCTCCGAGCGGATGTTCCGCACGCTTCAGGACCGCTTGCCCAAAGAACTGGCGCTCGCCGAGATCAAGACGATCGAGGCGGCCAACCTCTGGATTGCACAGGTGTATTTGCCCCGGCACAACGCCCGCTTCGCCGTCCCGGCCGCCGAGGACGGCTCGGCGTTCGTCGCGGTCGCGCAGGGGCAGTGGCGCGATGTCCTGTGCGTGCAGGAGGGTCGCCAGGTCGGGGCGGACAACACCGTACGCTGGCGCGGACGCAGCTTGCAGCTGCCGCCCTCCCCTGAGCGGGCGCACTATGTGCGGGCGAACGTGCGCGTGCACGCCTATCCCGACGGGGCCTTGGCGGTGTTCCACGGGCCGCGCCGGATCGCCTGCTTTCCCCCAGACGAGCCGAGCGCCACAACCGCAACACGCTCGCTCGAGCCCACCAAGGGGACCCCGCCGCCCCCCTGCGCCGCCGTCGCTCACCCCGTCTCGGGGCGAGCGAGCGACGGCGGCTCCGAGGGGACGGCTCCCGGGGACCCGAACCCAAAACAGGAGGCCGCCATGACCCCTTAGCGCCATCAAAACCGGACAGTTCACAAGCTACTTAAACCGGGCAATTGTTCGCGCTCTCAACAGGGCTGGCGGCGAACCCGCCGAGCAAGATGGCTATCATTGCTGCCCCCGGCGCC
>DAIRTA010000160.1:0-5380 GCA_036804125.1 Hyphomonas sp.
ATGTTAATGGAAGGCCGACGGATATCGGCTCGGTCCGTGCGAACATCGAGCGGGTGCGTGCGGAAAACCCGAGCAGCGCGCTGATCATCATGGCGCATCCGAAAGCCCGTAATGGCGTGATCATCCGCATCCGCGACGAAGCTTACAATGCCGGTTTCGTCGACCGGGTGAACCTTGTGATCAGCGGCTAAACCAGTTCCAGGGAGACGCCACATGGCGCGCAGAAAGAAAAAGGCGATCGGGGCCGGCAATTCGGAGGAGGATATCAACCTCACGCCGATGCTGGACGTGGTTTTCATCCTCCTGATCTTCTTCATCGTGACAGCACAGTTCATCAAGGAACCGGGCGTCCCGATCGAGCGGCCCGATGTCGATAATAAGGCAGCCGTGCGGCCGCTGGCCATCCTGATCGCCATCAATGAACGCAGCGAAGTCTATATCGACAAGCAACAGATCAGCCCTGCCGAGGTCGGTTTCACCATCCGTGAAATGCGGCTCGACAATCCTCGCGGGGAAATCGTGGTTCAGGCAGACGTGAATTCCGAAGCGCAGGTTTTGGTTGACGTCATGGAAGCCATCAACAGAATAGACGGGGCAACAGTCATCAATATCTCGTCCAGGATCGATTAGGAGAGAGACATGCTGAACAACCCGATGATCCGCTTGCTCATTGGCGTCGTGATCGCGCTGCCGGTTGTGCTGATCATCTTCCTGATCATGAACCGCCTGATTTCAGTCGAGGAGATTGAGGTGCCGGATGGTGAAACCCGCACCCTTTCGGCTATCACACCACAGCAGCAGGATAGTGAAGCGCGCACGCGTTCGCGTACGGCGCCGAAACGGCTTGAATCCGCACAGCGCCCGCCGCCGCCGCCTCGGGCCTCTGCCACGCGTTCTGATATCAACCTGCCGACCCCGCGCATCGATGGTGCGGTGCCGCAGAATCTCGATCTTGGCCGGATGCAGGCGCTGGCAATCGATCCCGTGGCCGTTTCGGACCGCGATGCGCAGCCTATCCGCCCGCCGACACCGTCTTTCCCGCAACGTGCGGCCGAGCGCGGCATCTCGGGCAGCTGCGAGGTCCGCTTCGATGTGGATACGCGCGGGCGCCCCTATAATGTCCAGGCGACCTGCACCGATAACATCTTCAGGTCCGAGGCCGAGCGCGCTGTGTCGCGCGTCGAATTTGCGCCGAAGATTGTCCGCGGTCAGGCCGTAGAGCGGCGCAACGTGGTTTATCCGCTGGAGTTCAAGCTGCAGTAAGCGTCCCGGCCTTCAGCAGAGCCCTTCGCCGGACGGAGGCTCGAAAGCGGGCGTAGTGCCGCCCGAGAGAGGAAGATGAGAGAGATGAGACAGATGATCCGGTTCCGCGCAATTCTGGCCGCCGGCGCGATGGCCCTGGCTTCGGCGGGTATGGCCTCTGCACAGCAGACTTGCACCGAAACCCAGTTCAACAGCCGGACGGGTCAGGTCTATCTCGAGGCCGAGCAGGCCGCGATGATCAACAAGGATTTCAATACGGCGCTCTCCAAGCTCAACCAGCTGCGCACGCAGGAGCTGAACTGCTATGAGGAAGGCGCCATCATCCGGCTGTCCGCCTACATCAAGATCGAGCAGGGTGACCGGCGCGGCGCTGTCCGCGATCTCGAAGACGCCATGGCCAAAGGCTATATCCCTCCCGACCAGCACGCGAACACGTATTATAATATCGCGCAGATCTACCTGCAGGAAGAAAACCTGGCTGAGGCCCTGCGCTACATGCAGCGCTGGATGCAGGCTGGCGGGCAGCCCGACCGGACCCAGAAATGGCAGCTGGCCGTCCTGTACCAGCGCGCTGGAAATATACGGGAGTCGGTCCGCTTTGCCGAAGAAGTCCGCCGCGAAGACGGCTCGCGCTTCGACCAGCAACTCTACGACCTTCTCGTGTTTCTCTACAACGATATCGGTGACAAGGCGAAACTGGCCGAAGTCCTTGAAGTTCTCGTCGAGCGCAATCCACAGGAACGGAAATACTGGGATGCCATCGCCGGCAACTACTTCGCAGGCAATGAGGAGATGCGGGCCTTTGCCGTCCAGAATGCCATGTATCTCGCAGGCCTTCTGACCACGGAAGACGAGATCATGCGGATTGTGAATTTCTACAACCGCTTCAACGCGCCTTATCATGCAGCCCGCGTTCTCGAGAAGGAAATGAATGCCGGCCGTATCCGCCGCACGGTGGAAAGGCTGTCCCTTCTGGCTGACTTCTATCAGGTCGCCCGTGAGCATGAGAAAGCGATCCCGGTAATCCGCCAGGCTGCCGAAATGAGCAATAGCGGGGCATTCTATGAGCGCCTCGGCGCCTCATATAATGAGCTTCAGAAATGGCAGGAGTCCGAAGAGGCGCTGCAACGGGCGCTGAATACACCAGGCATCCGCGACCGCGGCACGGCCTGGGTCCGCATTGGACAGGCGCGCTATGAAAGGAATGACCGTTCCGGAGCGCGCGAAGCCTTCCGGCAGGCTAACAATGCTGGTGCACGAGGCTGGCTGAGCTTCATGGATGCAGAAGAGTCCACGGCGTCGGCGCTTGTGTGTTTCGAGTTCCAGCAGGTTCTGGTCGCGGTTCAGAACGAAGATAAAATCTGCCGGCGCACTGCCGCTCTCGGTGAAGGGCAGGCTGAGGGCTGCCGTACAGTGGCTGACCGCGTTCGCGAGGCCCAGCGGAAAGTCGAAGAAGCACCTGAATGCCGGCGCGCCCGGCAAACCTAGACGCCGTCAGCCTGGAGGCTGATGAAACGGAAAAATCCTCAGGCAGGCTATCGATAGCGCCCCGGAACTTCAGGTTCCGGGGCGACTTCATTGGTATGCTCCGAATGCGGCCTTACCTTGCCAGCTCGCCCCCGGAGGCGTCGCTGCATTGCGGCCCGCGCATCCCCGCAGGAACGAAAGAGACGCAGGAGACCAGCAAGCGGCTCGAATCGCCAAATCGTGGGGGGCCGTGCCAACCCTGCATGTGTGGTGCGCCAGTCCAGAAGCTGAGCATGATCTTTCCCGGCGCTATGGGAAGGCGAGGATCATCGGGTAGCGTTGCGTAATAGGGCACGTCTTCGACAAACCAGACAATACCGTCGGGTGACCACTCGAAGGCATACAGCCTTGCCCTTTCGGAGGCATCGAAGGGCAGGTCAAAGGTTGCGGAATTTCCCGTGCGCCCCCGCCGGAAATAGTTGAAGTGAATGCGGGTTGTATCCCGGCCCAGGAATTCGATATCGATTTCATCATGAGGGTCGCCGAAGTAAGGGCCCGTATAGGTAAAGAAGGCCGATACCGTGCCGGAGTCTGAAGCCGGCTGGAGGATGGCTTCATACCGCCCATAGTGATGTACGCGGTCCGACTGTATTTCAGCCATGCTGTAGGGCGCTTCATCCTGCGGGGTCCGGCGCAGGCGCAAGGCCAGCCCTTCAGGCGTTGCCTCGACATTGGCGGTGCGCCAGCTCCCGCCATAGAAGCTTCCATGGTTTTCATGCTCGGAGGGGCGGAAATACGGGTCACGCGCGCCGTCAAGTAAACGCGTGTAGAGGCCGAGCTGGCCAGCAAAGGGGAGAACGCGCTGCGGGACAGGATAGCTGCCAGCAAGCTCACGGGGCGCAAGCTCGGCGACAGGTATCGGTTCCGGGCTCGGCTCCCACGGGAAATAGACGTCCCTTGACGCCATCGCTTGCGGCTCGGGCCCATTGATGTCCGGCGTCGCCATCAGCAAGCCGCCTGCGAGGCCCGCGCTCAGCAGCAGCCCCATGCACGACATGACAAGCGTGTCGATACCGGCGCTGGCGCGATATGAGCGGGGAAGGGGAGTGTTTCCGGGTGTCACAAAGCGTCGGGTCCTGGCCTGGGTTAACGCAAATTAACCAGGTAGCCCCCAGCAAATTCTGCGCCAAGTACACGCGCTGCACCCTGACCTACGCCGCGTCCCCGCCGGACGGCCCGCCTCTGAGAGCCGTAAGGTTGCGATGCAGGAACAGGGGAAGGGAGCCAGACGGTGTGACGGCCCAGTCAAGCGGGGCGTCATGCGCTTCTGCCGGGACGTTGCTGATCTGCTGCTCGGCATAGGCGAGGCCGCAGGCGAAGGCGCGTCCATGTGTGCGCAGCCGCGCGAGGGCCCTGTCATAGTGCCCGCGCCCATAGCCAAGCCGGTTGCCTGCAAGGTCGAAGGCGAGGAGGGGCGTCAGCACCAGTGTGGGCGTAAGCTCGGGGGCGTCTCCGAGGGGTTCGGACAGGCCGTAGGAGCGCCGTTCCAGCGGCTCGCCGGGGGCCCATTGCCGCCAGCTGATATGCCCGTCCGGCTCCAGGCGGGGCAGGCAGAGTTCGGCTCCTGCGCGCAGGAGGCGGGCCATCAGCGGGTTGGGGTCGATTTCTTCGTTGATCGCGAGATAGCCCGAAACCACGGGGCCATAGCGCTCAAGCAGTTTCAATGGGAACGCCGCTGCCAGTTCTTCTGCAGCGTCAGGATTACGCGCCGCTGCTTCAGCACGAAGCGTGCGCATCCGGTGGCGAAGCTGGGTCTTGTCAGCGGCATCAAGCATGCCGGTGAGACTAGCGGCGATGGCTTTGGCCGTCACCTGAAGGGTGCACAAGAACCGCAGTCGCCGCCGGGCATATTCACTCCCGTCAACCTAGAGACTAGGTGGGAGCCGGATGAGCCGGGACCACGGTCCCGGCCAGACTGCCAGCCCCCGGACGGTAAGTAAGGTCGCCGGAGATCAGTCCCTTCGCGCGCCGCAGCCCTTGTGCTGGACTAAGGTAAGTGCAACCGGGCGACTTGGGAAGATGGCCCCTGATCAGGGCGCCAAGGCGATCTCGAAACGGTAAAGCAGGGTCTGTTGCTGGGCAGAGAAATTATCGTCAGAAACAATCCAGACCCGGATCCTGTCGGCGTCAACGGCCTCTGCGGCTAGGCCTTCAAAATTATCCGTCAGCACAGGCCGGGACAGGCTGATCTGGCCACCCTCGGCTTCGCCCCAGCGCAGGATCACGCGGGCTCCGCGAACGGGATCATAGCTGCGGAACAGGCTCAGACGTACCTCCGTTCCGTCAGGCAGGGAAAGGGTCTCAATTCCCGTGACAGCGAAGCCACGGGGGTTGCCGACGGGCCTATCCGTCCAGACGGCTTCACTTTCTGCCGTAAGCGTTCCTACCGGAGAGCCGGCCACGCCGGCGGCCTCATAGGCGAAGAGCAGATGGCCCTCCGGCGTCAGGGTCAGGCCCTCGGCGCCCTGGTTGGGGTGGACCTTCCGGCCGGCAGAACTGTCTGGCAGGGCCGCCACCTGCACGCCGCGAGCGGCACTGCCGCAGCCAGACAGGTTGTAAGCCTTGATGCGGTGATCCTGTTCAAAACTGA
>DAIRTA010000161.1:0-5334 GCA_036804125.1 Hyphomonas sp.
ATGCCTTCTTTTCCCCCGGCATGCAGGCGTTCCTGGTGGCGATCCTGAAAAGCCCGGCGCTGGACTGGTTCCAGTCTTCGGCGGCCGGGGTCGAGCATCCGGCGCTCGTCATGGTCGGTCAGAAGGCGCGGGTCTATACGGCGAATCACACCCAGTCCGAGGCGATTGCCGAATGGGCGCTGTGGCAGGCCCTTGATTTCCTGCGCGACGGGCCCGGCCACCGGGCGCAGCAGGCAGCGGCAGACTGGCAGCGGCGCCCGGCGCGCGAACTGGCCGGCACCCGCTGGCTGGTCATCGGCTATGGCACCATCGGCGAGGCCACCGGCCGGCGCGTCACCGCGCTCGGCGGGAGAGTGACAGGCGTGCGCCGCCGGCCCGGCCCGGCCGGAAGCGCGGCGCGGATCATCGGCCCGGCGGCAATCCCGGAGGAACTCGGACGGGCGGACATCGTCCTTCTCTGCCTGCCGCACACGCGCGAATCGGAGAACATGGCGAACAAGGCCTTTTTCGGCGCTATGGCGCCGGATGCGCTGTTCATGAATGTCGGCCGCGGCGCGCTGGTCGATGAGGCCGCGCTGATCGCCGGGCTCGAAGCCGGAAAGCCGGCTTTCGCCGCGCTGGATGTGACCCATGCCGAGCCGCTTCCGGCCGCCAATGCGCTCTGGCGCCATCCGAAGGTCGCGCTCACCCCGCATGACAGCGCGCATACGGCCGGCTCGACAGCGCGCGCCGACGAGACCTTCCTCGCCAATCTCGATCTTTACCTGAAGGGGGAGCCGCTGATGAATGTCGTCCCGGCCTCTGCCTTTGCGGGCAACGCCCTGTGATCGAGGTCTTTGGCGCCGCTGAGGGCCGCCTCGCCTCGCTTGGCCGGGACCTCGGACATTTCGAGGAGGCGATCTGGATAGACCTTCTGCGTCCGGACAAGGACGAGGAAACGGCCCTGGAGCGCGCACTGGGCATTGATGTTCCGACGCGGGACGAGATGCAGGATCTCGAGATTTCGAGCCGTCTCTATTCTGATGAAGGCGCGCACTTCATGACGGCGCTGATGCTGTCACATACGGATACGGACAATGTCGTCCTTTCGCCGATCACCTTCATCCTGAGCGGCGAGCGCCTGATCACTGTACGGTATGAAGAGCCGCGCGCGATCGCGACCTTCGCCGCCCGCGCCTGCAAGGGCCCGGCGCAGACGGCCGATGCGCTGATGCTGGGCCTGATCGAGGCGATCATCGAACGCAATGGCGATGTTCTCGAGCGGGCCGGCCACCAGCTTGATCTTCTCTCATCCAGCGTTTTCGCTATCGAGGATGCCGGCTCGGCGTCCGCCCGGCGCCGCAAGCCGCGCGATTTCCAGACAGTGCTGGACGAGCTCGGCCGCAAGGGCAGTCTGCTGTCCAAGGTGCGCGAGAGCCTGAACTCTCTCCTGCGCCTGCTCGCGTTCGACTCGCTTGCGGCGCTGACCCGCAAGCCCGGCAAGGAAATCGGCTCCCGGATCCGCATCCTGTCGCGCGATGTGCAGTCGCTGATGGACCACACCCAGTTCCTCACCCAGAAGGTCACCTTCCTGCTCGACGCCACACTCGGCATGATCAACATCCAGCAGACCGGCATCATCAAGATCTTCTCCGTCGCCGCCGTCGTCTTCCTGCCGCCCACCCTGATCGCCTCGATCTATGGCATGAATTTCGAGGTCTTGCCGGAGCTGTCATGGCCCTGGGGCTATCCCTTCGCACTCGGCCTGATGCTGCTTTCGGCGATCGTGCCCTATCAGATCTTCAAATGGCGGGGCTGGCTGTAGGGCGGCGGCCCTCCGGTTCAGCCCTTACAATGCTGTAATATCCGGCCTCCGGCATTGGTCGCGGCGCCCATTGGATTTAGTGTCGCCAGGTGGCCGGGAACCGGCTCCGGCCTGCCGCGTTGTATCAGGACGACCGGCGCGTGTGGTGCGCCTCTGCCTTGAGCAGGCCCGGCCACCGGCATTCGGCACATTCAGTATCATGATGAACTGGAGACGACACATGAAAACCCTCTATCTCCCTGCAATCGCCGCTGCGGCGCTCGTTCTTGCGGCTTGCGAGTCGACCGGCCAGTACCAGGGCACGACGCGCGATGCCGCCATCGGTGGCGCCGTCGGTGCAGCCGGCGGCGCGGTCATTGCCGGCGAAGGCAGCCGCACCCGCGGCGCGGTCATCGGCGGCGCGCTCGGCGCGGCGGCGGGCGCCCTTTATGGCTGCACCCGCGACAATGTCTGCCCGTGGAGCCGTGATAACCCGAACCATTCGCAGCTCTACACCGACAGCCGCACAGGCCGGAAATATTTCGTCGATAACTCGACCGGCGAGAGCTTCTGGGAAAACGGCGAATATCGCGGCCGCGCCAGCGGCAACTGACGGGGTGCCCCTTATCGGGTGGCGGCCTGGAGCGTCAGGCCGTCGCTTTCACCCTGAGCGTCGCCATTCGCGCGATGGCGGCTTCGGCGTCGCGCAGTATATCGGCCACGATCTCCGCAACCGGCTTGATCTCGTGGACGCCGCCCGCTGACTGTCCCATCGCGAAACAGGAGGTCTCGGGATCGAGGCGGGCCTCATCCGTGATCCCGCCGATCCCGCCGATCACGCCGGTCTGGTGGGAATGGATCGCCTGATAGGGAAAGGGCTGGATGTCCTGCGGGCGTTTCTCCCAGTCCTCGACATAGGGATTGGTCATCACCCGCATCGGCTTGCCGGAATAGCAGCGCGTGCGGGTCGTGCCGGTATCGCCGGTCTCGACCACCGCCTGCTTGTACATCCCGGCCGCGTGCGCCTCGGCCGAAGCGATGAAGCGCGTGCCCATCCAGACGCCCTCGGCGCCCAGCGCCAGCGCGGCGGCAAGCCCGCGCCCGTCATAGATCCCCCCGGCCGCCACGACCGGTATCTTTACCGCCTCGACCGCCTGGGCCACCAGCGGCAGCGTGCCGACGAGGCCGGTATGCCCGCCGCCTTCCGATCCCTGCAGGATCACCGCATCGCAGCCCGCCGCCTCGGCCTTCACCGCATGCCTGACCGCGCCGCACACGACCATGACCTTGAGGCCGGCCGTCTTCAGCTTGTCCATGATCGGCATCGGGATGCCGAGCCCGGCGACGAAGGAATCCGCCCCGCCGGCGATGATCACATCGACCGAGGCTTCAAGGCTTTCCGGGCTGGCGGCGAGCAGGTCGACCCCGAACGGCCGGTCCGTGATCTCGCGCACGCGACGCATCTGCCCGGCGATGAAATCAGGCGTCGTTCCGGCCATGCCGAGCACGCCATAGCCCCCGGCCTGGCACATGGCGCCGCATAATTCAGCATAGGAGACCCCGCCCATGCCCGCGAGCATGACGGGATGATCAATTTTTAACAGCTCGGTGAGCCGGGTCTTCAGGGCCATGGGCGCTCCCAAAATCGTGTGTTGTATCAGGCCTTTTCGCCTAATCGGCGACCGCAGCGTCAACGCAAGCGTCAAATATCTGACGGATTGTTTTCACAATCGCCGTGAGTCTGCCGCAATCTGGCCGTGATCCCGGAGCAAATCACGCCTCGGCTCTGCTGGATTGGCCGGTGAGCCGCAAGTCAGAACGAGAGGGGAAACTCTTATGACGAAACTCTTTGCAGGTGTTGCCGCCGCCGCTCTGTTTGCTGGCGTCGCTGTTGCCGGTGAATATGGTGAAACGGCGAAAGCCGAGACGACAGAAGCAGAAGTGACGGTCCTTGAGATCGAGGCTGAAGGCGATGCCGATGCCGTCGAAGTCGAGGTTGTCGAAATCGAAGCGGAAGGCGATGCCGACGCTGACGAGGAAGAAGCCGAAGGCGACGAAGACGCCGACGAGGAAGACGCCGAAGGCGACGACGAGTAATTACGCTTCTCCGGCGAATTCCGGGAGCCTCCTTCTCCTCAGGGGAAGGGGGCTTCCGGCTGGAGGACCGACATTCAGGCCGTGATCTGAAGAATGACCTTTTCGTGATCAGCGCGGCTTGCTAACAAGAAAATGTTCATACGAACACAAACAGGGGTACTGAAATGAAGAACATTCTACTGGCCGGCGCAGCAGCGCTTGCACTCGCCGCCTGCAGCGGCGATCGTCAGGACACCACGACCACCACGATGGACACGGTTGTCGAGGACGTGCAGGAAGCCACCGAAGACACCATGGAAGCCGCAGGCG
This sequence comes from Hyphomonas sp., assembly GCA_036804125.1. Lineage (GTDB taxonomy): Bacteria > Pseudomonadota > Alphaproteobacteria > Caulobacterales > Hyphomonadaceae > Hyphomonas. The sequence continues at coordinate 4,190 of DAIRTA010000161.1, forward strand.
AAATGATGGAAGAGGCTGGCGAAGCGATCGACGAAGCCGCCTCGGACGCCATGGATGCCATGGGCGAGGCTGCAGAAGAAGTCGAAGAGGCTGGCGAAGCGGCGATCGAATCGGTCGAAGAGGCCGCTGAAGAAGTCGAAGAAGAAACCGCGCCTGAATAAGGCCGGCCGGGCAGAAAGCCCCAGATGTTTGAGGGCCGCTTCCGGACTGCCGGAGGCGGCCCTTGCCTTTTCAGGCGCTGTCAGAACTTGGCATAGCCGCCATCGATGACCAGCGTGTCGCCGGAATGGTATTTCGAGGCGTCCGAGGCGAGATAGACGGCGATGCCGCCGAAATCCTCCGGCTCGCCCCAGCGGCGGATCGGCACGCGGGAAATCACCTTGGTCTGGAACACCTCCGCCCCCTGAGCCGCCTCGGTCATGTCGGTCGCGATCCACCCTGGCAGGACCGAATTGGCGCGGATGAGATAGCGGCCATACTCCACGCAGCAGGCATTCATCATCGCGATCAGCCCGCCTTTTGTGGCGGCATAGGCCTGGTTGCGGGCCGCGCCCTCGATGCCGGCGAGCGAGGCGGTGCCGACCAGGCTGCCGCCGGGGTCGCCTGTCTTCGCGCGCGCCACCATCGACCGGGCCGCTTCGCGCAGGGTGAAGAAGGCCCCTTCCATGTTGATGCGGTGATTATAGCGCCAGGTGTCGAGCGTCATCTCCTCGAAGGCGCTCGCGCCCCGGCCGACACCGGCATTCGCAATACAGGTATCGATCCGCCCGAAGGCCTCCTCGGTTTCCTTCATCGCCTTGATCACTTCATCCTCTTCGCCGACATCCACCGTCCAGGCGCGCATCGTGCCAGTGCCAAGCCCGCGCAGGCGGCTGAGCGCCTCGTCATTGGCCGCGGCATTGCGGCCCCAGATCGCGACATCGGCATTCGAGGCGGCGAGTGCTTCGGCCATGCCGAGCCCGATGCCGCGATTGCCGCCCGTCACGACACAGACCTTGCCGCTGAGGTCGAAGGGTTTGTAGGTCATCAGCCGGTTTCCTCCCTGGAATCATTGGTTTGGCCCATCCTGACAGGGCTGACGCAGCGGCGGGTCAAGGGGCGTTGCGCCCGTCTGCCTCGGCCAGCATCGCGCGCGCCTTGTCGAT
>DAIRTA010000162.1:0-5325 GCA_036804125.1 Hyphomonas sp.
TGCATCACACGCTGGACGCCCCGCCGACCCGGATGCCGCTGGTCCGGCGTGACTGGGAAACCGACCACACCCCCAACATGACCGGCACGCCCTATGCCGTGCGGCCCAAGGGCTCGCTCTCCGGCAAAGGCGAACGCCAGCGGTCTGACGGGGATTACGAGGCCTGGACGCCCGATGCGTGAGTCGGTGTTTGAAACCATCGTCGGGGCGGCTGTTGTAGCCGTTGCCGCCCTGTTTCTCTGGTTTGCCTTCGATCAGGGCGGCGAACCGGGTTCGCGCAGCGGCCAGTACGACGTCACAGCCCGCTTCAACAGTGTGTCGGGGCTCAATCGTGGGGCGGATGTGCGCATAGCCGGTGTCAGGGCCGGGGTCGTCAAGGCGATCGATGGTGATCCGGAGCGCTTCGAGGCGGTGGTGCGCATCGGGCTCGACCAGAAATGGGAGCTGCCGGATGACAGCGATGCCCGGATCGTGACGGACGGGCTTCTCGGAAGCGCCTTCGTCTCGATCGAGCCGGGCGGAGGCTTTGACATGATCCCCCGTGATGGCAGCGGCGAGATCCTTTTCACGCGGGGCAGTGTTGACCTGCTGACCCTGTTTGCCTCCTTTGCAGCGGGCGGCGGCAGCGGGTCAGGATCCAACGTCCGGGAGTCTGATAATCCGCCTGCAGAGAATCCATTTGGAGAGCCTGAATGAGTTCCGCATCAAGAGCATGCCTTGTCGTTGCAGCAATTGCTGCCGCCATGGCTATGACGGCCTCAGCCACGACCTATGAGCAGAAGGACCGGGCAACCCTGCGCGCGCTCGACAAGATTACGGGACGCGCAACCGATATCGAGGTGAAGGTCGGCGAGCCGGTCGTATATGGCTCGCTGGAGGTTGACCTGCAAAGCTGTTTCCAGGCGCCGCCCGAGGAGCCGCCGGAAAGCGCCGCCTTCCTGCGTATCCGCTCGACGCAGCCGGTAGCCGTGGAGACAATGGAGGCAGCCGTATCGGCGGATACCGTCTCGACAGTTGACCCGGAAAACCCGGTCCTCTTCTCGGGCTGGATGTTCGCATCCTCGCCCGGATTGAGCGCGCTGGAGCATCCTGTCTACGATGTCTGGGTGATCCGCTGTACGGCGCCGGCGCCGGTCAGGGGCCCGGAACGGCGGCCTGTGGTAGATGCCGGGGGGCCGTTCATTGACGACATCCCCGTTGCCATCGACGAGTCGGAGTCGCCACTCGCCCCGCCGGACATCGGCGCTGCAGAGGATCCGGCGGAATGACCGCCGCCTGATCCGGAATTTTGGGGATAGAAGCTGACCGGGGCCTTGAGCGCCTCGCGCAGCCGCGCCCGGAAGGCCTCCCGCGATATTTCGACAAGCCCGAACTGGGCGAGATGGGCGTTGTAGAACTGTGCGTCGAGCAGCAGAAAGCCGCGCTCGAGGAGGTAGGCGACGAGGTGAACAAGCGCGATCTTCGAGGCATCGGTCGCGCGCGAAAACATGCTTTCGCCAAAGAAAGCCCCACCCAGGGCCACACCGTAGACGCCTCCGACCAGCCGATCCCCATCCCAGCACTCGACAGAGTGCGCATAGCCGCGCTGATGCAATGCGCCATAGAGGTTGATGATTGCCGAGTTGATCCAGGTGTCCGGGCGGCCGGGCTGCGGCTCAGCGCAGGCCTCGACCACGCGAGTGAAAGCCGTATCGAAGCGCAGAGTGTAGGGGTCCTGACAGACCCGCCGGCGAAGGCGGCGCGGGATATGGAACGCGTCCAGCGGCAGGATGCCCCTTCGTTCCGGGTCTACAAGGAACAGGTTCGGATCGTCCCGGGAGTCGGCCATGGGAAACACGCCGCGCCTGTAGCAGGCAAGCAGGTCGTCCGGGCCAAAACGGTTGCGCATGGTAATGATTTCGGACGCCGGGCTGCGCCTGTCCAGTGGTCTCAGGCGTCTGGCTGGGCGCGGGCCTCGGCGAGGAACTTCTCGAGCCAGTGGATGTTGTAGTCGCCTGCAATGACATCATCATTCTCGACCAGCCTGCGGTGGAGGTCGAGTGTGGTGTGAACCCCGCCGACAACCATCTCCTGCAGCGCGCGGCGCAGGCGCATAAGGCACTCGCGCCGCGTGCGGCCATGCACGATGAGCTTGCCGATCAGGGAGTCGTAGTGCGGCGGAATGCGGTATCCGGCATAGGCAGCGCTGTCGAGACGGACATCCGGGCCGCCCGGCGCATGAAAATCCGTGATCAGCCCCGGTGAAGGAACGAAGGTCTCCGGATGCTCGGCATTGATACGGCACTCGATGGCATGGCCGACGAGCAGGACGTCTTCCTGCGAGAAGGACAGCGGCTTGCCTTCGGCAATGCGGATCTGCTCGCGGACGATGTCGATGCCGGTGATCATCTCGGTGACAGGATGCTCAACCTGCAGACGTGTGTTCATTTCAATGAAGTAGAACTTTCCGTCCTCATAAAGAAACTCGATCGTGCCGGCGCCGCGATAGCCGAGCTTTTGCATGGCCCGTGTAACGATACCGCCGATCTCCTCACGCTGGGCCTGGTTCAGGGCCGGCGACGGAGCTTCCTCGAAAACCTTCTGGTTGCGCCGCTGGAGCGAGCAGTCGCGTTCCCAGAGATGGGCAACATTGCCATGGGTATCGCCGATGATCTGAAGCTCTATATGCCGGGGGCCAAGCAGATACTTTTCGAGATAGACCGCATCATCCCCGAACGCGGCCTTGGATTCTGTCTTCGCGGTCTTGATGGCATTCTCGAGATCGGCCTCGGTCATGGCGAGCTTCATGCCCCGCCCGCCGCCGCCGGCCGAGGCTTTGACAAGGACGGGAAAGCCGATCTTCTTCGCGGCCTTGCGGGCATCGGCCATGGTATCGACCGCGCCGTCTGAGCCGGGCACACACGGCACGCCCGCCTCGATCATGGCCTGCTTGGCCGAGATCTTGTCGCCCATGATACGGATATGATCGGCCTTGGGACCAATGAAGGCGATGCCATGGGCCTCGACCATCTCGGCGAACTGGGCGTTTTCAGACAGGAAGCCGTAACCGGGATGGATGGCGTCGGCGCCGGTGATCTCAGCGGCTGCGAGGATGCGGGATTTTTTCAGGTAACTTTCGGAGGATTGCGCCGGTCCGATGCAGACGCTCTCGTCAGCCAGTTTCACCGCCATGGCGTCGCGGTCCGCCTCGGAATGCACGATGACCGTGGAGAGCCCCATTTCCTTGCAGGCCCGATGGATCCGAAGGGCAATCTCGCCGCGATTGGCGATCAGGACTTTATGGATCGGGCGGATCTCTGACATATCAGCTGATCAGCACCAGCGGTTCGCCGAATTCGACGGGCTGGGAGTCCGTCACGTAGATTGCCTGAACCGTTCCGGTCCGGTCGGCCTCGACGGGATTGAAGGTCTTCATGGCCTCGATCAGCAGGAGCGTATCGCCTTTCTTGACCTTCTGGCCGACGGAAATGTAGGGCTTGGAGTTGGGATCCGCTGCCAGGTAAACGGTGCCCACCATCGGCGATTTCACGGCGTGGTCCGGGATGGCCGCAGCGGACGCGGCCTCACCGGCCGGGGGCGGCGGTGTCGGGGCGGCCTGAGACGGTGCAGCCGGGAGGGGCGCGGGGTAAGCGGCGGCAACAGCCGCTGGGCCCGCTTTGGTCACGCGGACCCGCAAACCGTCATGTTCGACCTCAAGTTCGCCGAGGTCGGCTTCCCGCAGGATCGCGGCGAGTTCGCGTATCAGGCCGGTATCGAGTTTGGTCTTGGGGGGGCTCATGGTTTCAGCTTCCTCGCTGGCTCAGGAGATGGCGGGCCGCGCCAAGGGCGAGTTCATAGCCATAGGCTCCGAGACCCGCAATCGTTGCTGTCACGACAGGAGAGACGTAATTGATCCTGCGGAAATCCTCGCGGGCGGCCGGATTGGACAGATGCACCTCGACGACCGGGATTGTGAGGCTCTTCAGCGCATCATGGAGCGCTATGGACGTGTGTGTGTAAGCCGCGCCGTTGAGAATCAGGGCGCTGGCTTCGCGGCCGGCTTCCTGCACCCAGGAGACGAGTTCGCCTTCCGAATTGGTCTGGCGCAGCACCATCGGCGTGTCCCCGGCCAGGGCGCGGAGCCGGGCATGTATGTCATCCAGTGTGTCCCGCCCGTAAATCTCGGGCTCGCGTGTCCCCAGCAGGTTGAGGTTGGGGCCGCCGAGGACATATATCGCCTTGGTCATGTGGCCCCGTTTGCGCTGTAACGCCGGGGCTGGCAAGAGGCGAAGCGCGGAGGACGGAGCATGCGCATCTTCGTGAATGGCGAAAGCCGCGAGGTGGCGGCGGGCACCACCGTGGCCATGCTGGTGCAGGCCGTGTCGGACGAGATGATGCGCGACCCGCGCGGCGTGGCGGTCGAGCGCAATCTCGAGATCGTGCCGAAATCGCTGCATGCGTCCACACAGGTCGAGGAGGGTGACCGGATCGAGCTTGTCCAGTTCGTCGGGGGCGGCTGAGCGGCAAGAGGGGCGTTGACGCGCCACGGCGCGGCCGCCAGAGACAAGCCATGACCGATGACCCGCTTATCATTGCCGGAAAGACCTACGCCTCCCGCCTGATCGTGGGCACGGGCAAGTATGCCTCCTATGCGCAGAATGCCGAAGCGGCTCGCGCGGCGGGCGCCGAGATCGTCACGGTCGCGCTGCGCCGGGTGAACCTCTCAAATCCCGATGAGCCTCGCCTCACCGATCATGTGAAACCGGATGAATTCACCTACCTGCCGAACACCGCGGGCTGCTATACGGGAGAGGAGGCGGTGCGCACGCTTCGGCTCGCGCGCGAGGCCGGCGGCTGGAACCTTGTGAAGCTGGAAGTCCTCGCTGACCAGAAAACGCTCTATCCCAACATGCCGGAGACGCTGAAGGCGGCCGAGGCGCTGATTGCCGACGGTTTCGAGGTGATGGTCTATTGCTCCGATGACCCGGTTTATGCGCGCCTGCTTGAAGAGGCCGGCTGTGTGGCGATCATGCCGCTCGGCAGCCTGATCGGCTCTGGCCTCGGGATCATGAACCCTGTGAACATCCGCCTCATCATTGAGGCCGCGCGGGTGCCGGTGATTGTCGATGCGGGCGTCGGCACGGCCTCGGATGCGGCCATCGCAATGGAGCTTGGCTGTGATGGTGTGCTGATGAATACCGCCATCGCCGAAGCGAAAGATCCGGTGCGCATGGCGCGGGCGATGAAGCATGCTGTCATCGCCGGGCGGGACGCCTACCTCGCCGGCCGGATGCCGAAGAAGCGCTATGCCGATCCGAGCTCGCCTCTGGCCGGGTTGATTTGATC
>DAIRTA010000163.1:0-5303 GCA_036804125.1 Hyphomonas sp.
GTGCCGGAAATCGGCCTTGCGCTGGAGAGCTTGCGCGCGCAGCCGGGTGTGCATCTGGCGCGGATGAGCGGCTCGGGCGCGACCTGTTTTGCGCTGTTCGACACGCTGGCCGCGGCGTCTCAGGCCAGCGCGGCCATCGCGCGCGACAGGCCGGACTGGTGGCGGGCGGTGTGCCATCTGGGAGCTGCGCCATGACGGGCGTCCTGCTTGCCGGGACTGTCCTGCCGGCCATCATCAGCTTCGTCATCTGTGGGCTGATGATCCGGCTGGGGCCGAAGGATGCGCCGGATGGCGGCCGCAAGACACAGGCACGCGCCGTGCCGAGCGCCGGCGGCACCGGCATCTTGGCCGGCCTCGCATCGGCCGGTGCGGCGGCGGTCCTGCTCCTGCCGGATATCGCTGCACGTCTCGCCGAAGCTGGGCTGGTAGGGCCGCTGGTTTTCACCCTGATCGCGGGCCTGCTCGGCCTTGCTGATGATCTCTTCAGCCTGCCGGCCGGGCGCAAGCTCGGCATACTGGCGGCCGGGGCCCTGCTGGCCGGGTTGGGCGGGCCGGTGATCGAGACGGTCTGGCTTCCGGGCTGGGGCGCTGTTCCCCTGCCGCTGATCGTATCGATGGCCGGGATAGCGCTGTGGCTGTTCGTGATGGCGAATGCCGTGAATTTCATGGACGGGGCAAACGGCATCGCGATGGGCAGCACGATCATCATGCTCCTGGCGCTGGCCCTGCTGGTCCTTCCCGTTGCGCTGTATGCGCCCCGCTCCGGGGCGGTTGTGCTGGTGTTCCTGCTGGTTGCGGCGGCCGCGGCGCTGGGCGGCTTCCTGGTCTGGAACCTGCCGGGGCGGCTGTATGCCGGGGATACCGGGGCGCTGGCGGCCGGGGCCCTGCTGGCCGGGGCCGGGGCCTCAGTCGCGCAGGCCTATTCGATCTGGGTGCCGGCCACCCTGGCGCTGCCCTTCCTGATCGATGTGTTCATGACCCTGATCTGGCGCGCCCGGCGCGGCGAGGCGCTCATGCAGGCCCATCGCGACCATGCCTACCAGCTGTTCCTGCGCGCCGGCTGGAGCCATCTGCGCGTTGCCGCGCTGTGGTGGGCGATGACGGCCGTGTGCGCGCTGGCTGTTCTGGCCGGTCCGCTATCCGGTTTTCTTGGCGTGTTCGGTTTTGGTTGGTCGGATGGCCTGTCCTTCGGACAGTTCATCGCCGTGCTGGCTGCAGGCGCCGGGCTCTGGCTGTGGCAGCGGCTGACACTGGGGCGGCGGTTGGAGGCAGAAGGGCGCTAGTGGGCCCGGCTGACGCAGAAATCGGCGAGAGCTTCGAGCGCCTGGCGATAGCGTGAGGCCGGAAGTGTGCGCAGGGCGCCTTTGGCGAGGCTCGCATAAGCTTCGGCTTCCTGCAGCGTGGCCTCGGCGGCCCCGGTTGCCCGGATCAGGTGGACGGCATGGGCGAGGTCGGAATCTTCCTGGCGCGAGGGGTCGAGCGCCCGGTCCCAGAAGGCGCGGTCTTCATCCGATCCCCGGCGGCGCGCGATGATCACGGGCAGGGTGATCTTGCCTTCCCGGAAATCATCTCCGACCGATTTGCCAATCACGGAGGTGGTGCCGCCATAATCGAGCGCGTCATCTACGATCTGGAAAGCGAGACCAAGATTCTTGCCATAGGAGGCCAGCGCTCCGGCATGCGCCGCGCCGCCGGCCGACAGCGCGCCGGTCTCGGCCGCCGCCTCGAACAGGGCGCCGGTCTTGGCCTCGACGATGGCCAGATATTCCTCGGTCGGCAGGTCGCGCGCCTGCATGGCGGCGAGCTGGCGGACCTCGCCTTCCGAGATGGTGGTAGAGGCCGTGGCCAGCCGGTTGAGGATCTCAAGACTGTTGGTTTCGACCAGCAGGTTGAAGGCGCGGGCGAACAGGAAGTCCCCGACAAGAATCGAGGCCTTGTTGCCCCAGATCGTCTTGGCCGCCGGGCGTCCGCGGCGCAGCTCGCTCTCATCGACCACATCATCATGCAGGAGCGTCGCGGTGTGGATGAATTCGACCGCCGCTGCGAGGGCATGGGTCGCCGGGTTGGCGCCGCCACAGGCATGGGCGGAAAGAAGGGTGATCATCGGGCGCAGCCGTTTGCCGCCCGCGGCGACAATATAGCCCGAAAGATCAGGGATGATCGAGACAGGGCTTGCTACGCGGGCTGCGAGCAGATGCTCAACGGCCTTGAGATCCTCAGCCACAAGCGCCTGCATGTCTTCGATGACCGAAGACAGCGACGGGGCCTGCCGGGATTTAGGGGCGAGGGTCAAGCACGCTCCGGTTTCTTGTTCCGACTAGGCAATTAGTCTGGCCTGCCGCGATCGGCAACTCGACGTGGCACCGGGACGCAGGGCCGGGCGGCAGGTTCAGCATATTGTGATGGCCGCCGCATTCTGAGGGCTGACAAGGCCGTCCCGCTGAAGCAATATGTGGATATGAGACTTGCAGCGAGCCTTCTTGCATCGGCCCTGTTGGCCGCCTGCGCCAGCACGCCCGCTTATGGCCCCGCCAGCCGCAGCGGCGCGGCCGGATTCACGAGCCAGGCGATCGAGTCCGGGCGCTACCAGATCACCTATACCGACACCGACCCCCTTCGCGCCCGGAATTTCGCCCTCCTGCGCGCCGCCGAAATCACCCTGATGGATGGCAAGGACTGGTTTGAAATCGTCGGCGGTTATACTGATGCAGCCCCGCCCCGCCGCAGCGGCGGCACCAGCGTAAGCGTCGGCGGCGCGCGCAGCTCCGGCGGGCGCTCCTCCGTCGGCGTTGGGGTGGGGCTCGGCTTCCCGATTGGCGGATCGGGCGGCGGAAACGTGACCGAAATGATCGAGATCACGACCGGCGCGGGCGACCGGCCTGACCGGCCGAACGTCTATGATGCGCGGGCGGTGGAAATGAATCTCCGGGTCCCTGCCTCCTGATGGAAGAAATCCTGCGGACGAATGATCCGGTGAAGCTCTCCTATGCCGAGCACCTGCTGAGCGAGGCGGGCATCGAATATTTCGTGGCGGACCGTCACATCTCCGCAATTGAAGGCAATATCGGCATCTTCCCGCGACGCCTGATGGTGCGCGAAGGCGATGTCGCCCGCGCGCGCCTGGCGCTGATGGGCGTCGAGCCGGGGTGACCCGGACCACGGAGGATAGCGTCTATCAGGGCCGGGTCCGCCTGATCCAGCCAGCGGAAGGCTTTCGCACCGGATTTGATTCGCTCCTGCTCGCAGCGGCCTTGCCGGAGGAGATCAGGGGCCGTGCGCTGGAGCTTGGCTGCGGCTGTGGCGGTGCGCTGCTTCCGGCCGCCTTTCGCCTGCCGGATATGGCTTTCACGGGAGTCGAGATCGATCCCGCCATGGCGGCGCTGGCCTCGGCAGGCGCCGCGGCGAACGGGTTTGACAGCCGGGTGCGGATCGAAACTGGCGAGGCGTCGGACTGGGTGAAAGCACATGAGAACCGCTTCGATCTCGTCTTTGCCAATCCGCCTTATTTCGAGCCGGGGCGCATTTCCGGGCCGGGAGAAGGCAAGTCCGGGGCCTATATCGAGAGCCTGAGCCTTGAGGGCTGGATCAGGGCGATGCTGTTCGCAGCCCGCCCGCGCGCGCCGGTCATCCTTGTCCACCGCGCCGCCGAGCTTGCCCGGCTGCTGGGCCCGCTTGACCGGCAGGCCGGGGAGATCACCGTGCTGCCGGTGGCGTCGAAGGCGGGAGATCCGGCCCGGAGGGTGCTGGTGCGCGCCCGCAAGGGGCTGCGGCGCGGCCCGCTCACCCTGCTGCCGCCTCTGATTACCCACGAAACCGGCGAGCCCACCGAAGCGGCGCGGGGCATCACGGAGGGGCGCGGAATCCCCTGGTGACAATCCGGAAAGTTGCGGGAACGTTCCGGTTTTTCTTGACACAGGCCTGCGAGCCCCCAAGTTGAAAGCTGACGGTAAGAGGAGGACGGTCATGTTTACCATCCTGATCATCGCCAGTCTGGCCCTCGGCCTTGGCATCGCCGGATATGGCCTGCTCGGTGTGAAAGATCACAAGAACATCCGCGAGCGCCGCTTCTGAGCGCTTGCGCCCGTGCCGCTTGCATCCGGCTGGCACCCACTCTAGGCGGAACAAAACCGTTTCCGGACTGACCCGCCCATGCCTGCCTCCAAGACTGCGCCCAAGGCCCACCCGAAGCCGAAATCCTTTCAGGACCTGATCCTGACGCTGCAGGCCTATTGGTCCGATCAGGGCTGCGTGATCCTGCAGCCCTATGACATGGAGGTCGGCGCCGGCACGCTGCATCCGGCCACCGTCCTGCGCGCCCTCGGCCCGAAGAACTGGCGGGCGGCCTATGTCCAGCCTTCGCGGCGCCCGAAGGATGGCCGCTATGGCGAGAACCCCAACCGGCTCGGGCATTATTACCAGTTCCAGGTGATCCTGAAGCCGAACCCGCCGGACCTTCAGGATCTCTACCTGACAAGCCTCTACCGCATCGGCATCGACCCTGCCGTGCATGACATCCGTTTTGTGGAAGATGACTGGGAGAACCCCACCGTCGGCGCCTGGGGGCTGGGCTGGGAGGTCTGGTGCGACGGGATGGAGGTGTCGCAATACACCTATTTCCAGCAGGTCGGCGGGCTGGATGTCGCGCCGGTCTCGGGCGAGCTGACCTACGGCCTCGAACGCCTCGCGATGTATGTGTTCGGCGTCGACAATGTGTTTGACCTGCCGTTCAACGATCCAGCCTCGGTCGTGCCGCTGACCTATGGCGATGTCTTCCTGGAAAACGAGCGCCAGCAGAGCGCCTTCAATTTCGAGCATTCCGATGTCGACATGCTGAAGCGCTGGTTTGCCGATTGTGAGAGCCAGTCAAACGCCCTGCGCGAAGCGGGAAAGCCGCTGCCGGCCTATGACTATGCCCTGAAAGCCAGCCACACCTTCAACCTGATCGATGCCCGCGGCGCCATCAGCCCGACTGAGCGCCAGGCCTATATCGCCCGCGTCCGCGATCTCGCCCGCGGCGCCGCGGCGCAATGGGCGGAGCAGGAACACATGCGAGAAGGAGCCTCCCCATGAGCGAACCTGAAATCGCCGGACGCCAGCCGATCCCGGTCGAGGTGGAAGAGGGGAAGATGTACTGGTGGTGTGCCTGCGGGCGCTCGAAACGCCAGCCCTTCTGCGATGGCAGCCATAAGGGCACGGCGTTCACGCCGGTCGGCTGGGAATGCCAGAAAACCGGCAAGGCCTTCTTCTGCACCTGCAAGCGCACCGGCAAGAGCCCGCTCTGCGATGGCACGCATAACGGCCTC
>DAIRTA010000164.1:0-5131 GCA_036804125.1 Hyphomonas sp.
CGCCACCCATCACACCTGGCGCCCGAATGGCCGGGGCTGGCAGGCCGGCCCGGCGCTGCCAGTGGCGCGCCACCATCCCCATCTGATCAGCTTTGCGGGGCGCCTGTTTGTCATCGGCGGTTTCGAATCCCCCTCGCCCGAAGCGATCTGGCAGGCACAGTCCACTGGCTGGATGCTGGATGAGGCCGCTGGGGTTTGGGAGCGTGCCCCGGAACTGCCCGCGCTCGCCGCAGAGGCCGTCCTGCTGGTGGGCGGCACCGGCCTGATGCATTTCGTCGGCGGACGGTCCCCGGCAGGCGACCGCAACGCGACCTGGCAGGACCAGACCGACCAGACGCATCATTTCGTGCTCGATGCGCCAGATGGGCAATGGCGTGACGCCGCGCCCTGCCGGACGGCGCGCAACTCGGCGTCCGGCGCGGTTATCGCGGGGCAGCTGCACATCGTGGGTGGGCGCAGCGTGGCGGATGGCAACACCGCCGTCCATGAGGTCTACGACCCGGCCGAGGACCGCTGGCGCACCGCCGCCCCGATGCCGCAGGCACAAGGGGGCCTGGCCGCGGCAGAGCTGGGCGGGAAACTCTACGCCTTCGGCGGCGAATTCTTCAATGATGGCGGCGGGGTCTATCCCGAAGCCTGGGTCTATGATCCGGCCACCGACGCCTGGGACGCTATCGCCCCCATGCCCCACCCTCGCCACGGCCTCGGCGCCGTGACGCTGGACGGCGCCATCCACGTCATCGGCGGCGCGCTGAAGGTGGGCGGCAACGAGACGAGCGAGATCGTTGAGCTTTACCGGCCGTGAAAATGTAGGGCGGGTTGAGCAAAGCGATACCCGCCGGAAAGCGCGGGTGGGGTGAGTCGGCGGGTATCGCTGCGCTCAACCCGCCCTACGGGAGCGCCCCGATTTCGCGCAAAGCCCGCTCCACCGCCGCGCGGCGTTTGGGGGCTTCTTCCATGCCGCCGGGCATGTCCATGTTGAGGGCGAAGGCATAGGTGCCCGGCGCCTCGCCGCCCGTCTGTTCGAGCCAGCCGGCCAGCCAGCCGATATCCATCTCGCCCGGCACGCTTTTCCAGCCGGTCTTGCCATAAAGGGTCCAGTCTTCGCCTTCAGACAGAACCATGAGCGGCACGGCGCGTTCATAAGTGCGCGCTGAGAGTGGTAAGGTCCGCCGGGCGAGGCGCGAGATGAACGCCACCTGCTCAGCCGCCGAAATCGCCAGCGGGCCCTCGAGCCAGTAACGCGTGATCTGGTCCGGCCCGCCAATCTCCGCATTGCCATAATCGAAGCCGGCGAGGCCTTCGCGCAAACGCTCCGCCCCGATACGCGGCACGACGATCTGGTAGATCCAGACGGTGGAGCGCTGGAAGGCGGCGGCGAAATCCTGGTCCTCGTTCCAACTGGGCACGAAGCGCGTCTCGCCATCCCATTCGAACTGTTCTTCCGGCCCCGTCACCGCGCCGGTTTCCAAGGCCAGCAGCGTATGCGGGATTTTCGAGGTGGAGGCCGGCGTGAAACGCTCACGGATACGCGCGCCGCCGCTGGCCCAGAGCGTCTCATCCTCCAGCCGGTAGATGACCAGCGCTGAAGTCGCCGGGTTCACACCTTCAGCGATCAGCGCTTGTTCAAGCGCGCTGTTCTCCGGCGACAGAGCGCAGCAGATCGGTGTTGCGCAAGCCGACAGCAGCGTCGCCGCCAGTCCCATGAGGGTGACTATCAGGCCCCGGCGCGGGAGGATGGCAACGCCGGTCATGTGTCCCCCGCCTAAAACGGGATCTCGTCGTCGAGATCCTGGTTGAAGCTTTCCTTCGGTCCGCTCATCTGTTGCCGCCCGCCGCTGGAATAGCCCGCCTCACGGCTGCCGCCTTCGCCTCGCCCATCGAGCATGACGAGCGTTGCGTCATAGCCTTGCAACACAACCTCTGTTGTGTAGCGATCATTCCCATCCTTGTCCTGCCACTTGCGGGTCTGGAGCTTTCCTTCAAGATAGACCTTCGAGCCTTTCTTCAGGTAGTTCTGCGCCACACGCACGAGGCCTTCGGAGAAGATCGCCACCGAATGCCATTCGGTCTTTTCCTTGCGCTCACCGGTCGCCTTGTCACGCCAGGTTTCCGAGGTCGCGATGCGCAGATTGCACACCTGTCCGCCATTCTGGAATTGCTTGACTTCCGGGTCCGCGCCCAGATTCCCGATCAGGATCACCTTGTTGACTGAGCCCGCCATGAGGACCTCCTTTTTCTCTGTTTCGTTACCGATTCGAACGCTTGTACGCTGCCCCGTGCAAGCTGTCGCCTGACGGGCGATAAATTCCACCGGGTATGGCTGCACTGAAAAAGCAGCCTGTCGACAGATGTTCATATTTTGTTCTTGTCGTCAATCTGGACTCGCGGCACACATAGTTCCAAGCACCTATTCCCACTTTACCTCCCAGTGAGCGCGACCCCATGGCCGAATCTCCTTTCATTCGCGTGCGCGGTGCCAAGGAACACAATCTCAAGAATATCGACGTGGATATTCCGCGCGGCCAACTGGTCGTGATGACCGGCCTGTCGGGCTCGGGCAAATCCTCCCTCGCCTTCGATACGATCTATGCCGAGGGCCAACGGCGCTATGTGGAGTCGCTCTCCGCCTATGCGCGCCAGTTCCTGGAGCTGATGCAGAAGCCGGATGTGGAGAGTATCGAGGGCCTCTCGCCCGCCATCTCCATCGAGCAGAAGACCACAAGCCGCAATCCGCGCTCGACAGTCGGAACGGTCACCGAGATTTATGACTATATGCGCCTCCTCTGGGCGCGCGCCGGCATTCCCTATTCACCCGCCACCGGCCTGCCGATCGAGAGCCAGACGGTCAGCCAGATGGTCGACCGGACGATGGCGCTGGAAGAGGGCACACGGCTTTACCTGCTTGCGCCGATGGTGCGCGGCCGCAAGGGCGAGTTCCGCAAGGAGTTCGCCGAACTGCTCAAGAACGGGTTCCAGCGGGTCAAGGTGAACGGCGACTTCCATGAGCTGGAAGACCCGCCGAAACTCGACAAGAAGTTCAAGCATGACATCGATGTGGTCGTGGACCGGATCGTCGTGCGCGCCGGCATGGAACAGCGCCTGGCGGAGAGTTTCGAGACGGCCCTCGGCCTCGCCCAAGGCATCGCGGTGGCTGAATATGCCGACATTGCGCCGGGCGAGACCGAGCCGAAGCGGATCACCTTCAGCGCCAATTTCGCCTGCCCGGTGTCCGGCTTCTCCATTCCGGAGATCGAGCCGCGCCTCTTCTCCTTCAATAACCCCTTCGGCGCCTGCCCGACCTGTGATGGCCTTGGCGAACAGCTGAAGATCGACCCGGCGCTGATTGTTCCGGACAAGGATCTTGATCTCCTGAACGGCGCGATTGCGCCCTGGGCGAAATCCACCTCGCCCTACCAGACGCAGACGCTGCAGGCGCTCTCGGCACATTACCGGTTCGATCTCGGCAAGCCGTGGAACAAGTTGCCGGAAAAGATCCACGACATCATCCTTTACGGAACCGGGGATGAGGAAATCCAGTTCGTCTATGATGACGGTATGCGCAGCTACAAGGTCAAGAAGACCTTCGAGGGCGTGATCCCGAATCTTGACCGGCGTTACCGCGAAACGGACTCGGCCTGGGTGCGCGAGGAGATCGGCAAGTTCCAGTCCGCCGCCCCCTGCCCCGATTGCGGCGGCAAACGCCTGAAGCCGCAGGCGCTCGCCGTGAAGATTGCGGGGCTCGATATTTCGCAGGCCGGAGAATTTTCGATCCGCAAGGCGGGCGAGTGGTTTGGCGGGGTGCACAAATCCCTGACGAAGCAGCAGAATGAAATCGCCGGGCGCATCCTGAAGGAGATCAATGACCGGCTGATCTTCCTCAATGATGTGGGCCTCGAATACCTGACACTCAACCGCGCTTCGGGCACGCTGTCCGGCGGGGAAAGCCAGCGCATCCGCCTGGCCAGCCAGATCGGCTCTGGCCTGACCGGCGTGCTCTATGTGCTCGATGAGCCCTCCATCGGCCTGCACCAGCGCGACAATGAACGCCTGCTCGAGACGCTGAAGCGCCTGCGCGATCTTGGAAACTCCGTCATCGTGGTCGAACATGACGAGGACGCGATCCTCACCGCCGACCATGTCATCGATATGGGCCCGGCGGCCGGCGTGCATGGCGGGCAGATCATTGCCGAGGGGGCGCCGGAGCAGGTCATCGCCAACCGGAAGAGCCTGACAGCGGACTATCTCAATGGTACGCGCGAGATTGCTATTCCCAAGCGCCGCCCCGTGGTGAAGGGCTCACGCCGCATCACACTGAAGGGTGCGACCGGCAACAATCTGAAGAATGTCACCGCCTCGATCCCGCTGGCGACGTTTACGGCGATCACGGGTGTATCCGGTGGCGGCAAGTCCACCCTGATCATCGAGACGCTGTACAAGGCGCTGGCGCGCAAGCTGAACGGCGCCTCGGATGCGCCTGCGTCCTATGAGAGCCTCGAAGGGCTGCAACATCTCGACAAGGTGATCGATATCGACCAGTCGCCCATCGGGCGCACGCCGCGCTCCAACCCCGCCACCTATACCGGGGCCTTCGGGCCGATCCGTGACTGGTATGCCGGCCTGCCGGAGGCGAAGGCGCGCGGCTACCAGCCGGGGCGGTTCAGCTTTAACGTTAAGGGCGGGCGCTGCGAGGCGTGCCAGGGCGACGGCGTCATCAAGATCGAGATGCACTTCCTGCCGGATGTCTATGTCACCTGCGAGACCTGCAAGGGCAAACGCTATAACCGCGAGACCCTGGAAGTCCTGTTCAAGGGCAAGTCGATTGCCGATGTTCTGGACATGACGGTGGAGGATGCAGCGAAGTTCTTCTCTGCTGTGCCGGCTATTGCCTCCAAGCTCGACACGCTGAACCAGGTCGGCCTCGGCTATATCAAGGTGGGCCAGCAGGCCACCACGCTGTCGGGCGGCGAGGCCCAGCGGGTGAAGCTCGCCAAGGAACTGTCAAAGCGGGCAACTGGCCGTACACTGTATATCCTCGACGAGCCGACGACGGGACTGCATTTCGAGGATGTAAGGAAGCTGCTCGAAGTGCTGCATGAGCTGGTCGATGCCGGCAATACGGTGGTGGTGA
>DAIRTA010000165.1:0-5119 GCA_036804125.1 Hyphomonas sp.
CCCGTGCCCTTGAGTTCCCGGCAGGCGGCGGCCAGTTCCTCGCCGGCCGTGGCGACAGAGACGCTGCAATTGGCGTTGAGGATGCCGGCATAATCACTGTTGGCAATCGCCTGGTTGGTGATCACATCAGCCAGCCAGCCGATGGTCGGCGGGCCGGCACCATAGCCGATCAGGTTGACGATGAAGAGCAGGATCGCCACGGCGGTGGCGCGGGCCCGGACATTCACGACCGCCTGCGCGATATTGTACTGCGCGCCGAGATAAAAATACTGGAACAGGTTCGCGAACAGGAACAGGACGAACATCAGCGGCACGGCGCCGGCCATGAAGGCGAGCGCGTAGAGCGGGAAGCAGATGAGGAAGGCAACACCCGGCACCCAGGTCGCCGCCGTTGGCGAGCGCACGGTCATCTTCTCGGTGATATAGCCGCCCAGGAAGGCGCCAAGCGTGCCGGCGACCCCGAAGAAGGACATGAAGAACATCGCCGTCTCGCCGGCGCTGTAGCCATGGGTGTACTGGATATAGAGCGGCTGGAAGCCGACCAGGGCATAGCCGGCAAAGGCCGGCAGGGTCGCCGCGATCGACAGGACGATGAAGGTCTGCTTGCTGAAGATCTCCTTCACCGCGTCGCGGAAGGGCAGCTTTTCGAGAATCTTTCGCCCCGGCGGTTCGGTATAGCCGCGCGGCGGCTCCTTTATGGTGGCCAGCACGAGAAAGCCGATCAGGACGCCGGGCGCGCCGACATAGATGAAGGCTTCGCGCCAGGTGAAATTCTGCACGATCCAGCCGCCGAAGACCTGCGCCATGACCCCGCCGGCGGTAATGCCCATGGCATAGATGCCGAGCGCTGTCGGGCGGGCCACCGGCTTGTAGTAATCGCTGATCAGGGAGTTGGCGGGCGGTGTGCACCCGGCCTCGCCGACGCCGACCAGCAGGCGGAAGATCAGCAGCGTGACGAAGCCCACGGCGAAACCGCAGAGCACGGTCGCGATCGACCACAGCACCACGCAGACGCCAATGATGCGCACACGGTTGTGGCGCTCCGAAAAGCTCGCGATCGGGATGCCCATGAGGGTGTAGAAGAGGGCAAAGCCGATACCCGAAAGGATGCCGAACTGGAGGTTGGTAAGCCCGAATTCCTCGATGATCGGCCCGCCAACGACACTGATCAGGATCCGGTCGATGAAATTGAAGGTGTAGACGACCGTCAGCGTCAGCAGGACATAGGTGCGGTAACCGAAGGAGCCGAAGCCATGCTGGTAGCCATGCCCGGCCGTCTCTGTTGCGCTGCCTGCCGACATGCGATCCTGCCTCCCTCAACTGGCCTGATGCGGCGCGTCTTGCGGCGCCGTCTGTGATTGGTGACGGTAGCGGGCTGGCGCCCGGCTGCAAGCCTTGTCCTAAGGGAAATACGCGACGGCTCAGATCAGTCCGGCCGATTTGAAGCTGAAAACGCCGCCGGTTCCAGCGATCAGATGGTCATGAACGGTGATCTCCAGCGGGGTCAGCGCATCGATGATCTCGCGCGTGACCGCGATATCGGCCTGGGAGGGCTTGGTGTCGCCGGAAGGGTGGTTGTGCACGAGGATCAGGCTGGAGGCATGGTGTTCGAGCGCCCGGCGGGCGATTTCGCGCGGATAGACGGGCGCATGGTCCACCGTGCCCTGGCCGAGGATCTCGTCGGCGATGAGGCCGTTCTTGCGGTCGAGGAAGAGCACGCGGAACTGCTCGCGCTTCTCGTGCTGCATCTCGGTGCGCACATAGGCGATCAGCGCCGACCAGGAGGAAATCACCTCGCGCCGGCCAACCTGTTCGCGGGCCGCGCGGCTGGACAGCTCGGCGACGGCCTTGAGATAGGCTGCAGCCGTCTCGCCGACCCCGTCAACCTTGACCAGATCGCCGACCGGGGCCGCAAGCAGGCCGGACAGGCTGCCGAAACGGGCGAGGAGGGCCTTGGCGATGGGCTTCACATCGCGGCGGGGAATGAACGCCATCAGCAGCAGTTCGAGGATTTCATAATCATCGAGCGCGCCGGCGCCGCGCCGGGCGAGCTTGCCGCGCAGGCGTTCGCGATGGCCCTGCCAGTGGGGAGGGGGCGTGTCATTCATCCGGCCTGTGGTAGCGAAGGATGCGCCGCCGGGCGAGGGGGGAGTTGGCGGCGCCAGCACGAAAGGCCGGACAGGGCGCGCCCGTCCGGTGTTGCGGCGATGAAGGTCCTGCGGATGGGGCCTTTGGCCCTGATCGTCCGGGGACGGGTTGTTACTCTACTAGAGGGGGGACGCGGGTCCCCGGCGTCCCGGAGCCTGATCCCATCCGCAGTGACGGCGTCCTGACGCTCTCCTCCTTTCCGGCGGCGCCGTCCTGACCCTGAGGCCGGGAATGGCCCCGGTCTCGCGCAGGAGTATGGCCCCGGTAAAAGGCCGGTCGGATTGGAAAAGCGAAGGAATCTTCAGCCTTGCGGACGCCGCAAGGCGGCGAAGGGCGCCGGACACGGCGCAACCCTCTGAAACAGAACGGGACTCTATGGCCCCGAATGCCGGTGCGGCTGGCGCCTGCGATACGGAAAAATATGCGCGCAGGCCGGGAACGGGCCGGGAAAGCGGGGATTGGGCGATGCCTTGTCCCCGCCCTGGGGCATCAACCGGCCGCGATATGCGGAAGGGGCGTCAGGCGCGCTGCACCTTGTAGGGTTCGTGCCAGCCTTTCGGGGAGGCGCTGAAGATCTCGGCGCCGGTCTCGGTGACGCCGATGGAGTGCTCGAACTGGGCCGAAAGCTGGCGGTCGCGCGTCACGGCCGTCCAGCCATCGGGCAGGATGGCGGCGTCCTTGCGGCCGATATTGAGCATCGGCTCGATGGTGAAGAACATGCCGGTCCTGATTTCCGGGCCGGTGCCGGCGCGCGATGAATGCACGACATTGGGCTCGTCATGGAACAGCCGGCCGAGGCCGTGGCCGCAGAATTCATCCACCACGGACAGCCGGTTCAGCCGCGCGACCTCGCTGATGGCGGCGCCGATATCGCCGAAGCGCGCGCCGGGCCGGACCGCTGCGATCCCGGCCATCAGCGCCTCATAGGTCACTTCCATCAGCCGTTCGGCCTTCCGTTTGACCTCGCCGACACCATACATACGGCTGTGGTCGCCATGCCAGCCATCGAGGATGAGGGTCACGTCGATATTGGCGATGTCGCCCTCTTTCAGGGCCTTGGGGCCGGGGATACCATGGCAGATGACATGATTGACCGAGATGCAGGAGGCATGGCGATAGCCGCGATAGCCGATCGTGGCCGACACCGCGCCATGATCGCGAACGAAATCATAGACCAGCCGGTCCAGATGATCGGTCGTCACCCCCGGTTTCACCTCCGCCACCAGCATGTCGAGGCATTCGGCGACAAGCCGCCCGGCGCGGCGCATGCCTTCGAAGCCTTCCGCATCGTGAATGCGGATCTCGCCGGTGCGCATCGGCAGGAGCAGGTCGGTATCGGTCATGGCCTCTATATGGCAGGTGTGCGCGCCGGTTTCCAGCCTGATCGGGCCTGTCTTGGCGGCAGTCTTGCCGAAGCCCGGCCGGGCTGCCAGTAACGGCAGCGAACAGAAAGGGGAGGCCTGCGCATGCACCTGATAGCGAGACTGGCACGACCGGCAGCCCTGGGCCTGGCCGTTCTGCTGGGCGCCTGTGCTGGCGCGCCGCCCCCGGCGCCGCCCGCGCCTCAGCCCCTGTCGCTCGCCGTTCCGCCGCAGGGCGCCGTCCGGTTCGAGCCGGAGGGTATCGCGGCGCTCGAGGCGCGAATGGCGCAATATGTGGCAGACGGGCAGGTAAAGGGCATCGCGATCCGGCTTGTGCAGGACGGCGAGACCGTCAGCGACCTGCGCGCCGGCATCCGCCGCGCCGCCGATGGCGCTCCGCTGGAAGACGACACGATCTACCGGCTCTATTCGATGACCAAGCCGGTCACCGGCGTGGCGATGCTGATGCTGTGGGAGGAGGGCCGGTTCGCCCTTGATGAGCCGATCACGAAATACTTGCCGGAATTTGAGGGACTGCAGGTCCTCAGCGGCGTGGATGAGGCCGGCGAGCCCGTGCTCGTGCCGGCCAGCCGGCCTCCCACGATCCGGGAGCTGATGAGCCACACGGCCGGGTTCGGCTATGGCTTGCGCGCTGGCGATCCCGTCAACGACCAATTTCGGGCGGCGCAGGTGCTGGGCGCGGCTGACATGCAGGACCTGATCAACCGGGTTGCGGCGATCCCGCTGCTGCACCAGCCGGGTGTGACCTGGGACTATTCCATCGCGGTCGACCTTCAGGGCGCGATGGTTGAGCGGCTCTCCGGCCAGAGTTTCGGCGATTTCCTCAAGGCGCGCCTGTTCGACCCGCTGGGCATGACCGACACGGCCTTCTTCGTGCCGGAGGGCAAGCTGGAGCGGTTTGCCGATGTCTTTGTGTGGGGCGGGGACACGCTTGGCCTTGTGCCCACCGATTCGCCGGAAACGCAGTTCCGTCAGACCACCATTGCCTTCGAGGCGGGCGGGCATGGCCTTGTCGGCACGATGGAGGATTATGCCCGCTTTGCCGCGATGCTGGCCAATGAGGGCGAGCTTGACGGCGTGCGGATCCTGCAGCCGGAGACCGTGCGCATGATGGCGACCAACGTCCTGCCGGAAGGCCGGTATACGGGCATTGACGGCACGCTGGGCACGAACCGGGCCGGTGGCGGCTTTGGCCTGAATGTCGGTGTCGTTGTCGACAGCGACGCCTCCGGCGTGGGCATACCCGAGGGCAGTTTCATGTGGGGCGGGGCGGCAGGCACATGGTTCTGGGTCGATCCGGTGAACCGGCTCTATTTCGTCGGGATGGTGCAGCGCCTTGGCGCCGGCGGCCCGCCGCTCGATGCGCGCTCGGAATCGGCCCGCCTGGTCTATGACGCCCTCAAGGCGGACTGAATGACCCAGCCGACCGCTGCCGTGCTGCTGATCGGGGACGAGCTTCTCTCCGGGCGCACACGCGACATCAACCTGCAGCAGATCGCGCAATTCCTGGAGCCGGTCGGCATTCCCGTCCGGGAATGCCGGACCGTGCCGGATGTGCAGGAGGAGATCGTCGCGGCGGTCAATGCGCT
>DAIRTA010000166.1:0-5098 GCA_036804125.1 Hyphomonas sp.
ACGACTGGATCGGCCAGGTGGTTGCGCTCCCCGACGCCGAGCGGATCTCGCTTCTCCTCAAGACCGCGAGCCGGTCAATTGAAGTCACCCTGCCCGCCAATTCCGCCCATCTCGTCCCCGTCAGACCCGGAGACCGGACATGAATTTCCATCATGTTGCGTCTGACCCGATCCATCGGCGCGATTTCCTGTTCGAGCACCGGCTTGGCGCGGTCCTCAACAGCGCCCGGCTTCAACTGATCGGCGCGCTCCTGTGCGGCGTGCTGGGCGCAGCCCTCCTGCGCCGGATGTATCTCCAGCCGCAGACCGAATTTGCCGGCGCCGATGCGACAACGGTCGGCACCAGCCTCGCCGTCCTGCTCGGCCTCCTGATATACCGCAAGGTCACAAGCCTCCCCGGCACGGCCGCGCTGCTCAACACATTGCCCGCCTTCGCCGTCTCCTACCTTTCCGTCACAGCGCTGTTTTTCGCGCTCAGGCTTGATTTCAGCCGGTACGAATTTGCCATCAGCTTCGGCCTCGTCGTATGCTTCATGTTCCTCTTGGGCGCGCTCGCGGCGCGGGCGAAGCGGGCAAGCTTCGCGTTCATTCCGGGCGGGGCCACGGACGAGCTGACAAGGCTTTCCTGGATCAACTGGATGCGTGTCCAGTCGCCGGAAGATATCGCGGACATGCCCGATGTGCCGCTCGTCGCCGACCTCAGATCGCCTTCCCTCAGCCAGGACTGGGAGCGGTGCATCGCGGAGGAGGCGATCTCCGGCCGGCGCGTCTTCAATGCCCGCCAGCTCAGGGAATCGCTGGTTGGCAAGGTCGAAATCAAGCACCTGTCAGAGAACACGTTCGGCCATCTGGCGCCCGACAGCATCTACGCCCCGGCAAAGTTCTATCTCGATTTTGTCGCGGCGCTCTGCGCGCTGGTCTTTCTTGCGCCGCTGATGCTGGTGATCGCGCTCCTTATTCGCATGACCTCGGCCGGACCGGCCATATTCCGCCAGGAGCGGATGGGTTACCGCGGCAAGTCCTTCACCATGTACAAGTTCCGGTCGATGCGCATGGCTGAGGCCGATACGAGCGTATCCTCCGACATGACGCTGTCCGACGATCAGAGGATCACCGCCATCGGACGCCTGATCCGGCGCTCCCGGATCGACGAGCTGCCACAGATCATCAATATCCTCAAAGGCGAGATGAGCTGGATCGGTCCCCGGCCGGAGACAATCCGGCTGTCTGAATGGTATGAGCAGCAGATCCCGTTCTATCGCTACCGGCACATCGTCCGGCCGGGCCTGACCGGCTGGGCCCAGGTCAAGCAGGGTCATGTGACGACCGTGGACGATGTCACATCCAAGCTTCAGTATGATTTCTTCTATGTGAAGAATTTCTCGCTCTGGCTGGATGTCCTGATCGTCATCAACACCTTCCGGGTCGTCCTGACCGGACATGGATCGCGTTAGGCGGCCGGGCTTGCGGGCCCTTGATCGAGAAACCACTGATAGGTCGCGGCGACGCCGTCCTCAAGGGATATAGACGGGGCCCAGCCCATCGCCTGCAACTTGCCTGCTGACATCAGCTTGCGGGGCGTGCCGTCAGGTTTGGTGAGGTCATGCTCGATTTCCCCGGCATAGCCCAGCACATGGCAGACAAGACGGGCGAGGCCGAGGATGCTTATGTCCGTGCCTGACCCGACATTTACATGGTCGTGTCCGGAATAATTCTTCAAGAGAAAGACAAGCGCATCGGCGCAGTCATCCGCATGAAGGAACTCGCGCATGGGCGTACCGCTCCCCCAGATCGTTATCGAGGGCGCGCCGGCCAGTTTCGCCTCATGGACCTTCCGGATCAGGGCCGGCAGCACATGGCTTGACTGAAGGTCAAAATTGTCGCCGGGCCCGTAAAGATTGGTCGGCATCGCCGAAATATAGTCGCGCCCGTACTGGCGACGGTAGGCCTGGGCGAGCTTGATGCCAGCAATCTTGGCGACCGCATACCATTCATTGGTGGGCTCGAGCGGTCCGGTGAGGAGCGCTTCCTCGCGGATCGGCTGCTGGGCGAGCCTCGGATAGATGCAGGAAGAGCCGAGAAACAGCATCCGGTCGACGCCGGCCTTGTGCGCGCCGGCGGTCACATTCGCCTCGATCATCAGATTGTCGTACAGAAAGTCGGCCGGAAAGCTGTCATTGGCGAGGATGCCGCCGACCTTTGCCGCCGCCATGACGATGATGTCCGGGCGCGCCGCCGTCAGGAATGCCTCGACGTCGGCCTGGCGGATGAGATCAACATCCTTGCGGCCTGCCGTGATGACTTCGCAGTCCTCATCTGAGAGACGGCGCATGACGGCGCTGCCGACCATACCGCCATGCCCTGCGACCCATATGCGTTTTCCTGCGAGGGCGTACATGTCAGGCACCGTGCATGACCGGCTGTGTTCTCATGATCCCGATATCTTCGGTGACCATTTCGCGGGCAAGCTCGCGCACGGAGGTTTTGTGGGTCCAGCCAAGCCGGTCACGAGCCTTTGACGGATCGCCCAGCAGGAGGTCCACCTCTGTCGGACGGAAATAGCGCGGATCGACTTCGACCAGACAGCGACCTGAGCTGGCACAATAGCCCTTCTCGTCCGCGCCGCTGCCCCGCCATTCCAAGGCAAAACCGGCATCCTCGAAAGCCCACTCCACGAAAGTGCGCACCTGTGTCGTCTCGCCGGTCGCAAGGACATAGTCATCAGGCGTGTCCTGCTGCAGCATCAGCCACATGCCTTCGACATATTCCTTTGCATGCCCCCAGTCGCGCTGCGCGTCGAGATTGCCCAGATAAAGCCGCTCCTGCCGGCCGAGCCGGATGGCAGCCGCCGCGCGGGTAATCTTGCGCGTCACAAACGTCTCTCCGCGCAGCGGGCTTTCATGATTGAAGAGGATCCCGTTGGAGGCGTGCATTCCGTAAGCCTCGCGGTAGTTGACGGTGATCCAGTAGGCATAGAGCTTGGCGGCCGCATAGGGCGAGCGCGGATAGAACGGCGTTGTTTCCGACTGCGGCACCTCCTGGACGAGGCCGTAGAGCTCGGACGTGGACGCCTGGTAGAAACGGCAGGATTTTTCCATGCCCAGAATACGCATGGCTTCCAGCAGGCGGAGCGTGCCGATGGCGTCAGAATTGGCGGTGTATTCCGGGGTTTCGAAACTCACCTGGACATGGCTCTGGGCCGCAAGGTTGTAGATCTCGTCGGGCCGCGTCTCCTGGACGATCCGGATGAGGTTGGTGGCATCCGTCATGTCCCCGTAATGCAGCACGAGACGCGGGTCGGTATGATGCGGGTCCTGATAGATGTCCTCGATCCGTCCGGTATTGAAGCTTGATGACCTGCGCTTTATGCCGTGTACGATATAGCCCTTGGCAAGCAGCAGCCTTGCCAGATAGGCACCGTCCTGTCCGGTCACGCCGGTAATCAGCGCGGTTCTGTCATGTGTCATGTCTGCGTCCTGTTTTCTCTGTCAACCGGCCTGCGCGAAAGCATCCTGCGGTTGCCCCGCACTCAATTCTATCGGATACAGTGAGCTGCTGCAGCAAGCCATAGCGAAGTGATCTTTGACCCGGATAATTCAGTTTTCCTGCGCCCTCGGCTTCATCGTCACGCTCGCCGTCCTCTCAGTCCTGATCCTTGCCCCTCCGGGGACCGACCTTGGCGTGTTTGCGCAGAGCCCGGATCCCAGGCTCGGGCATTTCCTTGCCTTCTTCTTCATGACCCCGCTCGCCGCCGCCGGCTTTCCCGGGCTGAGGCTGCGCTGGATCATCCTTCTTCTCCTGTTTCTGGGCGCCGGCCTGGAGCTCGGCCAGACCTTCACAGGCCGCGAAGTCTCGGCGGCAGACCTTGCGGCAAATCTCGGCGGCGTGGCGGCCGGCCTCTATCCGCAGCTCGCCCTGCACCTTCGCGGCCGGGCGCAGGCCCTGCGCCGGCAAGACAAGGGTGGCCGATGACGCGGCGCCCGGATGTCCTTTTCGTCAACCGCTTCTATTTTCCCGACCACAGCGCCACCGCGCAGATCCTGACCGATGTTGCGGCCGGTCTTGCTCAGACGGGCCGGAGCGTCCGTGTCATCACCTCCCGGATGGGATATGACGATCCGTCGAGCCGGTTTCCCGCCCGGGAACGCATTGACGGCGTCGATATCATCCGCGTGGCAACCACACGGTTCGGCCGCGCCTTCCTGCCGGGCCGGCTTGTTGATTACCTGTCTTTCTATCTGGCGAGCTTCTTCAGCGTCCTGGCGTCTGCAAGGCGCGGCAGCCTTGTCGTCATCAAGACCGATCCGCCCCTCCTCTCGAACCTGCTCGGCCCGGCCGCCCGGCTGAAGGGCGCGCGGGTCATCAACTGGCTCCAGGACATCTTTCCGGAAACAGCGGCAGAGCTCGGCGTGCCGCTTGCGCGCTCCCCCTTCGGCGCCTTTCTCAAATATCTCCGTAACCGGAGCGTCCGGTCGGCTGACATGAATATCGCCATCGGCCCGGCCATGGCGGCGCGCCTCACGGCCATGGGGGTGAGAGAGGCGCGCATAACCATCCTCGAAAACTTTTGCGATGACGCGGCGATCCGTCCGGTCGAGCGGCGCGGCAATGCGCTGCGGGGCAGCTGGGGCCTTTCAGAGGATGATTTCGTCGTCGGGTATTCCGGCAATCTCGGGCGCGCCCATGACCTTGCGACCTTCCTCGATGCGGCAGAGCGCCTGAGAGACCGGGAGGACATCCGGTTCCTCTTCACGGGCGGCGGTCATCTCCGGGCACAGCTCGAGGCGGAAGCGTCCCGGCGCGGCCTCTCGTCGATCCTGACGCGGCCTTATCAGCCGAGAGAGAGCCTCGCCCTCTCCCTGTCTGCGGCCGATGTTCACTGGGTCTCGCTAAAGCCCGAGCTTGAAGGCCTGATCCTTCCGAGCAAGGTCTACGGCATTGCGGCGGCTGGGCGGCCCGTGATCATGGTCGGGGACCCTGAGGGCGATATCGGCCGCTGGGTGTCAGATCATGGGTTCGGCTATGCGGTCCCAGTCGGGGCGGACGATCAGTTTGCAGGCGCGGTCCTCGCCCTGAAGGACAATCCTGACCATCACAGA
>DAIRTA010000167.1:0-5060 GCA_036804125.1 Hyphomonas sp.
GCAAATCCTGCAAAAAATTAAGGCCGCGGCCCGGAAGTGTTGCCTTAAGGTGCCGTCCGGAGCCTGACAAGGCGGCGCCGGCCCTGTCCGGGCTGGTTTCCCGCCTGCGGCGGTGTATGGTAAAAAGAGTCTTAACCGTCGGGGAGAGCCCGTCTGGCCGGCTTGAGGGGCGTTGAGGATGTCGATGGAGCTCAATTCACCGCAGGAGAGGGCGCCCGCCGCGCCGCCGCTGCCGGAAAGCCTGCGCGAAGCCGTGCGCGCGGCCGAGGAGACCGGCCGCCTGGCGGAAGAGCGCGCCCTGCTCAACATGCCGTTCCGCGCCCGGCTTAAGGCGCGCGATCCGGTGCGCCCGCAATCGACCCTTTCGATCCTTTCCGGCATTGATGTGCGCGAAGAGGTCCGCGAGGCGCGCACCCGGCCGCGTTCGCCGCGCCCGGCGCCTTCTGGCGTCATTCCGGCCGCCGGGGCGGCGCTTGTCTCGCCCGCCGTCAAGGCGCCTGGCCAAGGCAGTGGCGGCGGAAACGGTGCGGGAAATGGCGGCGGCCCGTCCGGCGCGCGGCGGGAAAAGCCCGGCTCGCGTTTCGGCGAGATCAGCCAGGTCGCCTTTGCCGGCATCGCCATCCTCGGCCTTGCGGGCCTTTCGATCATTGCCGCCGAGAATGCCCTGCGCGGCAGCGGCCCGGCCGGCGATGATGACGAAGCCGGTCCGCTCAGCGAAGCCGGGCTTGCGCCGGGCCCCTCGTCCGCCGTCTCGGCCGGCGCGCTCGCGGCGGCCACCCTGCCTGCAGGGGCAGAGCCCCAGCCCTGGTTCGATTATGCCGGTGTGGCCGATTACCTGAACGCCCGGATCACCGCCTGGGAGGCGACAGAAGCCGAGCGCCTGAGACTCGCCGAGATCGAGGCCGGAGAGCGCGCCGCCGAGGCGATCGCCCAGGCCGAAGCTGCCGATCGCGAACGCCAGATTGCCGGCGCGGCATCAGCCTCGGAGGAGGCCGAACGCCAGCGCCTCGCGGCGGTGGAAGCCGAGCGGGCGGCTGCGCTCGAAGCGCAGCGCCTGGCCGATGCACAGGCCGCCGAAGCCGCCGCCCGCGCCGAGGCCGGGCGCCTTGCCGCCATCGAGGCCGACCGTGCGGCCGCGGCCATGGCCGAACAGCAGCGGCTCGTTGAAGCCGAGACCCGGCGCCTCGCCGAGATTGAGGCCCGGGCCGCTGCTGAAGCCGAAGCCCGCCGAGTCGCGGCCGAGGCCGAAGCCCGGCGCCAGGCTGAGCTCGAAGCCGAGCGTGCGGCGCGCGCCGCCGAAGAGCGCCGCCTCGCCGAGATCGAGACCCAACGCGCGGCGGAAGCCGAAGCGACCCGGCTCGCCGCGGCCGAAGCGCGCCGGAATGCCGAGGCAGTTGCGGCCGCCCGCCGCGCCGAGGATGAAGCCCGGCGTCTCGCCGAGGCCGAAGCCGCCCGGCTTTCTACTGCGCGGGCCGGCCGGGAGGGCCCGGTCATGGCCGCTGTTCCCGCCGCACCGCCGGCCCGGCCGGTTCTGCCGCGCTCCGGCCCGACGCTGAAGCCCGCGGCCTTCCAGTCCGCCGAGACTGTCACGCGCACGCCCCCGCCGGCGCTAAGCGCCGGCCAGGCCGTGGTCAGACCGATGATGGGGGCAAGCGCCATGCTTGATCCCCATGCTGTCGATGTATTTCTCGCCGAACGCGTGAAGCGAACGGCAGCGACCGTGATCAGCGATCCCGAACTTGCGCCGGTGCGAAGCGAGATCCGCGCCCTGCTCGGCGAGGCGCCTGATGGCTCCGGCAGCGCGATGGCCACACCGGACGGGCGCAGCCTGATGATCACGATCGAACGCACGGTCGATCTCAGGACCGCGCAACCGGATCAGATAGCCGTGTCGTTCCGCCCAGTGGACGAGGCCGGCTTGGTGCGCGCCTATGCCGAGCCGCCGCCGGTTCGTGTTTCCGTGCTCTGCCGGGATGTCAGTTATCGCCTGCCCGGCCAGGAAGGCGGGCGCCTCGCGGCCTGTCAGGGAGACGGGGGCACCTGGACCGTGTCGCGCCCGATGAGCCCGACACCGGGAACCGTCTGATCCTGCCGGCTGGCCCCCATGCTTGTTGCTGAACTCGGTGCCCGCGCGCTCGGCCGCCTGCCGCCCGAGGCCGCGCATGAGCTAACCCTCCGTCTGCTGAAGACGGGTATCGGAGTGCCGCCAAGGGCGCCGGAGCCGCCCACCTCGCTCGCCATCACGCTCCGCCAGTCCGGTCTGTCCCTGTCTTCGCCGGTTGGCCTCGCGGCGGGGTTTGACAAGAATTGCGATGTTCCCGGCGCGATCGCGCGGTTTGGTTTTGGCTTTGTCGAATGCGGAACGGTCACGCCGCGCCCGCAGCCGGGAAACCCGCCGCCGCGCCTGTTCCGCCTGAGGGAAGACCGCGCCGTTATCAATCGCATGGGCTTCAATAATAATGGCCTTGATTATTTCGTGCGGCGGCTTGCGCGTTATAAAGGCTTAGCCCCCATCGGGGCGAATGTCGGAGCCAACAAGGATTCAGAAGACCGGATCGCCGACTATGTCACCGGCATCGAAGCCGTTGCGCCGTATGCCGATTATATCACGATCAATGTCTCCTCGCCCAACACGCCGGGCCTGCGCGGCCTTCAGGACCGCGCGGCTCTGGCCGAACTCCTTATGCGGACGGCCGATGCGGACCGGAAGCAGAAGCCGGTTTTCCTGAAGCTCGCCCCGGATCTTGACAACGAAGCTATCGGCGACATCTGCGGCGTCCTTCACAAGCAAGGCAAATGGCTCTCCGGCCTGATCATTTCCAACACAACGCTCGCCCGGCCGCAAAGCCTTTCGAGCCGCCACAGGGCTGAAGCCGGCGGCCTGTCGGGGGCGCCGCTGATGCAGCCCTCTACACAAGTCCTTGCCGCTTTTGCCCGCCGCCTTGACGGCGCCTTCGATCTGATCGGCGCCGGCGGGATTGCAACCGGTGCGGACGCCTATGCCAAGATCTGCGCCGGGGCCAGCGCCGTCCAGCTTTATTCCATGCTCGTTTATTCCGGGCCCGGATTGGCCGGGGAAATCGCTGCGGGCCTCGCCGCGATCCTTGAGGATCAGGGTTATTCCCGCCTCGAAGAGGCTGTGGGCAAGGGCCTCTAGCCTATGGCCTCGACCCTTACGGCCACACAGCCATCCACGGCTGTCAGCGCGAGGTATTTGTATTTCACATTCTGCGCGCTGACAAATTCCTGCCAGGCCTTGAATTCATGATGGCGCCAGCTCGGATAATTGAAATACTCATCAAAAAGGATGACCGTTCCCGGAATGATCCGGTCACGGAGAGCGTCAAGGATATAGCGGGTCCCCGCATACAGGTCGCAGTCGATATGCAGGAAGCTGACGGCTCCGGTGTTCTGATCAAGGAATCCGGGCAGGGTGTCCTCGAACCAGCCGACATGAAGGCGCACATTTCCCGGAACAGTCGGCAGTTTCTGCTGCTGGCTGAAGGCGCCGCGCGATTCAAGATGTCCCGACCAGTCCTCCGGAAGCCCCTCGAAACTGTCAAAGCCATGCACCTCGCCGGGTGCGCGCGCGGCAATCAGGCGAATGGAATTGCCCCCGGCCACCCCGAATTCGAGGAACAGTCCGTCCCTTTGCGCCTTATCCACGAGGTGCGCGATATAGGCGCCATAGGTCTCGAAGATCATGGCTTCAGGCATGTTCGCCTGGACATAATCAGCCGCTTCATTCAGCGCGCGCAGCTGCAGCTGGTAGAGAAGGTTGCGCCCGTAATTCTTGTAGATCACGCGGCGCATCAATCGCTGCAGGAAACTGCGTTTGGGTTTGGGCAATCGGGCTGTCATGCGGGGGCTCCGGCGCTGAAGCCGCCCTCTTTAGCGGCCCGCCTGCCTCGCGGCAATCAATTGAACACAACCACCTGGCGGGCCACTGACCCTTGGCCCTGCTTCAGCTTCTCCATTGCGCCGGTAATCCCGTCCAGCCCGATACGATCCGAGATCAGATCATCGAGGTGGAGGCGGCCCTGCCGGTAAAGCTCGATCAGTCGCGGGAAATCGATCCGGAAACGGTTCGATCCCATCACCGCCCCCTGCAGGCGTTTCTCGGTCACCAGCAACTCGATGCCGGGCACCTCGATCATAACGCCCGGCTTGATCATGCCGATCACGGTCGCGACGCCTCGCGGGCGGAGCATATGATAGGCTTGTTCGGCGGTCTGCTTCAGGCCGACGCATTCGAAACTGTAATGCACGCCCCCGCGGGTCAGTTCCTTGACCGCATCGATGGCATTGACCTTGCCCGGATTGACCGTGTCGGTCGCGCCGAAGCGCACAGCCATCTGCAGCTTTTCGTCGGAAAGATCGACCGCGATGATGCGGCTTGCCCCGGCAATCGCGGCGCCATTGATGGCGGCGAGGCCAACCCCGCCGCAGCCGAGCACGGCGACGGTCGAGCCCGGCTCGACACCGGCCGCGTGGAACACCGAGCCAACCCCGGTAATCACACCGCACCCGATCAGGCAGGCCCGGTCGAGCGGCATGTCCCGGTCGATCGGGCAGAGCGTGTTCTCATGCACGAGGATCTGCTCGGCAAAGGAAGAGAGGTTGAGGAACTGGCCGACCTTCTCCTTGCCGATGGCGAGGCGCGGCGCCTCGGTCGGCGCGCGCTGGAAGTGCTCGCGGTTGACAGTGTGGCATACGGACATATGCCCCGTGAGGCAGTATTCGCAGGTGCCGCAGAAGGGCGAGAGGATCGAGATCACATGGTCGCCCGGCTTCACCGCCGAGACCATCGAGCCGACCTCCTCGACCACGCCGGCGCTTTCATGCCCGAGGATCACCGGCAGCTCGGCCGGGAAATCCCCGGTCCAGAAATGCACATCCGAATGGCACACGCCGACCGCCTTCAGCCGGACAAGGACTTCCCGCGGCCCCGGCTTGGAGACGCTGACCTCCTCGATCGACAAGGGCGCGTTCGGCGCGCGCATCACCGCAGCTTTCATGGCTTCATCCTCCCGGTCTTATACCGGGACATTGACCCAGAG
>DAIRTA010000168.1:0-5055 GCA_036804125.1 Hyphomonas sp.
CGAGCGGGCCCGAGCCTTCGAGCGCAACGCGGATCTGCGCCTCGCCGGCCTCGATGATGCGGAAGTCTGGCATGCGGGCCTCCCGGTCCTGGCGAAAGCTGCGACAGGCGGGCCCGTCTGGCAAGCCGGGCCGCCGGGGAAGGCCTTGCCGCCGGCGCCGGGCCGGGTTTCAGTGTTCAGGGCCAAGCGAGATAATGGGAGCAGGCGATGACGGCGCATCATATCAGGCTGGCGCGGGAGGAGGACGGCCTCGCGGTGCTGACCATCGACCGGCCGGAGAAGCGCGGGGCGATGACCTATGCGATGCTCGCGGCCTTTATCGGGGCGGTCAGGGAGGCGGGTGCGGATGACAGGATCCGGGTGCTGATCGTCACCGGCTCGGGCGGCGGCTTCTGCGCGGGCACCGACCTGTCGGACCTCTCCACCATTCCCGGCGAGACGCGCGGCGTGCGCGGCGCGGCGCATGAGGGCGATGTCTGGTGGCCGCTGGTCGCCTGCCCGAAGCCGGTGATCGGCGCGATTGACGGTTATGCCGTCGGCATGGGCGCGGAATTCTCCAGCCAGTGCGATGTGCGCCTGATCACGCCGCGGGCGCGCTTTGCCTGGAATTTTGCGCATCGCGGGCTGGTGCCGGATACCGGCGCGGGCAGCTGGCTCCTGCCGCGAATCATCGGGCCGGGCCGGGCGCTGCGGCTGCTTTATTCCGGCGCTTTCCTCGAAGCGGAGGAGGCGCTCAGCATCGGCTATGCGAATGCGGTGGTGGAGCCCGACGGGCTGATGGAGGCGGCCCGCGCCGAAGCGCGGCGCTATCTGGCCTCCTCGCCCTTCTCCATCCGGCGGATGAAGGAACTGGTTTGGAAGGGGCTGGAGCGGGACGTGGCCGATCACATGGCTGCGCATGTGACGGCCCTGTCGGCCTGTTTCAAATCCGCCGACCATAAGGAGGGCGTGGCCGCCTTCCTCGAGAAGCGGCCGGCGAAGTTTACGGGGTGCTGAGGCCGGCGGCCCTCACCTCCCATTGCTTCGCAATGGGCCCCTCCTCTCCCGGAGGGAGAGGGGTTTGTGCCGCGCCGGGCCTCAGCCCATCACGAAGGCGTTGAGCTTGTTGCCGTCGAGGTCGCGGAAATAGCCGGCATAGAACGTGTCGCCGCGGGGGCCGGGCGGGCCTTCGCAGGTGCCGCCAAGGCTGAGGGCGAGGGCGTGCAGCCGGTCGACCTGCGCCTTGTCCCTGGCCTGGAAGGCGACCATCACGCCATTGCCGACGCTCATCGGATGGCCATCCTGCGGGGTGCAGATGCCAAGGCCCGCCGGACCATCCGGTGTGCCCCAGGCGATCATGGTGTCGGTGGCGAACATGCGCGGGGTGCCAAGCTCCCCGGCGATCGCGTCATAGAATTTTTCGGCCCTTGCGAGATCGCGGGTGCCCAGTGTCACATAGCCGATCATGGCGTCCTCCTTGCTGTGGAAACGCGAACATATAGCGAACATACGAAGGAGTCGAGGGGGGCCGCAAAAGATTTGACGCCGGCGCGGGGCTGGGCTTGTCTGCCGCCGCAGACAGGAGAAACAGAATGACCGAAGCCGCGCCCTATGCCATCCGTATACAGAAAACAGGCGGGCCGGAGGTGCTGAGCCGGGAGGCGCTGGAACCGCGCGCGCCGGGGCCGGTCGAGGCGCTTGTGCGCCAGAGCGCGGTGGGGCTCAATTTCATCGACACCTATCAGCGCTCGGGGCTCTATCCGGTTAAACTGCCCGCGACGCTCGGCTCGGAAGGCGCCGGCGTTGTCGAGGCGGTGGGCGCGGACGTGACGGAGCTGAAGCCCGGCGACCGGGTCGGCTATGTCGCCAACGGCACCTATGCCACGCATTATACCGGCCGGGCGGAGGCGATGGTGAAACTTCCCGAAAGCGTGAGCGAGGAGGCGGCCGCCGCGCTGATGCTGAAGGGGCTGACAGCCTGGATGCTACTGTTCGAGATCCGCCCCGTGAAACCGCACGATACCGTGCTGATCTGGGCCCCGGTGGGCGGGGTCGGCAGCGTGCTGACACCCTGGGCGGCGAATCTCGGGGCACGGGTCATCGTGGTCACCTCCGGCGCGGCGAAGGCGGAGAAGGCGCGCGCGCTGGGCGCGGCGGAGGTCATCACCGGCTATGACGGCGTGGCGGAAAAGGTCCGGGAGCTGACGGGCGGCCGGGGCGCCGATGTCGCCTTCGACAGTGTGGGCAAGATTTCCGCAGAGGCCTCGCTCGCGAGCCTTGCCCCTCGCGGCTGGTTCATCACCTATGGCAATGCCTCCGGCCCGGTCGATCCGATCGCCCCGGCGCGGCTGGCCGCGGGGGGCTCGCTGATCATGACGCGGCCCGGCCTGTTCACGTTCCTGCAGCCGCCGGGCGCCCTGCAGCGTGGGGCGGAGCATCTGTTCTCGGCGCTGGCCGACGGCGTGTTCAGGGCCGAGATCGGCCAGCGTTACGGGCTGGCGGATGTGGCGGACGCGCACCGCGCGCTGGAGGCGGGCGGGACAGTGGGGGCAAGCGTGCTCATTCCGTAAGCGGATTGACCGGGCTCCGGATAACCCCTTCGGTGTTTCCGGGATGGCGGATCAGCTGACCGATTCGCCGAACAGGACGCCCGAATAGCGTGACCGCACCTGGTTGCGTCCGAAGCGGCGGGCCTCGTAGAGAGCCATGAACGCCTCGTCGCGGGCCTCATCGAAGCGCCGCCGGGACGCAAGCGGCGCAATCCCGAAACTCAGGGTCAGCCGGTGGCCCTTCGCGCTGAGCTGGTCCGATGCGGCCTGCAGATCGGAGAGCAGGCGCCCGGAGAAGATCTCTGCCTGCGCCATCGTGGTGTCAGAGAGAACCGCAATGAACAACCCGTCCTCGATCCGGGCGAGCCGGTCGAAAGGCGAACGCAGCCGGGCAAAGGTGAAGGCGGCAACCCAGCGGATCACAAGATCGCCAAAGCCGTGGCCGGAGGCGTTGCGGATCCTGTCGAGATGATCGATCTCGAAGACGATGACGCTGCTTTCCGGCTCGCCGGCGGCGCCCGTCGCGGCGGCCTGCTTCAGTGAGAGGGCGAGGTGATGCGGGCTGATGAGACCCGTCAGCGGGTCTGTGGGCACGGCATCCTCGAGCATCCGCACCTGCCCGTCATGCTGGATTGCCAGGCAGGCAATCGATCCGGCGACGATCAGGGTCACGATCAGCAGGGCCAGCATGTCGGCGCGCGAGACATGGATATAGGCCAGACTCGCGAACGAGGTCGTCGGAATGACAGCGAGACCGGCCGCCGAGGCCATGATCATGCAGAACATGGCGGCGGCAGGCCGCTGCGACGGCTCGGGCGCTGTCCGGAGGGGCATCGAGAGAGTCATGCGCCGGAGAATGCCGCATGAACGGTAACGAAGTCGCGCAGGCGCAGGCGTGAATTTTCCGGATCCGGCAGGCCTAAATTCACCATACCCGGCAGGTGCGCGGCAGCTGATGCGGCCCGCCTGCCGGAAATGGCGGCAGGACGGCCTATATGGAGAGGGGGCAGGCCCGGAAGCTTGCCAGGTGTTCCATAACAGAACAGGCAAAACCGGATGATCGAACTGTCTGGCCTGCCGGCCCTGGGCCTCTTTTTCCTGCTGAATGTCGCGGCCGCCTCAAGCGGCGCCGTGTTCAAGCCGGGGGCGTGGTATGCGGGGCTCAACAAGCCGGGCTGGACGCCGCCGGACTGGGCCTTCCCGGTCGTGTGGAGCGTGTTGTTCCTGCTCAATGCCGTCTCCGGCTGGCTGGTCTGGCAGGCGGCGGGCATGGCGGCCGCGCTGGCGCTGGCGGCCTATGGGCTGAGCCTCGTGATCAATGCGGGCTGGTCGGCGCTCTTCTTCGGCCTGAGGCGGATGGATTTCGGTCTGGTCAATGTGATCGCCCTGTGGCTGTCGATCGTGCTGGTGGCGGTGTTGTTCTGGCCGGTGAGCCCGCTCGCGGCGGCCCTGCAGCTGCCCTATCTGGCCTGGGTAAGCCTTGCGGCCTGGCTCAATTTCACCGTGCTGCGGATGAACCGGGGCGAGGCCGGCTCTGCACGCTAGGGCTCAAGCTCCAGCAGCAGGGCGGGGTCGATATAGACATCCCTGGCCCGATCGCGGCTCCAGGGATTGCGCCATTTCATGCCCCAGTGGAGGTGCGGGCCGGTCGAGCGGCCGGTATTGCCGGTGCGCCCGAGGATGTCGCCGCGGCTGACCGTATCGCCGGGCGCCACACCGACCTCCGACAGGTGCATGAACACCGAGAGCAGGCCATGGCCATGATCGAGGAAGATCGTGCCGCCTTCATAATAGAGATCAGGATCGGCGAGGCTGATGACGCCATCAGCCGGGGCCTGAACCGGCGTGCCGGTGGGGCTGGCGAAATCAAGGCCGCGATGCACCGAGAGGGAATCGCAGGCCTCCCCGCTGGTTTTCGAGATGCCGGTATAGCGCCGGGTCGGGCCGAAGGGCGAAGAGCGCGGCGAATCGACCGGGGCGATGAAACCGTCCAGCGCGCCCCGGCCCTCATTGAAGGCGGCGAAGGCGGCCTGCTTGATCTCCCAGCTGCGGGCGGCATGGGCGCGCTGCTCGGGCGTGCGCGCATCGACGCGGTCGCAGTCGAGGCCCGGCACTTCGCGGAACATGTCCTGGCGGGGCGCGATCTCAAGATCGAGGACATCCGGGCCGGAGGTGACGCGCAGCTGGGGCGGGGCCTGCTGGGCAAGGCCGAACTGCACGGTGCCGTCCGGGCCGGCCACAAGGGTGACATCGCCGAAGCGAACCCGCGCCCGCGGCGGCGCCTCGCACACCACCAGCCCGCCCTGCTTCAGGATGCCGCTGCAGGCGAGGGCCGGGGCGGCGGGCGCCGGGGCAGGATCCGGCGCAGGCGGGGCGGCTTCAGCGAGGACAAGCGGGGCTTCGGCGGGGCGCGCAGGCGCTGTCCCGGCCTCGGCGGTGGCCCCCGGCGCAGCCGAACAGGCCGGCAGGGCCAGCGCGGCGGCGCAGGCGATCGCGGCAACAGCCGGGCGCAGCCTCATTCTGCCGG
>DAIRTA010000169.1:0-5044 GCA_036804125.1 Hyphomonas sp.
CCGCCGACGGAACGCATTACGCCATCACCGGAAACAAGACCTGGATCACGCATCCTGTCCGCGCCGACCTGATGACCCTGCTGGCACGCACTGATCCGTCAACAAACAATTTCTCCGGGCTGTCGATGTTCCTTGCCGAGAAGCCGCGCGGCTCGGACGCCGACCCGTTCCCGGCCGAGGGCATGACCGGCGGCGAGATCGAGGTGATCGGCTATCGCGGGATGAAGGAATACGAGATCAGCTTCGACAATTTCCGGGTCAATACCGAGAACCTGCTCGGGGAAACCGAGGGCCATGGCTTCCGCCACCTGATGGCGACCTTCGAAAGCGCCCGTATCCAGACAGCGGCGCGCGCTGTTGGCGTCGCCCAGAACGCCTTCGAGACCGGCCTGCGCTATGCGCTCGACCGCCAGCAATTCGGCCAGCCGATCTTCCACTTCCCGCGGGTCGCCAACAAGCTCGTGATGATGGCGGCCGAGCTCGTGGGCCTTCGCCAGCTCACCTATTACTCGGCCCGCCAGAAAGACGAGGACAAGCGATGCGATCTCGAGGCCGGCATGGCCAAGCTGCTCGGAGCGCGCGCCGCCTGGGCGGCGGCTGACAACGCCCTGCAGATCCATGGCGGCAATGGTTTCGCCCTCGAATACCCGATCAGCCGGATCCTCCAGGATGCCCGTATCCTGAACATCTTCGAGGGCGCCGGCGAGGTGCAGGCGATGGTGATCGCCCGCCGCCTGCTTGAGGGCGGTAACTGAAAGCTAGCGCAGCATCCCGCCCAGCGGCTCGATATCGTCTGGCTCGTGCTGGATAATGACCTTGGCGCCGAGCGCCTGAGCCCGCGCCTCGAACGCGTCCATGGCGGCCAGCGTCTGGGCCTCGTCATAGTTGAAGCGCGGCACGCGGCGGCGTTGGCGGCTTTCGCTGCGGTGGTATAGATCTCCGGCCAGCAGAACCGGGCCTGTCTCCGGCAGGGTCAGCTGCAGCGCGGTATGGCCGGGGGTGTGGCCGAGCGCCTCGAAGATGACCACCGAGCCATCGCCGAAGACATCCTTCTCCCCGGTGAAGGCCTGCCGTTCGAATCCGCTGAAGGCATTGAACATGGCCGCCTGGTCGGCGGTGGTCTGTGGCGGCGAGCCATCCGGCGGGATCATCGCGTCCAGCTCGGCCTGGTGCACAAGCCAGGTTGCGCCCCGCACCTGATCGATCTGGCCGATATGGTCGAAATGGCTGTGGGAGATGGCGATATAGTCAATCGCGTCCATGCTGAGGCCGAGGGCTTCGACCTGCTCGGTCAGGGTCGCCTCCAGCGAGACGGTGAAGATGTCCTGCGTGATCGGCCCGGCCTCGGCGAGAAGGCCCGGCACGCCGAGATCCCAAAGCAGGATCCCGTCGGGATGGTGGACGAGATAGCAGGTATTGGTGAAGGTCGCACTCACGCCGCCATAATCGCCGGCCGAGGAGAAGGCATCGAGATCGGAGATGTCGATGGTGCCGCAATCGAGCACGGCAACATGCAGGGCGCTCTGGGCGGCTTCCGGTTCGGCGGCGATCTCTTCCACAGCCGCCGGTGTTGAGGCCGGGCTGCAGGCGGCAAGGGCAAGCGCGGCGGCGCCCGCGAAAAGGCCAAGTCTGAAAGTCATGATAGTCCTCCCGTTTCCGGAGACGCTAGCTCTTTTCCGCCTCGAAGGACAGGCTGCCGTCTTCGAGACGGCGATAGAAGCAGCTCTTCCGGTTTGTGTGGCACGCCCCGCCGGCCTGGCGCACCTTCAGCAGCACGGCGTCCTGGTCGCAATCGACGCGGATTTCGACCACATCCTGCGTATGGCCGGAGCTTTCGCCCTTGACCCAGAGGCTGCCGCGCGAGCGCGACCAGTAGGTCGCCCGGCCGGTGCGGATCGTCTCGGCCAGGGCCTCGGCATTCATCCAGGCGAGCATCAGCACCTCGCCGGTCGCGGCATCCTGCGCGATGGCGGCGACAAGGCCCGCCGCATCGAAGCGCGGGCGCAACTCGGCCGTTTCGTCCTGCTCGCGGCCCGCCAGCGGCGGCAGAAAATCGGTTTTCCCGGCCATCCGGTTAGCCCTGAGACGCCGGCCGGGCGGCGTCAAGCCCCGGCGCGCTTGCAGCCATCGCGCTTACGGGCCACATCAGGGCCATGAGCCGTTTCATCCATATCGTCGAGGTCGGACCACGCGACGGCCTGCAGAATGACCCGGCTGATCTCACCCTTGAGCAGAAGCTCGAATTCATCGCCCGGCTGGAGCGGGCGGGGGTGCGCCGGATGGAATCAGGCAGTTTCGTCAGCCCCAAGGCGGTGCCCAAGATGGCGGACTCGCCCGCCGTGTTCGCGGGGCTCGACCGGTCGCGGCCGACCCGCCACATTGCCCTCGCCCTGAACGAGACCGGCGTGCGCCGTGCGATTGAGGCGAAGGCGGACGAGGTCAATTTCGTGCTGGTGGCCGGCGAGGGCTTCGGGCGGCGCAATCAGGGCATGAGCCCGCAGGAGAGCGCCGACATGCTGGCGAAGTGCGCGCCGCTGGTGCATGAGGCCGGCGTTCCGCTATCGGCCACCATCTCGGTCGCCTTCGGCGATCCTTATGATGGCGATGTGGACATCGCGGTTGTTGGCAGCCTCGCTGCGCAGGCCCAGCGCGCGGGCATTGCCGAACTGGCCCTTGGCGACACCATCGGCGCGGCGACGCCCTGGGATGTGCGTGAGCGGATGACCCGTGTGCGCCAGGAGGCGCCGGATGTTTCACTCCGGATGCATTTCCATGATACGCGCGGCGCGGGCCTCGCCAATGTATTTGCCGCTGTCGAGGCGGGGGTGGATGTGATCGATGCGAGCTGCGGCGGTATCGGCGGCTGTCCCTTTGCGCCGGGCGCGACGGGCAATGTGGCGACAGAAGACGTTGTCTGGATGCTGAACCGCGCGGGCTATGAGACCGGTATCGACCTTGGGCGGATGATCGAGACAGCCAAGTGGCTCGAAGGCGCTTTGGGTCACAAGGTGTCGGGCGCGCTCAGCCGGGCGGGGGCGTTTCCGCCGGTCTCGTAGGGTGCATTAAGGCCAAAGGCCGCAATGCACCTTCTTCCGGGGACGGTGCATTGCGCTGCGCTTAGTGCTTGTGGGGACACTTCGTCGAGGGCCGTCATCCCGGTTTCGGCCCGGACACGGGTCCGGGGCGAAGACCGGGACCCAGCGGGCCCCGGGGATTCTGGGTCCCGGACATTTGCTGTCGCAAATTCCGGGATGACGCGGCGGAGAGGTGCGCGTGCAACCCGTAGGGTGGGTCCGGCGAAGCGATACCCACCATCACACGTTCGGCGCGGTCATCGGTGGGTATCGGCTGCGCCTCAACCCACCCTACGCTTGTTGCTATTGCTTAACGGCTCGAATTTTCGCCAACGTGCCTTGCTTGGCAATTTCGGTAACAAGAAAATTAACCCAAGCGTCTGAATAGGTGTAATCTCCGTGGGCGGAGTGATAAAGGCAGTAGTCTTTATTTGTATTTTGCGGCTTTGTTGAGCCTTTGACGGGGCGAGTTTTAAAGTACCGCCAAGCTTTTGCATGATCAGTGGTTGTGAACTTTTGCCCAGATCGGGTTTCAACAATCGACGCAACTTGTTTGGGCTTATGTGGGTACAATTCGTCGCCAGATTTGTACTTGACCAAAACGCTTTTAATCTCAGCAGCTTCCGGGCTATTGGGGTGTACAAACTGGATGTGCGCCTTTGACTTGGATGCGCTATCAAATGTGTAGATAACTCGAAATTGGTATTCGAGGTTGTCCCGATCTGATTCAGGTACATTGGCTTTTAGTCGGGCATCGAGTGCCTCAATGTGCGCTGGAATTTCAAACTTCTGTAATTCAATGGACTGATTGAAACCGATTTTTGAGAAGTGAAGCGCAACTCCCAGATCACTTGTGAGAGTCAACTTGCTGCCAAATAACTCGCACAGTGTTTTATCAAAGTTGAGGCAGCATGCTTGAAAGAGTGGGAGCCATTTTGCGTCAGTGCGTGCGAACAGTTGATGCTCTACAGCATCTCTAATTTCTTTGATTGCCCAAAGGTTGTCCTTGATCCCTTTCGATAGGGGGCAATCATCTCTGTTTGAACCGCGCCGGGTTTGCCGGAGGCCATTTTCTTTGAGAGAGTGGACCTATGACAGACAAGAAGCAGAGACCTCCTTACTCGCCAGAGGTGCGTGAGCGAGCCGTTCGGATGGTGATGGAGCATGGCGGCGAGTACCCGTCGCAATGGGCAGCGATCGTTTCGATTGCCGGCAAGATCGGGTGCGTGCCGCAGACGCTGCATGGCTGGGTCGCGCAGGCCGAGCGAGACGCCGGCAAGCGGTCCGGGCCAAGCACTGAGGAGCGCGAACGGATCAAGGCGCTGGAGCGCGAGAACCGGGAGCTTCGCCAGGCGAACGAGATCTTGCGGAAGGCATCCGCATATTTCGCACAGGCGGAGCTCGACCGCCGACCGAAGACATGATCGCATTCATTGACGATCACCGCGATGTTTATGGGGTCGAGCCGATCTGCAGGGTATTGCCGATCGCCCCATCGACCTATCATGAGGCGGATGCGCGGCGGCGTCGCCCCGAACGCAGGCCGCCGCGCGTCCGCCGGGACGAGACGCTGAAGCCGGAGATCCTTCGGGTCTTCAACGAGAACTTCACCGTCTATGGCGCCAACAAGGTCTGGCACCAGATGAAGCGGGAAGGCTTTGACATCGCCCGCTGCACCGTCAGGCGCCTGATGAAGGCCATGGGATTGCAGGGCATAATCCGCGGCAAGCCGCACCGCACGACCTACAGCGACAAGGCAGCGCCGTGCCCGCTCGACCATGTGAACCGCAACTTCAAGGCTCCGGCACCGAACAGGCTCTGGGTCAGCGATTTCACCTACGTCTCGACTTGGGCCGGCTTTGTCTATGTCGCCTTCGTGATCGATGTGTTCGCCCGCCGCATTGTCGGCTGGCGGGTCAGCCGGACGGCGCATGCGAGCTTTGTGCTCGATGCTCTTGAGCAGGCCCTGC
>DAIRTA010000170.1:0-4993 GCA_036804125.1 Hyphomonas sp.
TCATCGCGCTGTCGCTGAAGGGCGGGCAGGACGCCGCCTTCGGTTTCCTCAACGGGCTCGAGCTGATCGATATCTGCAACAATCTGGGCGACACGAAATCGCTCGCCTGCCACCCCTCGACAACGACGCACCGCGCGCTGAGCGACGCCGAACAGGCAGCGATGGGCCTCGACCGGAGCTGGGTGAGGCTGTCGGTCGGGCTTGAGGACGCCGCTGATCTTGAAGACGATCTGATGGCTGCGCTTGATTCGATCTGAACGCTGCGTCTTGTTGTGTAGAGTGACCGATGGCCCGCCGCCCTGCCCCGCCCCAGTACGAAGCCGTGACCGACGGCGTGAAAATCCGTGTGCGGCCGAGATTCCTTCATGACGAGTCCGAACCGGGGCGCAGCCATTTCATGTGGGCCTATACGGTCGAGGTCGAGAATGGCAGTGACCGGGTGTGGACGATCATGCGGCGGCACTGGCAGATCGTGGATGCGGCCGGCCGGTTGCAGGCCGTCGATGGCGACGGCGTGATCGGCCAGACGCCGACCCTCGCGCCGGGCGAGCGCTTCAGCTATACCTCCGGCGCGCCGCTGGCGACGCCTTCGGGCATCATGCGCGGGACCTATGACCTTGTCGGCGAGAATGGCGAGGAAATGGTGGCGACCATCCCGGCCTTTTCGCTCGACAGCCCCTACGATATCTCGCGGCCGAGCTGAGAGGGCGCGGGCCGATCAGCGCGGCTGGACGGGCGGGCCGGGCAGCGGGTCACCGATCTCGAGCACGCGGAAATTCGCCGCCATCATGCCCGGATGGAACACGCGGTGCAGCTCCTCGGAGGTCATCAGGCCCTGCCAGGCCTCGACCGCCTCCGGCGAGGAGTCCGCGAACAGGGTGAGCCCGCCGGCCTCATCGACGAGGATCGCGCCATACTCCTGCAGCGCACGGGCGATGGCCTTGCCCGCCGGGCTGAGATCGGTGGCCTCGACATCGAAGGCCGGATCAAGCTGGATCCGGGCGCCGAAAGGCAGGCCGAAGGGATTCGCGCTGCCATTGTCGCCGGGCGTGCGCGCGATGCTGGCGGGGGGAACGAAGGCGCTGGTGCGCGCGCCGGGATAGGCAAAGGCGAGGGCATGGTCGATGCGGCCCTGCCGGACCGATTCCGGACGCAGCAGCCCGGCAATCAGCGGCACCCCGGAAGGACGCGCCCCGGCGGCCCAGCCGGGATTCTCGGCCTGCATCCAGGGCGTGGCAACCCCGGTGCCGCGCAGGTCGGTGAGCG
This sequence comes from Hyphomonas sp., assembly GCA_036804125.1. Classification (GTDB taxonomy): domain Bacteria; phylum Pseudomonadota; class Alphaproteobacteria; order Caulobacterales; family Hyphomonadaceae; genus Hyphomonas. Next base: position 1,267 of record DAIRTA010000170.1, read on the forward strand.
CACCGAAGCCGGCAAACAGGTTGCCGTTCGGATAGCGGCCCATCTGGTTCATCTCCCAGGCGAGCCCGCGCGCCCGGTCGACGATGGAAATATAGCCGGTGCCGCCTTCCGGGCGGGCGGGCTGCGCCTCGTCCGGAACAGGGACACGCACACCGGATTCGAAACCGCGGCCCATCGAGCCGCTATACAGGCTGCGCACCTCGCGCATCGGCGTGCGGGCCATGTCGATATCGTAGACGGGGACCGACCAGAGTTCGACATTGATGTGCAGGGCGTTGAACGAGGCGAGTTCGCGGATGAGATCCGCAGAGTTGGCATCGATGCGGGCATCGGCGGGAATTTTCGCGTTCCAGGGGCTGTCATCGCTGAACGGGCGCCAGTCGCTGCCAACCGGCTGCTGTGCGCGCGGCACGCTCTGGGCCGGTGCGGCCTGGCTGGAGGCCGGAGCGGTCTGCTCGGTGGTAGGAGGGGCGCCGTGGCCGTTCTGCGCGCCATTGCAGGCGCCCGCAAGCAGGAAGGTTAATGCCGATAGGGCTGCCGCCGAGACACGCATGGCTTTGTCTCCTTCTGATCCAGTCAGGCAAGATTATTCAATAACCCTGCCATGACCTGACGGGAAGGGTCAGCCTGTCAGACAAAATGCCCCCGGACGCGGGTCCGGGGGCAGGCAAATTGACTCCCGCAACGGGTGTGACGACTGCCCGATTCACGCGCGGCAGGCGTCCCCCACCCAGCCGCGATCCTGAAAATGTTGCGAGATGTCAAAGGTAAGTGAGGCGCTGGCGGCTGGCACTACCCAAATATGTAGGGCGCTGCACAAATCACGGGGCGATCGGCCCCGGCAGGCCGGTCGCGGGCAGCTTGTCGGCCGTCCAGCCGATGGGCGTGCGCCCCAGGAGCTCGACGAGCTGGGCCTGCCGATTGGTGCCGGTCTTGGCGAAGATACCCTTGAGCAGGAACCGGGCGGCATTCAGGGAAACGCCGCGGTCGAGGCTGTAGGCGTCGAGCGTCCCGCCCTGCCCCAGCACATGGGCGAGGCGCGCTTCGGACGGGGTCAGGCCATACCATTCGCGCAGCCGCTCCATGGCCTCTTCGGACACCTGATAGCTGACAGCGGCGACGATCATGATCCGGGCGGCGCCGCGCGGCGTGCGGGCCGCCTCGATGCGGTCCGGGTCGATACGCATCGCCATGGCGGCGACATCCTCTTCGCCGTCGCGCTGCAGGACGAAGCCATGGCAGGGTGCCCCGTTCGAGGCCTGGGCGAGCGCGCGGATCCGGGCCTCTTCCGATGGGCCTGCCAGGCGGAAACGCTGCCCCGGGCCTTCGAGGCGGAAAGTTTTCATCAAGGCCTGCCCGGCCGGGTTGGCATAGACAATCTCGAGATCATCGCCGAGCAGCAGGACGGCCGAAGGCGCCCGGTCAAGCGCGGCGGCGGTGTTGGCAGCAGCCAGCTCCGCCTCGCCAATCCGCCGCGAAATACGCACGGCGCGCTGCATGTGCGGCATCAGGAGCTTGACTGCCGTCTGCAGCGGCTCATAGCCCTCATCGTCCGGGCCGGGCAGGCAGAGCGCCAGATGATCGGGCCCGTGACGGTCCAGCGAGCCGAGGATCGCGATCTCCATGTTGAACAGCGCCAGGAAGTTCCGGTAAAAACTGGACTGGCGGAATTCCTCACGCGGAACGAGGGCATCGGACTGGATGACGCTTCCCGGCGGCAGGTTATGGCCGAGGACGCTCCATTTGTTCTGGCCGGCGAACGAGCGCAGATAGCCCTCTCGCGCGATCGGGTGGAGCCCCGAGGCACCGATGAAGCGGCCGGCGGCCGGGCTCAGGCGCTCCCAGACGAGCATGGCGACATGCCAGTTCGGACCGCTGAACCGGTTGATCAGGCCGGTCAGGGCGACATCCCAATGGGCCGGGGAGAGCGACGCCTCGTAGATGTCCGAAATGACGGCGTTCAGGTCGTGGACATCAATGTCATCGGCCATGGCCCTGACCCCTACTGAATGACGTCCCGCAGATGCGTGACGTCAGCGGCTTTATGCGCCTGTGTCAATCGCCCTGGACAGCCGGGTGCGCGTGACCGCGAAGACACAGGGGGCCGTCAAAGCGTCTGTAACCGGATTGACGCTCCCCGGGAGTCGTGCAAATTTCAACAGATGTTGAAAAAGGCTCTGGCAGGGCCAAGGGAGGAGTAACATGACATCAACGACCAGCCGCTTCATGCTTTTTGCGCTTGCGGCCAGCGCACTCACACCGGTTGCCGCCTATGCGCAGGAGGCCGATGGCGCCTCTGACGAGCGCCGCTTCGGCACGGTTGTCGTCACCGCCCAGCGCCGCGAGCAGAACCTGCTCGATGTGCCGCTGTCGGTCTCGGCCTTTGACGGGGCCCTGCTGGAAGAGCTTGGCGTGCAGACGCTCGACGAGGTGTCGAAGATTGCGCCGAACGTGACACTGGAAGTCGCCCGCGGCACCAACAACACGCTGACCGCCTTCATCCGCGGCGTCGGCCAGCAGGACCCCGTGGCCGGCTTCGAGTCGGGCGTGGGCGTCTATATCGACGATGTCTATCTCAACCGGCCGCAGAGCGCGGTGCTGGAAGTCTATGATGTCGAGCGCATCGAGGTGCTGCGCGGGCCGCAGGGCACGCTGTATGGCCGCAACACGATCGGCGGCGCGGTGAAATATGTCACGCGGCGGCTGTCGGACGAGCCGGAGCTGCGCGTGCGCGCGGCCTATGGCTCCTACAACCAGGCCGAGGCGGTCATTTCCGGCTCTGTGCCGCTGGCCGACACCTTCCGCATTGGCGGGGGCATTGCCATCTTCCGCCGCGACGGCTTCGGCAAGAACCTGTTCCTCGGCATCGACAATTACAACAAGGATGTCTTCTCCGCGCGGCTTTCAGCCGAGTGGGATGTGACGCCGGACTTCCAGCTGCGCCTGTCGGGCGATTACCTGGAAGACACGTCCAATGCCCGCCAGGGCCACCGGCTGATCCCGGACCAGTTCCCGCCTTTCGAATTCCCGGTGCTCAGCAAGGTCTATGACACCCGTGCCGGGCTGAGCGTGGTGGACCAGAGCGGCGAGGCGAAGGGCCTTTCGCTGGTCGGCGAATATGCGCTGAATGACCGCTTCACGCTCAAAAACATCCTCGCCTATCGCGAGGATTCCAGCACCACGCCGATCGATTTCGACTCCCTGCCTGCGGCCGATGTCGATGTGCCGGCGATCTACGAGAATGATCAGCTCTCGAACGAGTTCCAGGTTCTCTATGCCGGCGACCGCCTGAACGGCCTCGTCGGCGTCTATTACCTTGAGGCCAATGCCTCGACGGTCTTCGACGTGCTGCTGGGCACCACCGGCGACCTGATTGGCCTGCCGGGACTCAATGCCCAGACCTTCGGCGAGGTTGAGACCGATACATGGTCGGTCTTCGCCGACTTCACCTATGACCTCACCGACCAGTGGGCGGTCTCGGCGGGCCTGCGCTATACTGAGGACAAGCGGACATCCACCGTCCTGCGCCGGACCTATATCGGCGGCTTCTCGCCCTTCTTCGGTGGCAGCGGCGTTCCCATCGCTACGACCTCCAACTTCAACGGATCGGCCAAGGATGACGATGTCAGCCCCCGGATTTCCGTGAGTTACAAGCCCGAGCCGGACCATACACTGTATGCGACCTATGCGCAGGGCTTCAAGGGCGGCTCGTTCGATCCGCGCGGCC
>DAIRTA010000171.1:0-4990 GCA_036804125.1 Hyphomonas sp.
GCCTTATGGGCGTCGATGGACGTAACGATGCGCGCGGATAATCTCGACTGGGATACTTTGCGGATTTTCCGCGCCGTGGCCGAACTCTCGAGCATGAACGCCGCGTCGGCCCGGCTCAGCGAATCAACCCCGACGATCAGCCGCAAGATTGACGAGCTGGAGCGCACGCTTGGCGTGAAACTCTTCGAACGCTCGACACGCGGTGTCGAGCTGACGCCGGAGGGGCGGTCCGTCCTGACATATGTCGAGATGATTGCGGCCAACGCCAATCAGATGATTGCCCAGACAGTCAAGCATGACCCAACGATCGGGGGCGGGGTCCGGATTATCGCCGGCGATGGGCTGGGCCCTTACTGGATCGCGCCGAAACTCGGAGCGTTCCTGGACCAGAACCCCAACATCCGTGTCAAACTGTCGATCGACAATACCGTGCCCGATCTTACAGAGATCGACGAGCCCGTTATCGCTGTCCACCTGTCCCCGCCCAGCCATCATGGCGTTATCTCCAACCGTCTCGGGACAGTCCACTATATCGGCTTTGCTTCTCCGGAGTACCTCAAGCAGCACCCCGCGCCGGAAAGCCTGTTCGAATACTACAAGCATCGCTGCATCCTGCACCCCTCCTATGTCTGGCAGACAGAGCGGTGGGCCCCGAAGGTCTCGTCGGCCGGCCGCATGACGGACTTTGCTCTCGTTATCGATTCCGGAGTCGCCATGCTGGAGGCCTGCGCTGCCGGGGCGGGGATTGCCATCATGCCGTCCTTCATAGCCTCCATCGACAGCCGCATTGTTCCGCTCGACCTCCCGGAGCTGGCCCCGCTCGAATTCTGGATGAGCTATACCGAACGGGTAAAGCGTATGCCGCACGCAAGGCAGTGCATTAACTGGCTGACGCGAATCTTCTCGGAAGATGAAAATTCGATATGGTTTCACGATGAGTTCGCCCATCCGCGCGAAGTCCGGAAAGCCTCTGACGCTGTGCAGCTTGTCCGGCCCTGAACGCCCCACCATGCCTGATGCATCCTGACACGGACGCGGCTTGGCGCCGCAGAGGATGGGGCCGGGGCAATGATTGCGCGGTAACGCCAATCGTGTAAGCGGGCTCAGATGACGGATATCCGCCCCCTTCCTCATATCGCCGGCGTGAAGCCCTATGTGCCGGGCGGCAAACTGCGCGGCGCGGATGGGCCGGTTGTCATGCTTGCCTCGAACGAGAATCCTTTTGGGCCAAGCCCCATGGCTGTCGAGGCGATGCGCGCCGCCGCCGCCGGAGTACATGTCTATCCCGATCCGGATTATCCGGACCTCCGGCAGGCGATTGCCTCCGCAAAGGGCATAGGCGATCCGGCCCGTATTGTCGTTTCCGCCGGTTCAGACGAGATCATTCACCTGCTGACACAGGCCTATGCCGGGCCCGGAGATGAGGTGCTGTACACAGAGCATGCTTTTTCGATGTATCGTGTCTCTGCGTTGGCGCATGGTGCGCGCCCTGTGACAGCGCCAGAGACGGACCTGACGGCGGGCGTGAATGCCATCTTGGGTGCGGTCACGGAAAAGACGCGCATCCTGTTCCTCGCGAACCCGAATAACCCGACCGGTACGATGCTGGAGCTAGATGACCTGCTTCTCCTCCAGGATTCGTTGCCAGCACATGTCATGTTCGTCATTGATGGAGCCTATGCCGAGTATCTCGGCCCGGAATATGAGGCTGCGCTACGTGATCTTGTGGACCGGCGAGATACAACTGTAATGATACGGACCTTCTCGAAGATTTATGGCCTCGCGGCGATCAGGCTCGGCTGGGCTTACTTGCCCAGCCCGATTGCGGGTATACTCCAGAAGATCCGTGGGCCGTTCAATGTGAACAGTCTTGCCGTCGCGGCCGGCATGGCAAGCCTGGCAGACTGTGACTTTTTCGAGCGGAGTGTTGCCCATAACCGCCTCTGGCGCAGGGAAATGACGAACCGGCTCAATGCCATGCGGCTGTCCACACCGCGCTCAGAGGCCAATTTCGTGGTTCCGGATTTCGGTTCGGCCGAGGGTGCCGCAGCGGCCGATGCCTTCCTCAGGGCCAGCAACATTCTCGTGAGAGCGCTAGGGGGTTACGGGCTGCCGTCGCGTTTACGCATTACGGTTGGCTCCGCGGAAGACAATGAGCGCGTAGTGTCGGCGCTTCAGACCTTCATGCGGTCACGCTGATATTGTCGATCAGCCGGGTAGCGCCAAGCCAGGCGGCTGCAAGGAGGCGGGCGTCTTGGTCACGGGCCAGTTCTCCTGCAGGAAGATCATCAAGTGTATGCGGATCAACAGCGCTAACATAATCAATTTCGCAAAATCCCGCAGTCCTGAGATAGGATCGCGCTTCTTCGAGAGCAGCAGTGACGGGAGCGCCAAGCCTGATTCTCATCGCAGCGCGATGCAGCGCCGCAAACATGGCGCCCGCAGCCTGCCTTTCCTCCGGGGACAGATAAGCATTGCGCGATGACTGGGCGAGCCCGTCCTTGTCCCGCCTTGTCTCTCCACCGATGATTTCAACGGGAAAACCAAGATCACGAACCAGGCGGCGTATGATCTGAAGTTGCTGAAAATCCTTTTCACCGAAGATGGCAATGTCCGGCAGCACATGCAGGAACAGGCGCGCGACCACGGTTGTCACGCCATAGAAAAAGTGCGGACGGTAGCGGCCATCGAGCTTGTCAGACAGGTCCGACACGCTGACGGCGGTCAGGTTCCCTGGCGGGTAGATCTCCTCGACTCCCGGCAGGTAGACGGCGTCACACCCGGCTGAAGCGAGCAGGCTCAAATCCTGTGCCTCATTGCGGGGATAGCGCTCAAAATCCTCACCGGGCGCAAACTGTGCCGGATTGACGAAAATACTCGCCACACACCGGTCCGCATGGCTGCGGGCCTTGTCGACCAGAGAGAGGTGGCCGTCATGAAGGGCGCCCATGGTCGGGACAAAGGCGATGATCTCGCCAGACCGGCGCCAGGCAAGGGCCTGTGCTTGCATGGCCTGGCGCGTTCGAAATATGACCGGCGATGAATCTTGCTCAGATTTCACTTTAACAGCCCCGCGAAGCCCGCTCTTGTAAACCTGTTGTTAACCCAACAGCAGGATTTTTTAACCATGACACAGCGCTTCCTCGACATCGTCCGCTCCGCCGCAGTTTTCTGCGCAATCGCCACAGGCCTTCGTCGTCCGAGGCTGGAGGACACCCCCTGTCCGCAACCGCGTATTTACGATCTTGCTGAAGCGGAGGGGAGCGAGAACTGGCTCTTCGATCGTGCTGAAACGCCTGTTTCGGCAGAGGCTTACCTGCTGAGCGCCGAGTTGTCCAAGGCCTCCTCAGCGCTGTCGGGCCTTCGCAGTCTCTTGTCCCAGATGGCGGCGCTTCCCGATGCGGCAACTCTTGCGACGGCTCCGCAGCACCCGGTTTTTGCCGGAGACAGTTTTCTGTTCGAAGGCGAAGCGTCGTTCGATGTCTCCGGCATCGTGCCCTTCGAGGACTCGGATTTGTTTATCGAACATTCACCAAGCTGGCCGAAGGTGGCCCCGGATCAGGACGACCTCGCCCGGGTGGCCTGATCCAGTTGGGTGGCCGCGACGCGGCGCCCTGGCTATGTGTGGAGTTGCTAGATGCCAGCGGACGGCTGCCTTCCCGTAGAGCGGGCCGATATTCCTGTCTCAAGGCGCGGCTCCCGTCATGTGCGTCTTATCGTTGTAGGAAATGAAAAGGGCGGCGCTGGCAAATCCACGGTTTCGATTCATCTGACTATTGCCTTGCTCCGTGCTGGCCTGAAAGTCGGTGTAATTGACCTTGATGTGCGCCAGCGGTCCCTGACCCGCTATCTCGAGAACCGCGCCCGCTGGATGCAAGCCACTGGCGGGTCCTTGCCGATGCCAGACATGGCGCGCGTCGAGGCGAGCCGTGAGCGTGATCTTGACAGGGCCGAAGCAGAGGAAACCGCTCGCTTCTCAGCCGGGATCGACCGCCTGAACGGAAGTTGCGATATCATCATCATTGATGCGCCGGGTGGTGACACCTGTCTGTCCCGGCTCGCCCATCGCTACGCTGACACTCTGATTACCCCGCTTAATGACAGCTTTGTCGATTTCGACCTGCTGGGTGATGTCAATCCGCAGACGCTCGAGGTCATTCGTCCGAGCTTCTATGCCGAAATGGTCTGGGAGTGCCGCAAGGCCAAGGCCCAATCCAGCCGGCGTCCTATCGACTGGGTGGTGATGCGCAACCGGATGTCGGCGATCTCGGCGCGCAACAAGGAGCGTGTTGGCGGCGCGCTTGAAAATCTTGCCAAGCGGATCGGTTTTCGACTCGCTCCCGGTCTGACGGAGCGGGTAATCTATCGGGAGCTGTTCCCAGCCGGGCTGACCATCCTGGATCTCACCGAACAATCCACGAATGTGACCTTTTCCATGAGCCACGCCGCCGCCCGCCAGGAGCTGCGCGACCTGCTTATCGTGCTTCAGCTGCCAGAGCTGACCGGTGTGGAACTCAGCTTCTGACCCTAACGCTTTTCGCTTGGAGCCGCGCGGCCTATAGGCCCAGCGAATGAAGATTTTTCCTTTCCACTTGTTCGCCATGGACGGCGCAGCCCGAACCGGTGTTCTGGCTACCCCGCGCGGGGAGATCCGGACGCCTGCCTTCATGCCTGTCGGCACTGCGGGAACGGTAAAAGCGCTCTACATGGATCAGGTGAAGGGGGCCGGGGCTGATATCATCCTCGGCAACACCTATCACCTGATGCTTCGCCCCGGCGCGGAACGGGTAAAAAAACTCGGCGGCCTGCACAAATTCTCCGGCTGGTCGGGCCCCATCCTCACCGATTCCGGTGGCTTCCAGGTCTGGTCGCTCGCCCAGCTGCGCAAGATGGATGCCGACGGTGTAACCTTCCAGAGCCATATCGATGGCTCGACCCATCGCCTGACACCCGCACGATCCATCGAGATACAGGCCGATCTTCTTGGCGC
>DAIRTA010000172.1:0-4969 GCA_036804125.1 Hyphomonas sp.
ATCGATATCCTCGGCGGTGGCCGGTATCGCGGAACGGCCGGGGATGTGCCGGGCTATGCCGAGGGGCAGGTCACCGGCAACGCCTTCAACTGGAAATACAAGGTCGATCTGAAAGTCGGAAACAGCGTCTGGAATGTCGGCTTCAATGACTGGATGTTCCTGATGGAGGATGGCGTGCTGATCAACCGCGCCTATGTCACCCGCTTTGGAATCGAGATCGGCCAGGTCACGATCGCATTCCAGAAATAGTCAGGCCAATTCGTAGGCGGATTTTATCCAGGCTTTCAGTTCGGCGTCGAGATCGGCGGCAGACTCCAGCTTGACCTTGTGCGTGCACATCGATCCCGGTTTCTCGGCGAGCAGGCGGGAGGTCGGGTCTGTGCCTTTCAGGTTCAGGCCAAGGTCGATCCGGGTCTTCGAAGCAGGTGTCACCACGGCGAAATTCTTCGAGCGGCGGAAGGCAACAGACGTTTTCTTCGGTGAGATCTCAACGTCCTTGCCAAGGCTCCCCGCATAGGCCGCCAGGGCAGCATAAACCGGGCGCAGCAACGCCTTGCCGGCATATTGCCCGACGAGAAGCTCGTCCTCCGGTGCGTCCAGCGTGCCTTTTGCGCTGAGGCAGATGAGGTTGGCATAGCCATGGCTGAGACCGTGTGCCTCCTTCAGAAGCTTCATCTGCTCGCCATGTTTTTCCAGCCGGCTTTCCCGCACCAGCGCGGCCCACTGGTCCAGCGACTTGCCGGTATTCTTCAGCAGGTTCGCCTTCATCGCTTCCATCGGATCAGTTTTTTCCGCCATGATCGCTTTCTCCTATTCGTATCGACCAAACGGCCAGTGTTCGAGACGGCAGCGTTTCGGCACCATGAAAAATGACAACACCGGGTTCAACATCATGACCATCCGCCCACTGAAGGCAGGTTTTCCGGTTTCAACGACCGCCTTGAGATTGTCTGTGATGAACTTACCGCCCGGCACCATCGATTTTTCTGTTTTCGATCCGATGGGAACATTTTCGGTGATCAGGGTAAATTCCGTGCCGCCGTCGACTTCATTCAGCTCATAGATAACGGTCGCTGCTGCGTCAGGATACAGGGTGAACTTCATCGTATGGGCATACCGGTGTGGCGGGCTGAACTCGAGAACCTTGCCAACGACGGTCGCAAACTTGCGGTCGGGGGAGATCATCCGCATCGGCCTGCCCGGCTTCAGTCCGTCCTCTGTGTCGCACACGGCGCCGAAAATATGGGGAAGGACTTCATCCGTCTTGACCAGCGTGTCCCAGACGACGCGGATCGGGGCGTTGATGTGCACCCGGTAGATGGCCCGCGTCGCAAACTGCGGCGCGGCGGAGACGTCACTCATTCCTTCTTCTCCTTCTGGGCGGCAGCTTCGGCCACGAATTTGAGGGCGGTGACCCGCCGTGCAAACTGTTCGGTATATTCGCCGAGCCAGCGGTCCTGGATCATCTGCAGGGGGGCGGCATTGAGCCAGAGCCTGCGCAGGCGTCCTTCCTTCTCACTGACCACGAGGCCCGCATGCTCGAGCACGGCGATATGGTTCATCACGGCGATACGGCTGACATCGAAGCGGCGGGCAAGCGCCCCGACCGGCAGGCCGGGCTCAGCTTTCAGGATGTCGAGAATCTGCCGCCGGCTCTCATGCGAGAGAGCGTTGAAGATGGCGGACATGTCCTGATCCGTAAACATGTAATTACATGATTACATGTCTCGGCAAGAGTCAAGGCCCTTGTCGCAGCGCGAAAGGTGTCAGGCACACGCTTGGCTGCTATACGATGCTGATGAGTTCCAACCCGAATCGCCTGTCCATCAGCCAGATGGCGTCTGCGCGCGCGCCCGTGCCCGCCAGCGATGCGGGCTATCTGGCCGGCCTCAACCCCGAACAGCGCGAGGCCGTGCTGCATACCGAGGGGCCGCTGCTTGTGCTGGCCGGGGCGGGCACCGGCAAGACCCGGGTGCTGACCAGCCGGCTGGCGCACATCATCGCCTCGCGGCTCGCTTATCCCTCCCAGACATTGACCGTGACCTTCACCAACAAGGCGGCGCGGGAAATGCGCGAACGCGCGCTGGCCCAGATTGGCGAGGCGGGCGAGGGGCTCAGATGGCTGGGCACGTTCCATTCGATCTCGGCGCAGATCCTGCGCCGCCATGCCGAGCTGGCCGGTCTCAAATCCTCCTTCACCATTCTCGATACGGATGACCAGGTCCGCCTCTGCAAGCAGATCCTCCAGGCGGAAAACCTCGACCCCAAGCGCTGGACGCCGCGCCATCTGGCGGGCCTGATCGACAGCTGGAAAAACCGGGCGCTGACTCCCGACAAGGTGCCGGCCGAGGAGGCCGGGCAGTTCGGCAATGGCAAGGGGCTGAAATGCTACCAGATCTATCAGGCGCGCCTGAAGGTCCTGAATGCCTGCGATTTCGGTGACCTGCTGATCCACAACCTCGCGATCTTCCAGACGCACCCGGATATTCTCGCCGAGTTCCATGGCCGTTTCCGCTATATCCTTGTCGATGAATATCAGGACACGAATGTTGCCCAGTATCTCTGGCTGCGGCTGCTCGCGCAGGGCTCGAAGAATATCTGCTGTGTCGGCGATGATGACCAGTCGATCTATGGCTGGCGCGGCGCTGAGGTCGACAATATCCTGCGTTTCGACAAGGACTTTCCGGGTGCGCACATCATCCGTCTGGAACGCAATTACCGCTCGACCCCGCACATCCTGGCGGCGGCCTCATCGGTCATCGCCCAGAATCGCGGCCGCCTGGGCAAGACGCTGTATGTCGCGGGCGAAGCGGATCCGGATGCAGAGCGGGTCAAGGTGCGCGGCCTGTGGGACGGGGAAGCGGAAAGCCGTCTCGTTGCGGATGATATCGAAAGCTGGGTCCGTTCCGGGCGCCGCCATGACCAGTGCGCGGTTCTCGTGCGCGCCTCCTGGCAGATGCGCGCCTTCGAGGAGCGCTTCATTCTTCTGGGTATTCCCTACCGCGTGATCGGCGGCCCGCGCTTCTTCGAGCGCGCCGAGATCCGCGATGCGCTGGCATACCTGCGCCTCGTGCGCTCGCCGGATGACGATCTCGCCTTCGAGCGCGTCGTCAACATGCCGAAGCGCGGGGTCGGGGACTCGACCCTTGCAAAGCTGCAGGCCCTGGCGCGGCAGGATGGGCGCAGCCTGTTCACGCTGGCGCCCATGGTGTTGCAGACAGATGAAGTGAAGGGCCCGGCCAAGCGCGGCCTCACGACCTTCATCAATCAGGTCAATCTCTGGCGCGGCAAGCTCGACAGCGGGATGCCGCATACGGAGCTTGCCGAGATGATCCTCGAGGAGTCCGGTTATACCGACATGCTGCAGAAGGATCGCAGCCCGCAGGCGCAGAGCCGGCTCGACAACCTCAAGGAACTCGTCCGCGCCATGGGCGAATTCGACTCCCTCGCCGGCTTCCTCGAACATGTCGAGCTGGTGATGGACGCCGCCAGCGGCGGAGCCGGTGAGGACCAGGTCCAGATCCTGACCCTGCATTCGGCCAAGGGGCTGGAATGGCCGGTGGTCTTCCTGCCCGGCTGGGAGGAGGAGGTGTTCCCTTCACGCCGCTCGCTTGATGAAAGCGGGCTCAAGGGCCTCGAAGAGGAGCGCCGTCTTGCCTATGTCGGCCTCACCCGGGCGCGCGAGCGCTGCCTGATCTCCTTCGTCGCCAATCGCCAGATCTATGGCCGGTGGCAGAGCGTGATGCCGAGCCGGTTCATCGATGAACTCCCGCATGAGCATGTCGAGGCGGTCTCCGAGACCGGATATTCCGGAATGCCCGGCGGGGAGGCCGGCTTTTCCGGCGGGGTCGAGGATCTCGGCGCGCGCTCCGACTATCAGAGCCCCGGCTGGCGCCGCCTCAGGGAGAATGCCGGCCGCCCCCCCTCGCCGCCGCCGCGCGAGGCCGACGGGCTGACGGCGGTGTCGGGCGGGCCGGAGGCGTTCTCGCCGGGAGCGCGGGTTTTCCATGACAAGTTCGGCTATGGCCGCGTCGCCTTTACCGAAGGCAACAAGCTCACCGTCGATTTCGAGAAGACCGGCCGGAAGAAAGTCATTGCGACCTTTGTGACGGCCGCCTGAAGGGCGACGGTCGCAGCACCAGCGGGGCCTCAAGCCGGTAGGGGAGCCCGGCTGTCTGCCTGCATGCGCGGGGAGGGGGAGGCGCTTCGTTGCAGGGCTCACCCGCCAGTGCTGCTTAATCACGATATAGCCCCTGACCCGCCAGGATTTCCAGCCGGCCGCGTTCACAATCGAGTTAGGCAGCGCGGCCCCTCATCAGCCAGCAGCCCCCTGCGCTCAAGGCTTAATATCGGCGAAGGCCGTGTTAAATCTTACGGAACGCCTCGTTCCCTTGCCCCTGTCAGGCGGGTTGGCCGAACGGTCCTGAATCCGCGTAGATAATGCAGTTTGAAGCTATAAGTACGCATCGTTCCGTATAGCTGTGGTATGCCGCTTGCGTTAAACCCGTCTTAACGGCAGATGGAGTAAGGGGCTGTGAGCAAGACTTTGGATTGGCCGGGGGCCGTGTGCCCCACACGTTTCAGAAAGAGTGCAGAGCGGTCATGATTGGTAGCCTCCTCGGCCTGTTGTCGACAGACATGGCCATCGACCTCGGTACGGCCAATACATTAGTTTATGTAAAGGGTCAGGGCATCCGCCTCGATGAGCCCTCGGTCGTGGCCTACATGACGCAGGGCGGCCGCAAGATCGTCTATGCGGTCGGTGAGCAGGCCAAGAACATGCTCGGCAAGACCCCGGTCAACATGGAGGCGATCCGCCCCATGCGTGACGGGGTGATCGCAGACTTCGAAGTCGCCGAGGAAATGATCAAGCACTTCATCCGGAAAGTGCATAACCGCCGTGCCTTCGTCTCGCCCCTCATCATCATCTGCGTGCCCAGCTCCGCCACCAGCGTCGAGCGCCGCGCCA
>DAIRTA010000173.1:0-4922 GCA_036804125.1 Hyphomonas sp.
GCTTCCAGGCGAGGGCGTGTTCGCGGCCGCCCGATCCGATGAGGAGGATGTTCATGGCGCCGCTCCTTGCGCGGAGCGACGCCAGAGATCAAGGGGCAGGCAGGATCAGACCTGCACTGTTACGAGCAGGAACGTTGCCGGGATCGTCGTTCGCCGCGGCGAACTGCTCGTGTTCTGTGCCTCGAACAAGGTCTCAAGTTCGACCTGAAGCGCCGCCTGCTTTCCGTTTGCCGCCGCCGCCGCAAAGGCATTCATCGTCGGCCCGTAGAAATCCCGGAACGCCGCTACGAAGTCCTGCGGTGTTCCATGCAAGTCAAACACGTAAGTTTCGCGTTTGCACCGCACCTGGCTCTCGGCAATACCGGCATCGGCGAAGCGCTCCCGCACATCGGCTTCCACGCCCCATCGCATCGGGCTGATAAAGCCCTCCGGCGGCGGCGGCGAATAGGCTGCGCTGATCTTGAGGATCTGCGCCACCAGCGTCGGATCGCCCGGTATCCAGTTGCCCATGACAATCTGTCCGCCGGGCCTTGTGACGCGCACCATCTCTTTGGCGACCTCTACCGGCCGGGGCGCAAACATGGCACCGAAGATCGAGATCACCCGGTCGAAGGTGTCATCTGCGATACCGGCAAGGTTGCTGGCGTCGCCGTGCTGGAAGCGGCAGTTTTCAAGCCCCGCCTCCGCAGCGCGCCGGTTGCCGGCCTCGACAAGATTTCTGGCGATATCGACACCCAGAACATCCGCGCCCAGCCTTGCTGCGGGCAAGGCTGTCGTGCCGTCACCGCAGCCGAGATCAAGCACACGTTCGCCGGGCTTGATGCCGATGACGTTTACTAGGGCCTCGCCGCTGGCACGCATTGAAGCGGCAATTCTCGTGAAATCTCCTTTCTCCCAAAGGGCCTGATTTGGATTTGCAGTCGTCTCGGCCGCAATTGGCCCAGACACAGTACGAGCTTGCGATGTCATGTCTGATCTCTTTTCAGGGTTCGAGCCGACGGAATGGTCAGCTTGTGTTGCAGGAAACCAGCCCCGATGTTTTGCCTCAAGTTCAATAACTGAATCCCGGTAGCCGGGATTCCCAGCCGAGCCAGACGGCTAGCTGCGCGCATCGAGGCGCGCCCAGCGGCGGCGGCGGCGAGACAGAAGATCATACCGTTCGCGATGACCCGGTTCTACCGACACCGGGTCCGGAAAGGCTACCACATTGTTTTTACACCCAACAGTGAGGGGATTGGCACAGTCCCCGGCCGGCTCAAGCACCTCACTTTTGCCTTTCGCTCTTTCGGTTTGGGACAGGGAGGAAACGGGTCCGCCATACAGTGTCATGACCATTCTCTTTTCTTGTTACAGGCAGGCGAAATGGCCGGTCTGTCTGCTCGGACTATCGCCGCAAGGGACACGTCTCCAGTTCAGAAAGTGAAGCCGGGCAGTATAGTTTCTGAACTAGCGGACCTCTCCTCCGAGGCGTAAATGTTGCGCTATAGGGAGGATATTCCAATGTCGCACGGAAGTTACGGACAATTCTGCCCAGTCGCGATGGCCGCAGAAATCATCTGCACACGCTGGACAATCCTGGTACTGAGAGAGCTCGCTGCAGGCACAACGCGCTTCAACGACATCCGGCGCGGTGTCGCCCGGATGTCGCCAGCGCTGCTTTCTCAGAGGCTGAAGGAGCTGGAGGAGGCCGGGATTGTTGTCCGCCGTCCCTCTCGCCGGGACGTTGGGGTACAGGAATATCATCTGAGTGAGGCTGGCCAGGAACTCAGCCCGATCATAGATGCGATCGGCACCTGGGGCCAACGCTGGATAGAATCGCAGATATCATTGCAGCAGCTCGATGCTCAGCTGCTTATGTGGGACATGCGCCGGTACATCAACACTGACCCTATGCCGGATACTCGCAGCGTCGTACACTTTCAGTATCCGGAACAGCCTGAAAATCTGCGGAACTGGTGGCTGATCGTGGAGCCGAGCAGCGAAGTGGATCTGTGTTCGCTAAACCCCGGTCACGAGATTGATCTGTATGTGTCCACGGACCTGCGGACCATGACAGCCATCTGGATGGGCTACGACACGGTCCGTGCAGCTCTGAGTGATAATCGGCTCTTTCTCACGGGAAACCGCGCCCTGGCAGGCAAGATGCAGTCCTGGCTGGGGCTCAGCCGGCTGGCCCAGGTTGAACGCCGGGCGAGCTGAGGCTGCCGCGCTGGGCCTTGCGGGAAACCGCCTGCCTTGCGACAAGGGCCCATGTCCGATCTACCCGTTACCAATGCCCCGGAACTGACTGTCTCCGAACTCGCCGCGAGCCTCAAGCGGACGATCGAGACGAACTACGACCATGTCGTGGTGCGCGGCGAGCTGGGGCGGGTGACGATCGCCAAATCCGGCCACATGTATGCCGACCTCAAGGACCAGAAGGCGGTGCTGAACACGGTGATGTGGAAAGGCCAGGTGGACCGCCTGCCCTTCCGCCCGGAGGAAGGCCTCGAAGTCATCGCGACGGGCCGGCTGTCGACCTATGAAGGCCGCTCGGCCTACCAGCTGATCGCCGCGTCCATGCGCCCGGCCGGGGCGGGCGCGCTGATGGCACTGCTCGAGGAACGCAAGAAGAAACTCGCGGCCGAGGGCCTGTTCGACGCCAGGCACAAGAAGCCGGTGCCTTACCTGCCCCGCACCATCGGGGTCGTCACCTCGCCGACCGGCGCGGTCATCCGCGATATCCTGCACCGCATCCGCGAGCGTTTCCCGGTGCGCGTCATCGTCTGGCCGGCGCTGGTGCAGGGCGAACAGGCAGCAGCCCAGGTCAGCGCCGGTATCCGCGGCTTCAACGCCCTGACCGGCGCGGACCGACCGGATGTGCTGATCGTCGCGCGGGGCGGCGGCTCGATCGAGGATCTCTGGCCGTTCAATGAGGAAAGCGTGGTGCGCGCGGCCTTCGAGAGCGCGATCCCGCTGATCTCGGCGGTTGGCCATGAGACGGACACGACGCTGATCGATTTCGTCTCCGACCGGCGCGCGCCGACGCCCACCGGGGCGGCGGAAATGGCGGTGCCGGTGCGAACAGAGCTCCTGCTGAATGTTGAGGAAAGCGGCCAGCGCCTGAAGCGCGCCCTGACGCGCAGCCTCTCCCGTGCGGGCGACAAGCTGGCCGCGGCCCGCCTGCCCCGTCCCGAAAGCCTGCTGCAACCGGCCCGCCAGCGACTCGATTTTGCCGCCGCCAGCCTGCCGAAAGCGGCCCTTGCGCTGACCCAGACGGCGCGGCTGAAACTCTCCCGCCTGCAACTGTCCCCGGCCACGCTGCGCGCCGAGATCCGCGGCCAGCGCCAGCGCCTGAAGGATACGGCCGTGCGCGCCCGCCCGGCCCTGATGCGCCTGATTGCGCAGAAACAGACTGCACTGGCCTCAGAAGGCAAGCTGCTGGACACCCTGTCCTATCAGGCGACGCTGAAGCGCGGCTATGCCCTGGTGCGCGACGGCAAGGGCGGCCTGGTCCGCTCTGCCAAGGTTGCATCGTCTACGGATGAGTTGCGGCTGACTTTCGCAGATGGCGATGTCACGGCCACGCCCTCCGGCGGAGGCGGCAGTGCGCCTGCCCGCAAGCCGCCTGTTCCCAAGGGCGACCAGGGCCGCCTGTTCTGAGCCATGCACCCCGCTCCGCTGTTTCGCGAAACAGACCCCGCCACGCTGATTGCGCGCATTTGTGACGATCCGCTCGGCCTCGTCTGCGTGATTGGCGATACTGCGCCGCTTTGCGCGCACACGCCGGTGCTCGCTTCGCTCGACCGGGGCGAACCGCGCCTGCGCTTTCATCTGTCGGCGCACAATCCTGTGACGCGGCGCCTCGAAACGGGAGCAGCGGCGCTGATCGTCTTTACCGGGCCGGACGCCTACATCTCGCCCGACTGGTATGGCGCCCTGCCCAATCAGGTTCCAACCTGGAACTATCTCTCCGTTGAGGCGGAAGGCACGCCCGCCCCTACAGGGGAAGACGGTGCGGCGGCTTTCCTCGACGATGTCTCGGCCTGGTTCGAAGGCCAGCTTCTGCCCAAGCCGCCCTGGACCCGCGCCAAGATGGCACCCGGCACTTTCGAGGCGATGCTGCGCGGCATCCGCGCCTTCGACATGCGCCCGACACGGCTTGAAGGCATCAGCAAGCTTAGCCAGAACAAGACGGCCGAGGCGCGGGAGGGGGTGATCGAGGGATTGAGAGGCATTCCGGACGGCCGTGCGATCGCAGACGCGATGAGAAAGCTTTCCAGATAACCTGTCATCCCGGAGAGGCCGCCGGGCGGCCGTGATCCGGGACCGTCTCTCAAGGCTTTCCCGCAAAAAGGGTCCCGGCTCGGCGGCGCGTCGCGCCTTGGCCGGGATGACAGGAACAGAGGTCTCGCCAACCACCGCCCCAAGCCCTAAACTCCGATCATGACCCCGCCTCCTGCCTTCCTCGCCGCCGCAAAGGCCCTGCTCGGCCCGAAGGGCTGGAGCGAGGACGGCGAAAAACGGGCGGAGGTCTCGACCCCGTGGCGGGGCACTTATTCAGGCGAGACGCCCTTCATCGCACGGCCCGCATCGACTGCGGAGGCGGCCGCGCTGGTGCGCCTGTGCGCGGAGCACCGCGTCGCCCTTACCCCGCAGGGCGGCAATACCGGCCTTGTCGATGGCGGCACGCCGCATGGCGAGATCTGCGTGTCGATGACGCGGATGACGGCGGTGCGGACGGTGGACCCGTTCAACAATTCCCTGACCATCGAAGCCGGCGCGACACTGGTCGCCGCGCAGCAGGCCGCCGAGGGCGCCGGGCGGCTGTTCCCGCTCTCGCTTGGCTCGGAAGGGACCGCGACGATTGGCGGGCTGGTCTCGACCAATGCCGGCGGGGTCGCCGTGCTGCGCTATGGCATGATGCGCGACCTGATCCTCGG
>DAIRTA010000174.1:0-4915 GCA_036804125.1 Hyphomonas sp.
GAAGCTTCTTGGTGGTGACGAGCGGAAAGCCTTTGGCAAGGTCAAACCGCATCTGCCGGCCGAAGACGCCGCGCGTGCCAACGCCGGTGCGGTCCGCGCGCTCGACGCCATTGTCGAGGATATCCTGCAGAAGCTCATGATACTGCTGCACCGCCCTTGCCTCCAGTCTGCCCGGCCGAATCGGCCAAGGATAGGTTAATGCGATCCTGCCCGGCCAGCAAAATCTGACAACAATCGGCTAGAGGTCTCTAAAGCCTCAAATGGGAAAATACAGGCCTAAGGCGCCGCCTGAAGCGCTTTGAGGGCCAGGGTCATGTGGACACTCCGGAAGATGAAGGATACCTGCGGCGCCTGGGCGTCCAGCGGGCGCGGCAATGTCGCGATGATCTCGGCGCTTTCTGTCATCCCGCTGATGCTGATGGCGGGCTTTGCGATCGACTATCAGCGCACGATCACCGCCAAAGGCCGGGTGCAGGCGGCGCTCGACAGTGCTGTGCTGGCCGCAGCCAAGTCCCTGACCATGGGAAGATCCCCGGCTGACGCAACGGCCGATGCGAATGCTTACTTTCAAGGTATCCTGAGCCAGCGGAATGGCGGCTGGATGGTTTGCCCCGATCCGTCGATTGCCGTTGACACGGTCGAGTACGAAATCGACGCCTCGGTGCGCTGCAGCAACGAAACGACCCTGATGAAGCTGGGCGGCCGTGATCAGGTTGATTTCTCCGTGAATTCATCGACCACTTACGGGCTGGGCTCCATCGAAGTCGCGCTGATCCTCGATACGACGGGCTCGATGTCGGGCTGGCGGATCGGGGCCCTGCGGGATGCCGCCAACGACTTTATCGACATCGTCATCCGGGATGAGCAGGTTCCCTTCTACTCGAAAGCGTCGATCGTGCCTTATTCGGTTGCGATCAATGCCGGCGCTTATGCCCAGGGATTAAGAGGACCGATCGTGCCCGGACGATCCATATCGAATGCAGCCTGGCAGGACGGCCCGCAACGCTCCGTCAGCGGGGTGACCCGCGCCAGC
This sequence comes from Hyphomonas sp., assembly GCA_036804125.1. GTDB lineage: Bacteria > Pseudomonadota > Alphaproteobacteria > Caulobacterales > Hyphomonadaceae > Hyphomonas. Next base: position 1,034 of record DAIRTA010000174.1, read on the forward strand.
CCGGCGGTCGTGACCTCGGACAGCCATGGCCTGTCGAATGGCGACCGCATCTGGATCAGCGGCGTCAGCGGGATGACACAGATCAACAACCAGGTTTTCACGGTGGCCGGGGCCACGGCCAACAGCTTCCAGCTTCAGGGCGTGAACAGCACGGGCTTTAGTAGTTATTCGAGCGGCGGCATCATCCGCAAATGCCTTGAGGAAAACTGCGAAGTGCGTCTCACCGCGACCGGGCATGGCCTGGCCAATAACGACCATGCCGTGATCCAGGGCATCAACGGCATGACACAGATCAATACCGGCGCGCACGCGACATGGCGGGTGTCGAACGTTACAGCGAATACTTTCGCCCTGCAGAATTCTGTGGGGCCGAATTACAGCAGCTACAGCAGTGGCGGCACTGCCTTCTGCACAACACTCGGCTGCGAGTTCTACCGGTTTCTCAACCGGGCCTCGAATGCCCAGCGTGTCCACCGCATCAGCACATGCGTGACCGAAAGGTCAGGCGTGCATGCCTTTACAGACGTGAGTCCGTCAACAGCCCTGCTCGGCTATAACTATCCTTCAACGAACAATCCCTGTACGAATGTCGTCGAGTTCATGCCGCTGTCGAGCAACAAGCCCGCCCTCAAGGCGAAAGTGAACGCTCTCTCCGCTGGCGGATCGACAGCGGGTCATCTGGGTATTACCCTTGGATGGTATACGCTGTCACCGAATTTCGGTTACCTGTTCCCGGTGATCAGCCGGCCTGCTGGCTACAACACACCGCGGCTGTTCAAGATCGCCGTGCTGATGACGGATGGTGAATTCAACACCGCCTACTGCAATGGCGTCATCGCGCGCGATTCGACATCCGGTTCAGGGTCTGCGAACGATCAGATCAATTGCGACTCAAATAATGGTCATTCCTTCCCGCAATCGCTGGCCTATTGCACCGCGATGAAGCAGGCCGGCCTGATCATCTACACGATCGGCTTTGAGATCGAGGGCAATGCCAGCGCGACAGAGCTTGTAAACGAGTGCGCCACCAGCCCCGGCCATGTCCATATGGCAACCGGTGGCGATGAGCTCCGCGATGTGTTCCAGCGGATCGCGCTATCGATCAATGATATCCGCCTGACACGCTAGACACGCGCGCAGGCGCGCCCAGGGCTCACTCACCTGCCGAGCAGCATTGCAGCGCAGCGGACAGGCTGGCAAACCAGCGCACATGTCACTCGCCTGGCTGCCGAATGCGTTGACCCTGTCACGCCTGTTTTTTGCAGCTGTGGTGCTGATCGCCTCGCTGCGGGCACTGGCGGCAGATGAGTGCGCGCTGGCGCAGCTCTGGCACCAGCTGGCATTCCTGGCCTTCGTGGCCGGGGCATTGACCGACCTGATCGATGGCTGGGCCGCACGCTTCCTCAAGGCGGAGACCCGCTTCGGGATCTGGCTTGATCCGATTGCGGACAAGGTGCTTATCGCCTGCGCGCTGCTGGCGCTTGCAGTCCTTCTGAGAAGCTGGCTGATTTACATCCCGGCAGCGCTGATCATTGCCCGGGACGTCTTCATGACCTGGGTGCGCACGCGTCCGGAAGCGGCCGGCGTGGTCGCTCCGTCCCGGCTGGCCAAGTTCAAGACGGCTCTTGAGATGCTGGCCATTGCCTCCCTGCTCCTGCCCTTTGCCCTGACAGCGCTGCCCGGCGAAGCGACGGAACCAGCGGGTCTCTCCGCCCATCTGATCGCCGCAGCCCTGACAGGGCTGCTCTGGCTGGCAGCCGTGCTATCGCTCGTCACGGCTGGCCAGTATGTCCGGGCTGTGCGGAAGCGATAGGTAAAAACGAAAGCGCCGGCCTGAGGGGAACAGGCCGGCGCAAACGGTCCGGGCGGGCCATTAAGGAGGGATGACGCGGCGCCGCCTGACCTGGGGTCGTCAGATGATGGGAGGGGAAACCCATCATGGGCGAAATTACGCCCCAAGAATGACCAAAAGGTTAACGTCCGTCTCCGGCAGAAATGCTGGCAGCGCTCAGGGAGACTTCAGCCCCCAGAAAGGAGAGAGCCGGACGCCCTGATAAAGTTCCGCGAAGCGCTGGCGGGTGCCGGGCGTAGTGCCCTCGGGCGGGCTCAGCGGATCGGCCCAGGCTGTCTCGGCGATTTCCCCGATAGAGGTAGCCTGCCCCTGCTCCCAGCTGCCCCAGGGAATGCGGTAGAAGACGATGTGGTCATTACGGAAACTCCGATGATTCGAGAACACGCCGGCGAGTTGCGGCGGCTTAATCATCCGCACGCCGGCCTCCTCGATCAGTTCGCGCTCGAGCGCGCGGATGACCGGCTCGCCGCGCTCGACACCGCCGCCGGGCATGTGCCAGCCGCCGACATAGGTATGGCGCACAAGGAAGACATGGCCCTCTCCATTTTCTATCGCAGCGCGCACCCCAAGCGTCATCGGCCGCCGGACACGGGCATAGACCTGAAAGAGGCGCGTGCGAAGGCTCGGCATCTGCCCTCTCAGGCCTCGACGATGTCGCTGGCGCGGAAGCCCTGGAAGAAGAGGGCCGCGCGAAGATCCGTTGCGCGGATCACGGCGCTGGCTTCTGCGGCAACCACGGGCTTCGCCTTATAGGCGACGCCAATCCCGGCGCCGCGGATCATGTCGAGATCATTGGCGCCGTCGCCGAGCGCGATGGCCTCCACCACGGGCGGCGTAGCGACCCCGGCCGCCGCCATCATGGCTTCGAGCTTGGCTTCGCGCCCGAGAATCGGCCGGGCGACCTCCCCGGTCAGGACCGCTCCATCATCCAGCAATGTATTGCCCTGATGGGCGGTAAAGCCCGCCGCTTCCGCGACGCGACCGGTAAAAAACGTAAAGCCGCCCGAGACCAGCAGGCTGTCTGCGCCATGTGCCTTCATGGTGGCGACCAGGGCGCGCGCGCCGGGATTGAGCGTTATGCGCTCGCGATAGGTTCGCTCCAGCTCTGACAGGGCGAGCCCCTTGAGCCGGGCCACGCGGGCTTCCAGGGCGGATTCGAAGCCAAGCTCGCCGCGCATGGCGCGCTCGGTGATCTCGGCAATTTCAGCCCTGAGACCGAGCATATCGGCGAGCTCGTCGATGCACTCCTGCCCGATCATGGTTGAGTCCATGTCCGAGACGAGCAGGCGCTTACGCCGGAAATAGTCCGGCTGGAGGATGGCGAAGTCGAGATCGGGCTCTGCCATCAGGCGATCCCTCAACAGCGGCCAGGGCGGCTCGATCATTTCGGCAAGGCACCAGAGCGCGCTGAAGGGCTCAGAATCGGCAAGCGGGCCACCACCAATGAGCTCGCCATCTAGCAGGCTGAGTTGGGATTTCAGGCGGCGGAGCAGCGCGCCAGCCGGGCCATGGGCCGCCAGAACAAGGATAAAGGCGTCCGGAGATTCCGCGCGCTGGCGAAATTCCGTCCAGTCATCGACGTCCAGATCCATGCAACGCCCCGGCGTGTTGCCCCTGCCCCCGCGGAGCTATCCTGTAGGTGGCTTTTCATGACCCCGGCAACCCCTTAGTTTGAAGCCCATGCACCCTGCCATCCTGATCCATGGCCCGACGGCCAGCGGCAAATCCGCTCTCGCCATAGAAGTCGCGCGGCGGACCGGAGGCGAAATCATCAACGCCGACTCGATGCAGGTCTACCGCGATCTTCAGGTCATTTCCGCCCGCCCGACCGAAGAAGAGATGAACGGTGTCGTGCACCATCTGTTCGGCCATGCCGATGCCAGCGAGCGCTATTCGACAGGCAGCTGGCTGGAAGACGCCCGCAGTATCGTCAAGCGCCTCGACCGCCAGAACAAGGCCGCCATATTTGTCGGCGGAACCGGACTCTACCTGCTCGCGCTGACGCAGGGCCTGTCCGACATTCCACCCGT
>DAIRTA010000175.1:0-2493 GCA_036804125.1 Hyphomonas sp.
GCCGAATAGGTTCGCAGAGGCTCATCGAAATAATCTCCAAGTCCGGAAAAGGCGCGCACATCTTCCAGTATTTGGGGAATCTCCGCCCGCCTCGCGCCGCGGAAGAGGCTCCGTGTTATGGCGAAGTCAGCACCGGTCATATCATCGGCCATGCCATGATAGATGTCGAACAGGCTGGCGATGCGGCCTTCGACACGGCAGTAGCCGGAAGTCGGCTCGATGACCCCAGCCAGTATGCGCAGCAATGTCGATTTTCCTGCACCATTCGGGCCAACAATGGCGAGGCGGTCGCCATTCTTCAGGTCAAGGCTGATGCCCTTGAGTGCACGTACGGTGCGCTGGCCGCGCCGTCTGGAAATCTGTCCACCTACGCGCCCGAGCGCGCCGCCGCCTGACCGGTGGCGGTACACGCGGCTTGCGCCATAGATCGGATAGTCGAGAACGATATCCTCAAGATGGATCGTGGCCATGGCCGTTACAGCCAGAATACGAGGCGTGACCGCCAGATGGCGAGGGAGACGAGGCCAATAGCCAGCCCGCCGGTCATGACAGCCGCCGCCACGATCCAGGAAAGAGGGTCAGGCGGATGCCCCAAAAGCGGCTCACGGATGATTGCAAGCAGATGCGTGAACGGGTTCCAGGTCGCGATGAACTGGTTGCTGACGAGCTGCTGCGGCCGCCAGAGCACCGGGCTGATGAAAAAGCCGAGCATCATGACGTTGCCGACAATGTAGCCGAGGTCGCGATAGCGGGCGACGGCTATCGCGAGGATCAGGCCGAGCCCGAGCATCGTGAGCACTAGCATCGGCACGGTCACGAGTAGAAGCGCCCACCAGACCGAAGGCTCACGGCCAAGCCAGATGAAAAGCAGGACAATGAGGATCACATGATGCAGGGCGATCAGGAGGCTTCGCATCACCACGACACTGACAAAGCCGAGCAGCGAGGTTTCGCTTTCGAGAAGATAGACCTTGCTCCAGACCAGCGCCGTAGTAGATTCATTGAGGCTGGTGCTCATGAAGTTCCAGGTGATCATCCCGATAGCGACCCATGGAGCCACGACGCTTACGGGCGCGCCGCTGAAGCCGGTGAACAGCGCTGTCATGGCTGTCAGCTGCAAGGCCATCGACAGGGGCAGCCAGAGCGGACCAATAAAGGACCGGGCATAGCGCAGTTTCAGATCCTGCCAGGCTAGATGTATCCAGAAGCCGGCCTGGAGCCGGGCGAAACGCAGGTCTCGGATAAGGCGGCTGAAACCGGCCGCCCGAATCATCTGTGTACTCATTGGGCGGTCTGCCCCCAATCGAGTTCGGTGGAATCAGCCAGCGCTCTGCCGGTATCATAGCGACGAATGAGCCGGGGGCGGATATAGGTCCAGTAGAGGCTCTTCATGGCGAAGGAGGGGTTGGCCTGCATCAGCTTTGAATGCATGGAGAGAACTTCGCCCAATCGCCTGTTCGTGACGGCCCGCGAACGCAACCAGTCCAAGAGGCGCAAGCGCCCTTCGTTCAACGGCTCACGCAGCGATGGGTCACTCGCGATTATGTCCTCCTTGACCAGATTAAACGAGCGGAGCATCCGAGCCGAATTGCTCGACATGTTACCATAAGTGTGGCGGTAACCCATGCAGACCTCGCTAACCAGGGCGAACTCGTAATCCTGGGCGAGGCGAATGTAGAGTTTCAAATCCTCGCAGCCTTCCGCGCCACGGGCCCTGAGGGAGGGATCGTATCCGCCGGCACCAATCAGGGCATTGCGACGGATCAGAGGTGTGCTGCCATTTCCGATAAAGTTGCTGCGGCAGATGGCTTCAAGAGCCGGGCCTGAGACGTTGGCGTCCTGGCACCAGGAGAGAACTCTGCAGTGCTCATCGACGACAACGTACCAGCAGTAAACGAGGCCGGTCCTTTGGCCGCGGGTCCGGAATACGGCCAGCTGCTTCTCCAGCTTGACCGGTGTCCACAGGTCATCGGCATCACACGGCGCGATGAAGTCCGCCTTTGCAGCGCTGATGCCGGCATTCCGGGCGGCGGCTACGCCCTGATTCTGCTGGCGTATAAGACGAACCCTTTGATCCCTGTTGGCAATGGCTTCAATCCGCGCCGGGGTATCGTCGGTGGACCCATCATCCACGACGATGACCTCTATGTTCCGATGCGTCTGCGACAGTATGGAGGCCATAGTCGCCTCAACATACCGCGCGGCATTGTAGGTCGGGACGATAACGGAAATGAGGTCTTCATCCGCCGCAGTCACAGGATTTGCCCCTCATATCCGACTGTTGGCCGTCAGCGCCACAGCCCTGAACCACTGCCTGCGGTGTCCCATGCATACGCAATGTAAATCTGGCCTCTATTGTGCAAGAAATTAGCCAAGTGCAAGTTGGCCACTGCATCCGCACAGGTCTGACCGGGGCTCTCTCTCAACTCGAAGTGTCTTTTGGATAAGGTTAACCGCGATGGCCCCCATCGGGCTTCTGGACATCGATGTCAG
>DAIRTA010000175.1:2593-4903 GCA_036804125.1 Hyphomonas sp.
CGCACCGCCAGTACGGTATATCCATGAGCCGCGACCCGGCCTCGACTGGGCCCGCAACCGGGCCATACAGGAGGCAACCTGCGAGATCATCGCTTTCACGGATGATGACACAGAAGCAGATGCAGGCTGGGCGCAGGCAATCGCCGGTGCATTTGCAGCCGATCCGGCGGTCATGGCCGTCACAGGGCTTGTTGTGCCCCTGGAGCAGGAAACCGAGGCACAGGTGCTGTTCGAATTGTTCGGCGGCTTTGGCCGTGGTTACCGGCGGCGTTGGGTGCAGGTCCCAAAGGGCCGGCGCATGCGCTGGAACCTTTATGGCACCGGCGATCTCGGGACGGGTGCCAACATGGCCTTTCGTCGTCCGGTCTTTGATACCATCGGCGGATTTGACCCGGCTCTAGATGTCGGCACGCCGGCAAACGGGGCGGGGGACCTTGATATCCTGGTCCGGGTTCTGCGCGGGGGATACAGAATTGCCTATGAGCCATCGGCCATCATAGGCCACCGTCATCGCCGGGACATGTCGGCGTTGCACCGGCAAATCCGAAACAATGGGAGCTTCTCGGCCATGCTGGTGCGGACCGCGCTGGAGGAACCTAGGGCCGCCCCGCAACTCATCCGCATGTTCGTATGGTGGTTCTGGCATGGGAGCCTGAAGCCGCTGATGCTCGCAGGGGTAGCTCCCCGGCGCCTCCCTGGCAGTCTGTATCGGGCGCAGATCGTTGGTAGCCTCGCGGGCCTCACCAGTTACTTCCGGTCTCGTAAACATGCCCACAAGGTCGAGCGCGAATTTGCTACTCATCCCGACGCGCGCACCCCGCTTCCCCTCAAGCCCATGTCCGATGACGCTCTGCCAGAGTCATCTCACACAGTCATGCGGTCCGGATCGGCGGTTCGCCTTCTGGAGCTTTCTCAGTTTGGGCCGATCCCGGATGTCAGCGCTTTCGCCCACACCCGTGTCTTCGTGACCTGCAGGGGCATTCTTATCGGCCATGTGGACATCGACAACCATAACGGCCCCATCGGAGACGTGCGGCTTGCCAGCGAAATCGCAAAGTGGCTGACCTATGAATTGCTTGCCTTGTCTCTGCCCGATGGTCCGCAGTTCGAAGATATGGAATCGATAAGGAAGCTGGCGCTGGGGGCTTTGACAGACCGTCTCTGCGCTCGCGAAAAGCCGGCCGCTAACACGGCGCTGCCACCTGCGCGTATCAGGAAGCTGCCGGACGACATACCGGTCACGATCGTGCTCGCGACCTATGATCGCCCTGACGACCTGCGCGAAGCCCTGATCAGCCTGACAAGGCAGGTCACCTCCCGTCCTGTCGAAATTATTGTCGTTGACAATCATCCGGCGTCAGGTGTGACGCCGCCCATAGTTGCCGGGTTTGACAATGTCAGGCTTGTCGATGAGGCGCGTCAGGGTGTCGCTTATGCCCGGAATGCCGGTATCTGTGCAGCCCATGGGGAGATCATCATCACGGTCGATGATGATGTGCTCGCGCCTCAGGACTGGCTGGAAGGTCTGCTAGCCCCTTTCGGGTCGGCTGATACCGTGTGTGTGACCGGGAACGTGCTTCCATGGGAGCTTGAGACGCGTGCCCAGCGAATATTCGAAGCCTATGGCGAAGGTGGACTAGGCCGTGGCTATCGCAGGCAAAGAAAAGGCCGGGCATGGTTTGACAAGTTTCGCAGAAAGCCCGTGCCGACATGGCAACTCGGGGGAACGGCCAACCTCGCGGTTCGCGCCTCCATCTTCTCAAGCCCCGATGTTGGCCTGATGGACGAGGCGCTCGGACCCGGCATGCCCTCAGGTGTCGGAGAGGACATTTACCTCTTCTACCGCATCCTGAAGTCAGGAGGGACGATCGTGTACGAGCCCACGGCCTGGCTCTGGCACAAGCATCGCAGGACGATGGAGGCCCTTAAGCGCCAGGTATATGGCTATTCGAAGGGGTTTACTTCCTACCAGCTCACGACCCTGCTGAAGGACCGCGACCTGCGCGCGCTTATCTCGCTGTTCTGGATACTGCCCAAATACAGATTGTCGCAGCTATGGCGCTGGGTGTGGGGCAACCGGTCCTATCCGTTTTCCCTGATCCTGCTGGAATGCCGGGGGAACCTGATGGGCTGGTGGGCCCTGCCGGCCTCGCGCGCGCGTGTACGCAAACTGGGGCCGAGCGGGCCCATACCGCCAGAATTCGCACATTGGCCTGCCGACGCCGTGCTTGAGCCGGAGCGTTCGACTGAAGGGCGTAAACCCGATTCTGTCCCGCAATAGAACTTAGGGTTGCTGAACGGGCTCGAGGG
>DAIRTA010000176.1:0-4665 GCA_036804125.1 Hyphomonas sp.
ATTCTCGAAGTCTCCGGACTCGTCCCGGAAGATGTGCGCCTCTACATCATCAATGATTCCAGCCTGAACGCCTTCGTTGCCAACGGGCAGCGCATCCATTTGCACACCGGCCTGCTGATGGCGGCGGAGACGCCGGGCCAGATCAAGGGCGTTATCGGGCATGAGACCTGCCACATCGCCTGCGGGCACCTGGTCACACGCCGCCGTGCGGCCGAGGTCGCCATGCGCCCCGCGCTGATCTCGATCGGCCTCGGCATCCTTGCCATTGCAGCCGGTGAGGGCGGCGCAGGCGCGGCCCTGATCGGCAGTTCGCAGCAATTCGCGGCCCTGAACTTCTTTACGCACACGCGGGCCGAAGAAGCCGCCGCCGATGCCCATGCGGTGAAGTATCTCGCCCAGCTCGGCCAGTCGCCGGCCGGGATTGTCGAGTTCTTCGAGCGTTTCCGCTATCAGGAAGTCCTCTCTGATGCGCGCCGCTATCCCTACTTCCGCGCCCACCCGCTGGCATCGGACCGCATCCGCACGACACGCGCGCTGGCGGAAGCCACGGGCCTGATGGATGTTCCGCCCACGGATCGTGAGCTGCGCCAGTACCAGATGATGCGCGCCAAGCTGGTCGGGTTCCTCGAGACACCCGCCCGGGTCCGCCGGGACTATCCGGAAAGTGACACCAGTATGCCGGCCCGTTATGCCCGTTCCATCGGAGCCTTCAGGGCATCGGATGTGCGCACGGCCCTCAGAGAAATCGAATTGCTTCTCGCCGAGGAGCCTGAAAACGCCTACTTCCACGAATTGCACGGGCAAATCCTGTTCGAAAGCGGCCGCGCAGGGGAATCCGTTGCGCCGCACACGCGCGCGCTCGAGCTGATGCCGGGCCAGCCCCTGCTGCTCATCAACCTTGCGCGTTCACTCAACGCCCGCAATCAGGACGATGACGTCATTCTGGCCGAAGCAGCCCTGCGTGATGCTTTGATCGCCGAGCCGGAGAATGCGTTCGCCTGGGCGCAACTCGCGATAACGCTCGATGCCCAGGGGCGCCGCGCCGAGGCACAGCTTGCGACAGCGGAGTCCGCCTACTGGGTCGGCGATATCGCGCGGGCCAATATTTTTGCTCGCCGCGCTTCAGAGCAGCTGCCCCGGGGGACACCGGTTCACCGCCGCGCCGACGACATCATGCTGATTACCGACCCTGCCAATCCCGACAACCGCGCATTCTATGACCGGTATGGCCGCAGCCAGCGTTTTGGTGACGTTACAGCCGGTCGCGACATGCCGTTTGGCGATTTTCGCCGGACAGCGCACTGAGGTTGCACGGCCAGCCCGGATCAGCGGTAGACGGCGCGGGCCGCATCAATATAAAAGTCTGCAGACCCCACCCGTCAGTCAAGGATTCGCGATGCAAACCAACAGCCGCACTCTGATCACAGGCAGCCTCGCTTCGCTCGCCGTCGCCTCGATCGTCCTTCTGCCCGCCTGCGCGCAGGGCAATCGCGACCAGGCCGAAGTCGAGAGCATTGTGCGCAACTACATCCTTGCCAATCCGGAGATCATCGAGGAGGCCCTGATAGCCCTGAACGAAAAGGAGCAGCGCGCCAAGCAGGAATCAGCGCGCGCGGCGATCGCCGATCATCGCGACCAGCTTTTCTTTCTTGAGACGGACTATTCGATAGGGCCAGCCGATGCGCCGGTAACGGTCGTCGAGTTTTTCGACTATCGCTGCGGGTTCTGCCGCCGCTCGGCTGACTGGGTGCTCGGCCTGCCGGAGGCCTATGACGGCAAGGTCCGCGTTGTCTTCAAGGAACTGCCGATCTTCCGCGGCATCAGCGAGACGGCCGCTCGCGCCGCCCTGGCTGCCGGCAAGCAGGGTAAGTATGTCGAGATGCATCAGGCCCTCATGGCGGTCGAGTCGAATGATCAGTTTACTGAAGAGCTCCTGGATCAGGCGGCCCGTGATGTCGGCGTCGATGTGGCCCGCATGCGCGCCGATATGGAAAGCGCCCAGATCCGGCAGCAGCTGGCAGACATGCAGAGGCTGGGGACTGCACTCGGCCTTAATGCCACACCGGGTTTCTTTATCGGCGATACCTATATCGAGGGCGCGAACACGCCGGCTATCGAGCGGGCCATTCGTGACGCCCTGAGCAGCTAAGCTGTTCTAATCTTCCGGCGCAGGTCCACCACGCAGCGACTTGATCTCGCTGCGGCGCTTCTTGGCTGCGATGCGCCGCCGGACACTGCCCTGTGTCGGCTTGGTCGCAATGCGCCGCTTCGGCGCCGTCGCCGCGCGCAGGACCATGCCTGCGAGCCGCGCCCGGGCCGCCTCGCGGTTACGGAGCTGGCTACGATGCTCGCTGGCGACAATGATAATCCGGCCATCCTCGGTTATCCTGCTGGCCTGGAGCGCGAGGAAGCGTGACTTGACCGGGGCGGGCAGCGACGAGGCAGAGGGCATCCAGCTGAGCTGGACCGCCGTCGATACCTTGTTGACATTCTGGCCGCCGGGTCCGGAGGCGCGCACGAATGTCTCGCTGATCTCCCATGCCGGAATGACGAGTGAATCAGTGATCCTGAGGTCTCCAAGGGCGCTCATGAAAGCCGCTCCCGCTGTCTGAAGATGATGTTCATATGAAGTTCAGGCCCACTGGCAAAAATTGACTTCAGGATCCAGGATAAGGTCCGGCATATCGGCGCCGGGCCGGTATTCCGGCCTGCAGCTAAGCACGTTGGATGCGGAGACGCCCATGCAAGCCCCTCTCAGGATTACGGCCCGTATCGTGGCCACGCTCACGGCCATCAGCTTTACCCTCGCACCGGTTGCGTTCGCGGATCGTAAACGCGGCTACCATGATCGCGGCTATGAGCGCCATGAGTACAGGCACCATCACGGGCGGCGAGGGGATGGCTATCGCCACCGGTCCCGTCATGTCGTGCACAACCACTACCATTACAGCCCGCCGCGCTATCGCCATGCCCCACCGCGCCGGACGGTCGTCGTGCGTCATCCGCCTCCACGGATCTATTATCCGCCGCCGCGTACCACCGTCGTGACCTATGGCTATGCCTATGGGCCGCACTATTATTCCGGCTATTCTCCGCGCTACCGGGTCGGGCACCACTACGCTTACGCACCGAGCCGGACCGTCTACATTTCCGACTATCACCGTCACGGGCTGTATGCACCGCCGCATGGCTATCACTGGGTCCGAGACCGGGACCGGGGTGACGCCATTCTTGCCTCGGTTGCAACTGGCGCTATCATAGGGCTTGTGGTCGGCGCGCTGATCACAGACTGAAGTCGCCTCATCACCCCTGTTGAGGTCACCTGGCCCGGGAGCGGAAACACCGTTCCCGGGTCAAATTTTTGTGCAGAACCAACCCTCTGCCCCCGTATCACGCCCATGTTAACTTAACTTTGGCGCAAATCATGCTTAAAGCGAAACTGCACCAGATGGTCTGGTGCAAAAGTTCGTGCCTGCAGCACGCGTGAAAGGAGGTGATCCATGTCGAGTGAGAAACCAAGTCGGGCCGTTGGGTCTGCGTCTTGTGGTATCCGGCTGGAGCAGCCTCTTGCCGGTGCCTGAAGAGGCTTAGGCGCTGCAACGCGCCAGGATCTGACGAGCCCCATGGGCTCACGGAGGCCGCTCCTGACCGGGGCGGCCTCTTTGATTTTTACGGGCCGCCGCCTGACAAGGGTTCGCAGCCGGGGGGTTTTCCGCTAACGCGGCGGCGGAAGACGGCGCAGGAAACGAGATGATGACGGCCCTTACGCATGCGGCCTCTGGCTGGACGATCGGCAATGGCAGGCAGCTGTCTGTCATCGCCGGCCTCAATGTTCTGGAAGATACGGGCCTAGCGCTCGAAGTCGGCAGCGAACTGAAGCGGATCTGCGCCGGGCTTGGCCTTCCCTATGCCTTCAAGGCAAGTTTCGACAAGGCGAACCGCTCCTCGATCCGATCCTATCGCGGACCCGGCCTCGAAGCGGGCCTCAAGATGCTGGGCACGGTAAAGGCCGGGCTTGGCGTGCCGGTCATCACCGACCTGCATGAGCCGTTCCAGGCTGAGCCCGTCGCAGAGATAGCCGATATCCTGCAGATACCCGCTTTCCTTATCCGGCAGACTGACCTTGTGACGGCGGTTGCAGCGGCGGCATCCCGGTCTGGCGCCCTGATACAGGCGAAGAAGGCGCAGTTCATGGCGCCGTGGGATGCGAAGAACATCGTGAGCAAGATACAGGAAACTGCACCGGACGCAGGCGTGATCCTCTGCGAGCGGGGCGTCAGCTTTGGATACAACAACCTTGTCGTGGACATGCTGGCGATCCCGGAGCTGAAAAAGCTGGGATGCCCGGTGACCATCGATGCCACCCATGCCGTCCAGCTGCCGGGCGCCGATCCGCGCACGGGCGGCGCCTCGACCGGCGGGCGGCGGGACGGGGTGGCGATCATTGCCAAATCTGCGGTCGCTGCCGGGGCGGACGGGGTGTTCCTGGAATTCCATACCGATCCGGACCGGGCGCTGTGCGACGGGCCAAGCTGCCTGCCCCTGTCGGCGGCTGCGGACCTGTTCGCCACACTCAAGGCACTCTACGAGGCCGTCCACTGATTCTCTTCCGCGACTTCACTCGGGATGACGCGCCGGCACTGGCCAGCTTGCTGGATGCGGCCA
>DAIRTA010000177.1:0-4658 GCA_036804125.1 Hyphomonas sp.
GGGCGCTGGTGCCGCCTGAGAGAATTGAACTCTCGGCCTCATCATTACCAATGATGCGCTCTACCACTGAGCTAAGGCGGCCTTGCCGGAAGGCATGCGCGGCGTTTAGCTTAAGGGACAGGAGATGAAAAGTCCGTTTGAGCGCCTCACGATGAGCCAGAAACCCCCAACACCGGAACAGACCGAACGCGCCGCCCGCCGGGCCGAGGCGCTGCGGGCCAACCTGCGCCGGCGCAAGGAAGCTTCGCGCAAGCCGCAGGACCGGCCAGCCCGTGATCCGGAGACACCCCATGACTGACACGCACCCTGCGCCGGCCCGGCCTCTCACTCGCAGGCTGGGGAGAATGGCGGCCTGGGGGCTGATGATGGGTCTGCTGGCCGCCTGCGCCAGCCGTCCGATGGGTGCGCCTGGCGATCCGGCCCTGCTGCGCGGACTGGCAGACGGGCTGTTGGCGCCGATCGCCTTTGTCGTCAGCCTCTTTACAGAAGATGTGCGTATGTATGCCTTCCCGAATATCGGGCGCTGGTATGATTTCGGCTTCCTGATCGGCCTTTCCTGCTGGGGCGGCGGCGCGGCGGCCTCCAAATAGCCCTTGCCTCCGCATTCCGGCCCTTACAAAGCCGCGAAGCACAGGTTATCTCGCGCCGATGGACAGATTGCACATCCGCGGCGGCGTGCCGCTCGAAGGCACGATCCCGGTCTCCGGCGCCAAGAATTCGGCGCTGAAGCTGATGGTGGCGTGCCTGCTCACGCCCGATCCGATCGAGCTCAGCAACATGCCGAGCCTCGCCGACACGCGCTTCCTGGCCCAGCTCCTCGAAATGCTGGGTGTCGAGGTCTACTGGCCGAAAGGCTCGTCGACCTGCCACCTCAATGCCGCGGAGCTGAAATCCACCATCGCGCCCTATGACCAGGTGCGGAAGATGCGGGCGAGCTTCAATGTGCTGGGCCCGCTGATCGCGCGTTCGGGGCATGCCACGGTGTCATTGCCGGGCGGCTGCGCCATCGGGGCAAGGCCCGTCGACCTGCACCTCAAGGCGCTTGCGGCCATGGGCGCGGACCTGCGCGTCGAGCAGGGCTATGTGAAGGCCGCCGCCATCCATGGCCTGACCGGCGCGCATATCAACTTCTCGACCGTCAGCGTCGGGGCGACCGAGCATGCGATGCTGGCGGCGACGCTGGCGAAGGGCGAGACGATCCTGGAAAATGCCGCGCGCGAGCCGGAAATTGCCGATCTTGCGGCCTGCCTCAACAAGATGGGCGCCGACATCACCGGCGCGGGCACCTCGGTTATCCGGATCCGCGGCGTCGAGGGCCTGAAGGGAACGGCGCACGCTGTCATGCCAGACCGGATCGAGGCGGGCACCTATGCCATGGCCGCCGCGGCAGCCGGCGGCACGGTGACGCTGGAAGGCGCGCCGGTCGAGGCGCTTGGCGCGCTCATCTCCAAGCTGCGCGAGGCCGGGGTCGGCATAGAGGCGGATGCGACCGGAAACCGGCTGAAGATCATGCGCAATGGCTCGGCGCTGAAAGCCGTGAATGTCTCGACCCAGCCGCATCCCGGTTTTCCGACCGATCTGCAGGCCCAGTTCATGGCCCTGATGGCCTGCGCGGACGGCACAAGCATCATCCGCGAGACGATCTTCGAGAACCGCTTCATGCACGCCCCGGAGCTGTCACGGCTCGGCGCCAATATTACCGTCCGCGGGCAGGAGGCGATCGTCAAAGGTATCGGCCAGCTGACCGGCGCGCCGGTAATGGCGACAGACCTTCGCGCTTCAGTCTCGCTGGTCATCGCCGGGCTTGCGGCGGAAGGGGAAACCGTGGTCAACCGCATCTACCACCTCGACCGGGGTTTCGAGCGGCTGGAGGCCAAGCTCGGCGCCTGCGGAGCCCGGATCGACCGGCGCTCCGGCGAGGAGGAATGAGAACGAAGGGACAGGCATGAGTGATACGGTTCCCCTGCGCCTCCTCGCGGAGGAGGCTGAGGATCTGGAAGTGATTTCAGCGGCCGTGCAGGATGCGGTCGTGAAGGCGGGCAATATCCGCTATGAAAAGCGCCAGCGCCGCTTCTCCCTGGAGATCAATCGCTATCGCTGGGAGGCCGGATCGCGCCGCCGCGGCGAGCCAGGCCAGCGCGTGCGGGCTCTCCTGGCTTTTGACGGCGTGATGAGTGTGAAAACGCGGGCGATCACCAAGTCCGACCCCGAGCTGATCCTGTCGCTCCTGAAACTCAGCTTCGATCCCGCTGCGGAGCCGCCGGGTGGGCGCGTCACGCTGCTGTTTGCCGGTGATGGCGAGATCCAGCTCGAAACGGAAGCCCTTGATGCGACCCTGCTCGACAGCGACTATATCTGGCCCACCCGCCGCCAGCCGAGCCATGAGCGCAGGAAGCGCTAGGCCCTGATTCCGCTGCCCGCGCGGGCAGGGCCTCGACGGCTTGCCTTGACGACGGCCCCGGTCCATGTAGCGGGTCGCGAATAACCCCATGGACACCCCCGCATGGCCCGCCAACTGAACGCATCCGATGCCGGTTTTGAAGACGCCCTGCTGCGTTTCCTGGGCGAAGCGCGCGGCGATGAGGCCGATGTTACCGCCGTCGTCAGCCGGATCATTGAGGCTGTGCGCAAGCGTGGCGGCGCGGCCGTCGCCGACTACACGGCCGAGTTCGACCGGGTGCAGCTCGATCCGTCCTCGCTGCAATCGGATAATATTGATCTGCATGCGCGCGCGGCCGACTGCCCGGACGATCTGCGGGGCGCCATCGACTTCGCGCATGACCGCATCGCGGCCTATCACCGGGCGCAGCGCCCGTCCGATCATTCTTATACGGATGAATCAGGCATCGAGCTTGGCTGGCGCTGGACCGCGCTCGATTCTGTCGGCGTGTATGTTCCGGGCGGGCGCGCGAGCTATCCCTCCTCGGTCCTGATGAACATCGTCCCGGCGCGGATCGCGGGCGTCGAGCGGATCGTCATGGTCGCGCCCTGTCCGGACGGCGAGCTGTCGCCGGCGGTCGCCTATGCGGCACTGAAGGCGGGGGCAGGTGAATTCTATCCCATCGGCGGGGCGCAGGCGGTCGCGGCGCTCGCGTTCGGCGCCGGCGACCTGAAGCCGGTCGACAAGATTGTCGGTCCGGGCAATGCCTATGTCGCCGAGGCCAAGCGGCAGGTGTTCGGCAAGGTCGGTATCGACACCATCGCCGGGCCATCGGAGATTCTCGTGATTGCCGATGCCACCGCCAATCCGGACTGGGTGGCCGCTGACCTGCTCAGCCAGGCCGAGCATGATCCGGCCAGCCAGGCCATCCTGATCGCTCTGGATAAGTCTGTGGGCAACGCTGTTCAGAAGGCTGTGGAAAGCCAGTTGAAAACCCTGCCGACGGCCGATCGCGCGCGGGCTTCCTGGCGCAATCACGGTGCCATCATCGAGGCGGCAGACCGGGGCAGCGCGGCGCGCGCTGCCAATATCATCGCGGCCGAACATGTCGAGCTTTGCGTCGCGGACCCGGACAGTTTCGTGCCGCTGATCCGCCATGCCGGCGCGGTGTTCCTCGGGCATTACACGCCGGAAGCGCTCGGCGATTATGTCACCGGCTCCAACCATGTCCTGCCGACCAGCCGCACCGCGCGGTTTGCCTCGGGGCTTGGCCTCTATGACTTCCTCAAGCGGATGAGCGTGCAGCGCGCGAGCCCGGCCGGTTTTGCGCGCCTCGCCCCGGCCGCCCGCCGCCTTGCCGAGGCCGAAGGCCTTCCGGCGCATGCCCACGCCCTTGCCCTGCGTACCAATTCGGGCCCTGAAGGCCATGACGACTAACCGGCTCGTTGCCGTTCATATCGATGAGGACAGCCTGGCGGCTGCCAGCCCGGATGCCGAGCATGAGCGCCGGGTAGCGATCTTCGACCTGATCGAAGCCAACAGCTTCGCCGTGACGGGCGCCGATAGCGGGCCGTATGTGCTGCGCCTGAGCCAGGTCGAGCGGCGCCTTGTCTTTGCCGTCAGCAACGAGGCGGGCGAGGAGGTGCACACCTATATCCTGTCGCTCGGGCCCTTCCGGGGGGTAATCCGCGACTATTTCATGATCTGCGACAGCTATTACGAGGCGATCCGGACCCAGACGCCGCACCAGATCGAGGCCATCGACATGGCCCGCCGGGGCATCCACAATGAGGGCTCCGAGCTGCTTTGCGAACGCCTCAGCGGCAAGATCGACATCGACCACGATACCGCCCGGCGGCTGTTTACACTGATCTGCGCGCTGCATGCCGGCCAGGGCCGCGCGCCCGGGGCGTAGGGCAGATGCCCTCAATGCTTGCCGGAATCGGCTGAACGCTATAAGGCCGCGTGAATCTGTGCGCCGGCGCCGGGACCGGCGCGTTTCCTGGAGAGGGCATGTCGAAGGAAGAACTCATCGAATTTGAGGGCACGGTGGTCGAACTGCTGCCGAACGCCACGTTCCGCGTGAAGCTGGAAAATGATCACGAGATCATTGCCCACACCGCCGGAAAGATGCGGAAAAACCGGATCCGCGTGCTCACCGGCGACAAGGTGATGGTCGAAATGACCCCCTATGACCTCACCAAGGGCCGGATTACCTATCGTTTCAAATAGCGGGGCGCGGGTGACGCCCCAACGGCTCGTGCTCGCCAGCGCCAGT
>DAIRTA010000178.1:0-4648 GCA_036804125.1 Hyphomonas sp.
TACCGCGTAACGCCGGGCCCGCCAAGCGGAATGTTTCAGTCCGCCGGCGGCCTGCGGGCCCAGACAGCGCGGTCATGGCCGCCGAGATCGCGGGCCGAGGCGATGGCGGAAAAGCCATGCTTAACAAGAAGTTCGCTCACGGCCCCGCGCTGGTCATGGCCGGTTTCCAGGACCAGCCAGGCGCCCGGTTTCAGGCCCCTTGCCGCCAGGCTGACAAGGCTGTGATAGGCGGCAAGGCCGTCCGGCCCGCCATCCAGCGCCGCACGCGGGTCATGGTCGCGCACCTCGGGCGACAATGATTCGATGTCCCGGCTCGGGATGTAGGGCGGGTTGGAGAGGACAAGATCCGTCTCCGGCCAGCCAGCCCAGTCCTCCCAGCGCCCCACGAAAAGGCTTGTCCGCTGGCCAAGCCCGAGGGCCGCGAGGTTCTCTCTCGCGAGGCTCGCCGCCTCGGGGCTCGCCTCGACGCCCACGCCGCGCGCCTCCGGCCGCTGGCTCAGCACTGCCGCGAGCAGGCAGCCCGTGCCCGTCCCGAGATCGGCCACCCGGACCGGCCTGTCCTCAGGCAGGAGCGCGAGCGCGGCCTCGACCACGGTTTCGCTGTCCGGCCGGGGGATGAGGGCGCGGTCGTCGCAGAGGATTTCGAGCCCGTAGAACCAGGTCCGCCCAAGGATGTGCTGAAGGGGCTCATGCGTCAGCCGCCGCTGCACCATCGCCTCGAGCGCAGCGGCCTTGTCAGCCGTCAGCATCGGCTCCTCGGCCATGATTTCCCTCACTCCGGACAGCCCGGTGACATGGCCAAGCATGAGCCGCGCCTCAGCCGCCGCATCCTCGAAGCCTGCTGCCAGAAGCCGCTCCGCGATACGCCGCCGGGCTGCTGAGAGTGGCTCAAGGCTCACGCCTCTCACGCGCCCTCGAGCGCCGCCAGCCGGCGCGACTGGTCTTCCGCGATCAGCGCATCAATGACATCGCCGAGCTTGTCTCCGGCCACGATCCGGTCGAGCGCATAGAGCGTCAGGCCGATCCGGTGATCGGTCACGCGGTTTTCGGGATAGTTATAAGTGCGCACCTTCTGGCTGCGGTCGCCGGAGCCGACCATGCCGGCGCGCGCCTCGGCGCGGGCGGCGTCCTTTTCCGCGCGCTCTTTCTCATACAGCCGGATCTTGAGCTGCTCCATCGCCTTCTCGCGATTGACATGCTGGGACTTCTCCGAACTCGTCACCACGATGCCGCTCGGCATATGGGTGATGCGCACGGCCGAATCGGTCTTGTTGACGTGCTGCCCGCCGGCGCCCGAAGCGCGCATCGTATCGATACGGATGTCTTCCGGGCGCACATCGATCTCGATATTCTCCGGAGCCGGAAGAACCGCAACAGTGGCGGCAGACGTATGAATACGGCCCTGCGTCTCCGTGGCCGGCACGCGCTGCACGCGGTGCACACCGCCCTCCCATTTCATCCGCCCGAAAACACCGTCCCCGGAAATACTGGCGATAATTTCCTTGAAACCGCCCGCTTCGCCCGGAGACGCATCGACCAGCTCGACTGTCCAGCCCATCAGCTGGGCATAGCGGCTATACATCCGGAACAGGTCGCCGGCGAAAAGCGCCGCCTCGTCTCCGCCGGTGCCGGCGCGCACTTCCAGAACGATGGCGGCCCGGTCATCGGCGTCGCGCGGCAGGAGCAGGAGCTGCATCGCCTTTTCCATCTCCGGCAGGCGCGCGCGCAGCTCGCCGATCTCGGCCTCGGCCAGCTCGGCCATTTCCCGGTCAGGACCGCGCGCGAGCGCTTCGGCCTCGGCCAGGCTGGTCCGGGCTGTCAGCAGGGAGCGCGCCATATCGGCGACCGTCTTGAGCTCGGCATGCTCCTTCGACAGGGCGATGATCTCGGCGGTTTCGGTAGCCGCGCCCATACGGGCTTCGACCTGTTCGAAACGGTCGATGACCTGCTGCAGGCGGCTGGTGGATAGCGCGGACATGCGCTGCCTTTACTGGGCTTTATCCTTGCGGGAAAGCCTCGGCCTCAGCCTGCAACAAGGCGCACCGCCTCCCGCCCGGCCATGAAGAACAGGCACAGGGACGCCAGGGTGAAAACCGGAAAGCGCAGCATGACCTTGCCGATGACGATCTGGATGAAGGAGTGAATGACGCGCAGCCCGACATAGGCCCAGGCCAGGATCGCATGCAGCGCGTCGGCGCCGCCGGTCAGCGCGATATAGGCCATCAGCGCATAGAACAGGGTCGGCTGTTCGTGCAGATGGTTGTAATTGTCCGCGGCCGAGCGGACATGCGGCGGCAGGCGGTCGGCATAGCTGCCGGGATGGCGCGCCTCATCCGGCTTGATGCCCGCGGCCCGGAAAGCCGGCAGGCGCAGCGCATACATCCACAGCCAGATGATGCCCGTCCACAGGATCAGCGCCAGCATCGGGGCGAGGAAGGGCAGGCTTCCGGCAAGACTGTCCTGATCAGGCATAGGCTATACTCCCTTTACCAATGATAATTACCGACAGGCCGGACACCGGGTCTCAGCGGAAGTCCAGCCCGTCATATTTGCCTGAGTCCCGCCAGCCCTCGATATAGCGGAAATAGGCGGCCGCGCCGGCCGGATAGCCGACAAAGGAGCGCGCCTGCGGGCCGGGCTCCTGGCCCTCATTATTGTAATAGCCCGGCGTGCATTCCTGTGAGCCGATGATCAGGCCGGGGCCCGAAAGCAGCATCTCGACCCAGCCTGCTTCCGCCTCGCGGCTGACTTCGACCTCGCCGGCGCCGCGGGCCACCGCCTCGGCCACGACCTGCGAGATGGTGGCGGCGCTGTCGACAATATTGTGCGGCACGTTGGAAATGAGATTCGCCCCTTGCGTCGGCTGGACGATGAACAGGTTCGGGAAGCCATGCACGTGGATGCCGTGCAGCGTGCGCATGCCATCGGCCCAGTATTCGGTCAGCCGCTGGCCGTCACGCCCAACGGGGTCGAAGCCGGTGCGGCGGACATAATCGGTGCCGACTTCGAAGCCGGAGCCATAGATCAGGCAGTCGAGTTCATATTCTTTTCCCGCGACCACCACGCCACGTTCGGTAATCCGTTCCACGCCTTTTCCATCCGTATCGACAAGATGCGTGTTCGGACGGTTGAAGCTCTGCAGGTATGCGTCATGGAAGCAGGGCCGCTTGCAGAGCTGGCGGTACCAGGCCTTAAGCTTCTCAGCGGTAGCGCCATCTTCAACGACTGCATCGACCCGGGAGCGGATTTCCTCCATCTTCTCGAAATCGGAATCCTCGAAAGCCGCCAGCATTCCCTCCCGGTTCATCGCCTCGGGCGGCAGTTCGCGCAGGCGCCGGCGGATGCGGCGGGCAAGGTCGGTCCAGCCATCCTGGACGAGGTCTTCCTCGGTCATCGCGCCGGTCTGGACATCGGCGAAATTCTCGAACCAGCGTTTCTGCCAGCCGGGCGTTGCGATGGAGCGGAACCAGTCCGGATCGATCGGGTGATTGCCGCGCACATCAACCGATGAGGGCGTGCGCTGGAAGACATAGAGCGCCTCGGCCGCGCGCGAGAGGTGCGGCACACATTGCACCGCGGTCGCGCCGGTGCCGATCAGGCCGACGCGCTTGTCAGCCAGCCGGTCGAGCGGGGCGCCTTCAGGATTTCCGCCGGTATAGGCATAGTCCCAGCGGCTGGTGTGGAAGGCATGGCCGCGGAAGGTTTCGATCCCCGGTATGCCGGGAAGCTTGGGCACATGCAGCGGCCCGGTGCCGAGGCCGAGGAAGGTCGCGGTGAAAGCGTCGCCGCGGTTCGTGCGGATGCGCCAGACCTTCTCTTCCTCGTCCCAGTCGAGGCCGTTTACCTCGGTATGGAAGAGAGCGTTGTCATACAGCGCGTAATGGCGGCCGATGCGGCGGCAATGCTCCAGGATTTCCGGCGCGTGGACATATTTCTCGCTCGGCATGTGCCCGGTTTCCTCGAGCAGCGGCATATAGATCATTGCCGCCGTGTCGCACTGCGCGCCGGGATAGCGGTTCCAGTACCAGGTGCCGCCGAAATCGCCGCCTTTCTCGATGATCCGCACATCCTTGATGCCGCGCTCGACCAGGCGCGCGCCGGTCACGAGGCCGGCATAGCCGCCGCCGATGAAGGCGAAGGTGACATGATCGGTCTTCGCCTCACGGGGCACGACCGGCATGTAAGGATCTTCGAGATATTCGGGGAAAGCATCGGCAATGCGGATATACTGGTCATTGCCATCCGGCCGGAGGCGCTTGGCGCGCTCCTCGGCATATCTGGCTTTCAGCGCTTCCTTGCTGGCCGGCCGTAGCGGGCGGCTGACATCATCGGGCATGGTCCCCTGTCCTTCGCTGCGTCAGTTCAGCCCTCTCAGGGCTTCGCGCAGCGGACAGGAAAGCTATGAAGGCGTCAATATCTTCCGCAACGATAGAGTGCCCGCCCGGGCGCAGCCACCAGGAGAGGTCAGCGGCCGGATCAAAGCGGCTCATGTCGGGACGTCCTGTCCCGGTCTGGCCGAAGGTCTCGAAGGCCGCGCTGGCGGCCGCCGCCGCCCGGAAAGAGGAATTGGGGTCAGACCAGACATCGCGCCGGGCATTGCCGAGAAACAGGCGGCGCGGGGCGATCAGCGCGAGCAGCATGTGCTGGT
>DAIRTA010000179.1:0-4637 GCA_036804125.1 Hyphomonas sp.
GGATGCCGTCGAATGCCGTTCCGTCTGCAAGGCTGTAGGGCGTGGGCGCGAACGGTAGGAGTGCCGTTAGCGGAACGCCGGGGACGATGTTGGGCACGCCGTCAGCGTCCGGGCCGGTATTCAGCGCCACGTCTGCTGGCCGGATCACGCCGCAAAAATACTGGTTCGTGTTGCTGCTACCGGAGCGGATCCAGGAACCCTGCGAACGATAGCCCGGAAGACAGTTGTTCGATTCGGCCGGTTGCAGGAAGAGCGGCAGGGTCCCGTCGCGGTCTTCCTGGAAGCTGACCCGGAGGCGGCTGTCGAACGACTCTGTCGGGCGCCAGTCGAGAACGGTTGAAATGCTTGTCGATTTTTCCTGGCCGACCAGCTCGCGGGTCACCTGGTTGGTGAATTCACCGCCATACTCATAATCACGAACCGACAGGCGTCCCGTCAGGCCGGGAAGCAGCGGGCCCGCGATCGAGGCCGCAAATTCGCGTGTATCATTATTGCCGATGCGCGCCTTGGCCGAGCCCTCGAACTGGTCTGCCCCGCCGCGCGTGATGAAGTTGATCGCGCCGGCATAGGTATTGCGGCCATACAGGGCCGATTGCGGACCCTTGATGACTTCAACCCGTTGCAGCTCGTTCGCATCGAGGCTTTGGATCGAGCCGGCGAAATAGACGCCGTCGATGAAATAGGCAGTTCCGGATTCGACCCCGAACTGGACACCCGCGAGAACATTCGACTGGCCGCGGATGACCGGGCGCTCGGTCGAACGGCCGAAGGCCGAAGAAAACGACAGGCCAGGCGTGAAGCGGGCGACATCGTCGACACTCTGGAGCTGAAGGCTTTCGATGGCCGAGGAATCAAAGGCACTGACCGCGACAGGTGCCTCCAGCAGGGTTTCCTCACGCTTCCTGGCGCTGACGATGATGACATCCTGCTTGAGTTCGGCATCCTCCTCCTGCGCATAAGCCATTTGCGGCGCATAAGCCGTTATCGCCATGGCAGCCGCGCCGACGAGCAAAAATTCCTTTTTCACGCTGAATCTCCCCGGGTGATGGCCGACCAGACGGCCTAATGATATATCTTTTACCAGACACGCCCGATTCGGTTTGGCAAGCCCCGGACCCTATTTGGTATATCTTTTCCTTAATTTTTGTTGCGAAAGTGGCACATTCGCCCGACAGAACCTGTCTCAAGGCCCGACAAAGGTATATCTTTGCCGGCAGGAGGCAGCATGGCGAGAACGCTGTTCGACAAACTCTGGGATGCACACCGGATTGCCCCGGCCGATGGCGGCGGAGACTTGATTGCCATCGACCGTGTGCTGCTGCATGAGCGGACCGGCGGCATAGCCCTCAAGGAGTTGCAACGCAAAGGATATCGCCTGCGCAATCCCCGGCGCGCCTTCGCTATCATGGATCATATCGTTTCGTTCCGTGAAGGCCGCCATCGCGACGAGTCGCGCAGCCCCGGCGGAGAAGTCTTCATTACCGAGACCCGCGCCCTCGCCAAGCAGGCGGGAATCCATCTCATCGATACCGATGATGCGCGGCAAGGGATCGTCCATGTCGTCGCCCCGGAACTCGGCCTTGCCGTGCCGGGCCTGTCCCTCGTCTGCCCCGACAGTCACACCTGCAGCCTGGGCGCCCTCGGCGCCCTCGCCTGGGGTATCGGGTCGAGCGATGCGGAACACGCCCTGGCCACCGGGGCGCTGCGTGTGCACAAGCCTGACCAGATGCGGATCACTGTCGGGGGGGCACTGCGGCCGGGTGTCAGCGCCAAGGACCTCGCCCTCGCCATCATCGCCCGCCATGGCGCCAGCGGCGGTGCACGCCGCGCCATAGAATATGCCGGGCCCTGTATCGAGGTCCTGACGGTCGAAGAGCGCCTTACCCTGTGCAATCTCGCCGTCGAGTTCGCCGCCTTCACGGCGCTGATCGCGCCTGATGATCGCGTTTTCGAATTTGTCCGCGGGCGAGCGTTCGGGCCGGATGCCGGCAGCCGGGACGCCGCCCTCTCGGACTGGAGGCAGCTCAAGACCGATCCCGGCGCGCACTTTAGCGCGGAGCTGGAAATCGACGCGGCCAGTATCGCGCCCCAGATCAGCTGGGGGACAAGCCCGGAACACACCTTGCCCATCGACGGAAGCATACCGCTGGACGCTGACCGCCAGGCACTCGACTATATGGGCCTAAAGGCCGGGCAGCCGATCCACGGACTCGGCATAGCGGGGGCTTTCATCGGCTCTTGTACGAATGGCAGGCTGAGCGATCTGAAGGCTGCGGCTGCGGTGCTGGACGGGCGGCGTGTGGCACCGGGTGTGCGCGCGATCTGCGTACCCGGATCGGCCGCCGTAATGCGCGAAGCGGAAGCCCTGGGTCTGGCGTCCCTATTCCGGCAGGCCGGTTTTGAATGGGGAGAACCGGGTTGTGCCATGTGCTTCTATGCCGGCGGCGAGACATTTCCGCCCCGGACACGGGTCATCTCATCGACCAACCGCAACTTCGAGGGGCGTCAGGGCCCGGGCGTGCGCACGCATCTTGCGAGCCCGGCTGTCGTTGCCGCCAGCGCCGTTGCCGGGCACATCTGTGAACCGGCGAGCCTGCCGGCGCTCAGCGGAGCTGTGAATGCCTGAACCGTTTGCTGTCCATTCCGGCCTTGCCGCCGCCCTGCCACGCGACAATGTCGATACCGACCAGATCATTCCCTCGCGGGAAATGCGGGCCGTCAGCCGGAACGGGCTCGGCGCCAGCCTGTTTGCCGGATGGCGCTATCGCGATCCCGATTCGCGGGAGCCGGATCCGGACTTCATCCTGAACCAGCCGAGCCAGGCGGGCACATCGATCCTGATTGCTGGTGCGAATTTCGGTTGCGGATCATCCCGCGAGCATGCGGTCTGGGCGCTTGCCGATTTCGGCATCCGCGCCATCATCGCCAAATCCTTCGGCGCCATCTTCCATGGCAACTGCCTGCGCAATGGCGTGCTGCCGGTGACACTGCCAGCTGAAGACGTCGTCGGATTGCTGGCAGATGCCGGAGGCACGAAACTCATCATCGACCTTCCTGGCCAGACCGTCAGCAAGCTATCCGACCCTGCCTGGAGCCGCTCATTCGAAATTGACGGGTTTGCCAAGCGACTGCTGGTCGAGGGTCTCGACCCGATTGGCCTGACCCTCAAGCAGGATGAGGCAATTGCGGGCTTCCTCAAGCGGGATTCGGCGGCGCGGCCCTGGCTATACAGCTGATTATTGGGCAGCGCGGGCCGGCTCGGAGTGCTCCGGGCCCTGCACCAGGGTGGCCGCTTTCAGCTTGGCAATGGCGTCCTTGCCATAACCAAGCCCGGCCAGGATTTCATCGGTATGCTCCCCTGCCCCGGGAGGATTCAGGGACAGGCCGGGGCGCGCGCCATCAATACTGGCAGGGCCGGCAGGCTCACCCCGGTGCCATCGGGGAGGGCCATGTCGAGTAGCCCCCCGCCTTCGTTGAGGTGGGGGTCGTCGAACAGGTCTTCCGGACGCATGATCGGGGCGAAAGGCAGGCCAATGTCCTCCAGCTTCTGCATCAGGCCCTCGCGGGTATACCCGCCAAACAATTCGCGCAGCCGCGGCAGGATCATGTCGCGCCGGGCGACCCTGTCATTGTTAAGCTGGAGCTCCGGCGCGCTCGCCCAGTCCGACAATCCAAAGACCCGGCAGAAAGCCTGCCATTGAGTGTCCGACACGATGCCGACAAACACGCGTTCTTCATTCTGGACCTCGAACACGTCATAGACCGCCCAGGCCGAGATGCGCGCCGGCATGGGCGCTGCCGGCTGGCCGGTCACGGCGAACTGGGCCATGTGCTGACCAACCAGGAAGACCGTTGTCTCGAACAGCGAGGCGCTGACATGACAGCCCCGCCCGGTCGCATCCCTCTCGCGCAGGGCGGCGAGCACGGCAATGGCGCCGAACATGCCGCCGGTAACATCGATCACGGAGGCCCCCGCCCGCAGCGGCCGGCCGGGCGGTCCTGTCATGTAAGCGAGGCCGCCCATCATCTGGGCGACTTCGTCCAGCGCCGTCCGGCGCCCATATGGCCCGTCAAGGAAGCCCTTTTCGGAGCAATAGATCAGGCCGGGATTGAGCGCCTTGAGCTGCTCATAGCCGAAGCCGAGCTTGTCGAGGGCTCCGGGGCGGAAATTCTCAATGAAAACATCGGCAGCGCCGACCAGCTTGAGCGCGATTTCGCGCCCTTCCACAGATTTGAGATCAACGCACAGGCTGCGCTTGTTCCGGTTATACATCGGGAAATAGCCGGCGCCGGAGCCTTTCAGCGTGCGGGTCTTGTCTCCGCCGATGGGCTCGACCTTGACGACATCCGCGCCGAGATCGGCCAGGATCAAACCGGCCGCCGGCCCCATGACCATATGGGTGAACTCAACGACCCTGAGACCCGCAAGGAGACGCCCATCAGTCACCATCGCTACGCCCTCCTGTTGTGCGCGCCGTCGCATTAGATATATCTTTTAGGAAAATGTCTACGCGGCACTTTTCAAGCCGCGCCGTTCCAGGAGCTATCGATGCCAGGACACATATTGATCAGTGAGGTTGGACCACGCGACGGCCTTCAGAATTGCAAGGCGACGATGGCGCTTGAGGAGAAGAAAG
>DAIRTA010000180.1:0-4614 GCA_036804125.1 Hyphomonas sp.
GCCCTGATAGGGGCTGTAGCCATAGCCATTGACCGCCCAGAGCAGGCTGCGGAAGACCTTGCGCGGGCCGGGCGCCATGTCCTGTGTCAGACGGTTCTCGAGCGCGATGCGCACGCGCCGCGCGGTGTCGGATCGCCCGGCCGCTTCAAGTGCGGCCGCGGTGGTGACATAGGGGCTGACCGGAAAGCCGCGCGGGCGGTGTTCCGGCCGCCTGGCGCCGGCTTCGATCCAGCCCACAAGGTCATCGGCCTCCGCGCTGTCGAGACTGTCGCCGCCCTGCCCGCCGGCGAGACGTTCGACTTTCAGCCCGTCAAGTTCGAGCGGGATGAAGCGCCCGTCCCGCTGGAAGGCCGCGAGCGAGCCCTGCAGCGCGCCGATCCGCGCATTGCGGAGATTGAGCTGGGCCTTCTCGCCCCAGACCGGGGGCTGGAAGCGCAGCGCGGTATCGTCGAGGCGGACCTCGCCGGCGATCGTTGCCCCGCTGAGGTCGAACTGGCCGTCATACTGGCTGGCCGAGAGCTGCAGGCTGCCTTCGATGCGGGCCGCGCCGAACTGGATGTCCCCCTCGAAACGGGAGCCGAAACGCAGATACACATTGCCGCCCATCCTGATATTGTAGGCGCTGAGGGCGTCGCCGCTCTTGCCCGCAACGAAGCGGGAACCCGTACAGCTCAAATCGCCGGTAACTTGCGCGCCGAGCAGACGCACCTCCCCCTCGAACAGGGCGCCATCATTCAGGAAGATACCTTCGGCAATATCCAGCCTGTCGCCGCTCAGCGCATCGCCGCTTTCCCCGGCCGTGAAATGTGAGCCGGAGCAGACGAGATTGCCACCGATCTTGGCGCCGAGCAGGTTCACTTCCCCTTCAAAGCGGGCATATTTGTTGAGGAAGACGGTGCTGCGCGTCTTCAGTCCGGACGCGCTGAGCGCATCGCCACTCTTTCCAGCGGTAAAATGCGATCCCGAACAGTCAAGACTGCCGTCGATATCCGCGCCGATGAAGTTCACCTCGCCGGCAAATCGCGCGCCATTGTGCAGGAAGACGGTGCCCGCGGTTTTCAGCCCGCTGGCATTGAGGGCATAGCCATCATCCCCGGCCCGGAACTGGGAGGCGTTACAATCGAAATTACCCCCGATACTGGCGTCGAGCAGGCGCACCTCGGCATCGTAAAGCGCGCCGCCCCGGAGGAAAACGGCGCCGCCGGTCTTCATGCGGTCAGCCAGTAGTCCCCCCAGGCAGTGACTGCCCTGCAGGCCCAGCACACCGCCGATATCGGCTCCCATCAGCCGGAGCGGCGCATCGATCCGGCTGAAGACGAGGTTGATGTCGCCGGGGCAGGTTTCCTGGTCAAGGAATACCTCGCCGGTGATGCGCGCGCTTTCGATCCAGACCCGGTTGCGGGCGCGCGCCCCGATGCAGGCCTTGCCGGCCAGCATCTGCTCGATGAAGCGGGCCGTGAGGACCTGCCAGGGCGGCCAGGCCTCCTCCGGCACCGGCTGGAGTACGCCGTCCTCATCCTTTTTGAGCGGCAGCTCCACCGCCGCCGCCCCGGCATGCTCGCCGAAGCCGTCGCGGATCTCTTGCGGCAGCTTGGAAAGATCGGCCTTCTCCCCGGCGCAGATCTGCTGCCAGGCCCATTTCTCCTGCGGGCTCATCCAGCTCGTATCCGGCGGGACACTCAGGGCGCTATGCATGTGCGGGGCTCCGGAGAGGCTGACGGGATAAATCTAAACAGAAAGTCATGCGGCGCGGAAGCCGGACGCAGCGTGAAACTTCTGCGACACCCTGCGGTCCGGCAGGCCTTCTAGACCCCGGCGATCGGCGCTATAGGCCGCCCATGACACCGGCCCTGACTGTCCTCGGCATCGAAACGTCCTGTGACGAGACCGCTGCGGCCGTGCTGCGCCTCGAGGGCGGGCGCGCGACACTCCTGTCGGACATCATCCGCACGCAGCTGGAGGAGCATGCGCCCTATCTCGGCGTCGTGCCGGAGATCGCGGCGCGGGCGCATG
Organism: Hyphomonas sp.; assembly: GCA_036804125.1. Taxonomy (GTDB): domain Bacteria; phylum Pseudomonadota; class Alphaproteobacteria; order Caulobacterales; family Hyphomonadaceae; genus Hyphomonas. The sequence continues at coordinate 2,014 of DAIRTA010000180.1, forward strand.
CCGAGCTTGCGGACCACACGGTGGCGGCGGCGATGCAGGCTGCTGGGCTGACCTATGCCGGACTGGACGGGGTGGCCGCGACCGCCGGGCCGGGCCTGATCGGCGGCGTGCTGGTCGGGCTGATGACCGGCAAGGCGATCGCGCAGGCAGCCGGCCTCCCCTTCCTGCCGGTCAACCATCTGGAGGGCCATGCCCTGTCGCCGCGGCTCGCCGAGGACTGCCCCTTCCCCTACCTGCTCTTGCTTGTTTCCGGCGGGCATTGCCAGTTTCTCAAGGTGCGCGGGCTTGGCGAATACCGCCGCCTCGGTTCCACCATCGACGATGCGGCCGGCGAAGCGTTCGACAAGGTCGCGAAACTGCTTGGTCTCGGCTTCCCGGGCGGCCCGGCCGTGGAGCGGCTGGCAGCCACCGGCGATCCGCGGGCGCATGATTTCCCGCGCCCGCTGCTCAATCGGCCCGGCCTCGATATGAGCTTTGCCGGTCTCAAGACCGCCGTCGCCCGCGCCGCGGCCCTGGCGCAGGGTGAGGCGGACAAGGCAGATATCTGTGCGAGCTTCCAGGCGGCCATCTGCGATGTGCTGGCGGAGAAATCACGCCGGGCGCTGGCCGGTTTCGAGACCGGAGCGGAGGAGAAACGCTTCATCGTGGCCGGCGGCGTCGCGGCCAACAAGGCGATCCGCGCAGCGCTTGATAGCGTGGCCCGCGAACAGGGCGCGCAGCTTATCGCGCCGCCGCTGCGCCACTGTACCGACAATGCGGCGATGATCGCGCTGGCCGGGGCCGAGCGCCTGTCGGCGGGGATGATACCGGACGGGCTGGAAAGCGGGGCGCGGCCGCGCTGGCCGCTGGATGAGGCGTCGGCGGAAGCCGCGCCGGTCTTCGGCGGCGGCAAGCGCGGCGCCAAGGCCTGAAGCTCAGGGCGAGCGGGCGCTCAAGAGGCTGATCAGAGGAGGCGCCGATAGCGCCGGGCAGAGCGGAAGGCCGGAGACGGCGCCGGACGTCGCTTCAATCAGAGTGGGGGGCGAAAAACCCGGAGGCGCGTCAGGGGAGGAAACGCGGGGAGGCGCGGCGCCTCCGGGTTCGCGGTGAACTCGCATCGTCTCAGACGACGAAATTGGCGAGACCGTAGGTGGCCCAGACGATGATGGCCGTGGCCGGCAGGGCAGCCAGGAAGGCGATCAGGCTGTGGCGGACTTCTTGAGCGGAGTAGGTCATGGCGGGCTTCTTTCAGGGTTCCCGGAGCGGCACCAGCGCCGTCCATGAACCTGATATAGCACCACTCTGATCATTGATCAATGAACAAAATCGATTTCGTTCAATATTTTTTGTTCAGGCCAGATCCTCTGCCTTTGACGGGGCCATATCGCAGGCCGCGCGGACCGAGGCCGGCAGGCCCTCCCAGCTCGCGGGGACCTCGGCGTTTGGCGTCAGGCCGGCGAGCATCAGGTCGAGCACGCCGTCGAGCTCGCGCTGGAGTTTCGGAAGGGTCAGCATCGAGAAGAGCTGGGGGAAGCGGAATTTCATCAGGCCCGACTGCATCATCTCGGCCGTTTCGTCAGGGTCGCCGAGCGGGCGGAACTCGCCCGTGCGGACCCCGTCTGCCAGGATCGCCACCAGATAGATGCGCTCTTTCGCGAGGGCATCATTCATGAACAGCGGGCGCTCGCGGGCCAGGACTTCGGCGACTTCCAGTATCTTCGCTTCATCGGCAATTGCCGTGAAGGTTCGGGCCAGATCAAAGTGAAAGAACTCCCGGAGACGGTTGCTGGCGCTCGTCTTGCGGCGGGTGATCTCGTCATGCACCTCATGCGCCTGGCTGTTGAACTTGCGCGCCATCGCCTCGGCGATGTCCAGCTTGGAGGCAAAAAAGCGGTAGATGTTCCCGGCCGACATGTTGCAGTCGCGGGCGATCTCCGCCATCGTCGTCTTGGCGTAACCATAATGGAGGATACGCGCGACGGCGGCTTCAAGGATTTGCTTGCGGGTGTCGTCAATCTGGCTCATGCGTCACATTACAACAAACGACTGAATAATCAATATAGTATTCAGGGCGGGACGCTATCGTGATTCGAGCCCGGACCTTTCCTGAAATTGACCACGGGAGGGACTCCTTTGCCGCTGTACTGCCTGCACTGCCTCGACAATGAGACCGATGGCGCCGCGCGCCGTGCCGTGGCCCGCGCCGCGCACCTGGCCTGGGCGGCAGGGCTCGGCCCGATCGTGCGCATGGCCGGGCCGCTGCTCGATGAGGCCGGCGTGATGACCGGATCGGTGTTCCTGATCGAGGCGCCGGATATCGAGACGGTGCGTTCCATTCATGCCGAGGACCCCTATGTGCTGGCGGGCGTGTTCGGCCGGGTGGATATCCGCGAGACCCGCTGGGCGATCGGGGACGGCAAGCCGTGACGCGCACATTCCTCTCCGGCAATCTCAACTATTCGAGCTGGTCGATCCGGCCGCTCATGGTGATCCGCCGGGCGGGGCTCCCGGTGACGGAAGAGGTGATCCCGCTGGACTTTCCCGAGAGCATGGCCCGGCTGAAGGCCGCGAGCCCCACGGCAAAGGTGCCGCTGCTGATCTGGGACGGGCTCGAAATATGGG
>DAIRTA010000181.1:0-4602 GCA_036804125.1 Hyphomonas sp.
AGCACATCGCGGATGCGCTCGGAATCATAGACATTCATCTGGCAGCCATAGGTCCTGATGAACAGGCCCTTTGTGCCGGGTGCGGGGCGAAAATCCGTCATTCGCGGCTCTATGCCTGAAATCCGGGCAGGCCGGAAGAACCTTCCTGCGCCCGCGCCCGTCCGGGTTTCTTCCGGGCTCCAGAGCAGCCCGGCGCTTCACACGGGCGCAAAGCCCGCTAGTCTCACGAAAAAGAACCGGCTGCGGGGAGTCTCATGTCGACAAGCAACACTCTTTTCAACATCGCAACTGCGGCCGTGGAAAATATCAGCGGTTTCATCTGGGGCGGCGAATGGAATGGCGAGCAGGTCCTCGCTTTCGGCCCCATCGCGGTGATCCTGCTGGGGACAGGCCTTTTCTTCATGATCCGCCTCGGCGGGCGCCCGCTGCTGCGCTTTGTCCCGGCGATTGTCGAGGTCTGGAAAGGCCGCAAGGGCACGGGTGAAGAGGCAACGATCACCCCCTTCCAGGCGCTTTCAACTGCGCTCTCCGGACAGGTCGGCACCGGCAATATCGTCGGGGTCGCCACCGCGATCACGCTGGGCGGTCCCGGCGCCGTCTTCTGGATGTGGGTCACCGCCATCTTCGGCATGGCGCTCGCCTTCGCCGAAAGCTCGCTCGCGATCAAATACCGCGAATATGATAAGAGCGGGCGCATCTCCGGCGGACCCATGTACTACATCCGCAAGGGCCTCGGGCCGAACTGGACCTGGCTCGCAGCGATCTTCTGTGTCGGGACAATCTTCTCCGCCACCGCGACCGGCGGGATGATCCAGGCCAACGCCATGACCAACAATATCAATACCGCGCTCTCAGGCGGCGGCCTGACGGTTCCGAACTGGGTCTATGGCGCGCTCCTTGCCGGCTTTGTCTTCGCCGTGATTGTCGGCGGGATCAAATCCATCGGCCGGGTGGCGGGCAATCTCGTTCCGGCGATGGCGCTCGTCTATATCGTCTCCTGCATCATCATCCTCGCCCTCAATCTTGAGTTCATTCCCTATGCCTTCGGCATGATCTTCTCGTCCGCCTTCGGCTTCGAGCAGGCGGCCGGCGGTCTCGCCGGCTATGCGGTGCTCTCGGCCATCCGGTTTGGTGTCGCACGCGGCCTGTTCTCGAATGAGGCCGGCCAGGGCTCGGCGCCCATCGCCCACGCTGCCTCGCAGATGCGTAACCCCGCCAAGCAGGGCGAGATTGCCATGATCGGCGTCTTCATCGACACGATGGTCCTCTGCACGATGACAGCTCTGGTGATCCTGACCGCCGAAGGCAGCTGGGCCACGGCGGCTCAGTTCAGGGATTGGGCAGGTGAGACGACGACCCATCTGTGGATGTCGGAAGGCGTCAATCCGGCGACCCTGACAAACCGCGCCTTTACCGATGCCGTTCCCGGCCCGGTCGGCGGCTGGATTGTCACGCTGTGCCTGACGCTGTTTGCCTTCACGACGATCATCGGCTGGTCCTATTATGCCGAGCGGGCCGTCACCTTCCTCGCCGGCGAGCGCGCCACGATCCCCTTCCGCTATGTCTGGGTCATCGTGATCTTCATCGGCTCCCTGACGGAAGTTAACTTCATCTGGCTGTTCGGGGATATCGCCAATGCCTCGATGGCCTTCCCGAACCTTATCGCCATCCTGCTGCTGTCGGGCGTGGTCTACCGCATCCACAAGGCCAATGGCGATCCGGACACCGCTGATGGCGACAGCATAATCGAGGACACACGCCTTACGGCGAAAGATCCGGCCGGCGCGGCCTCTCCGGGGGTCAGATCGTAAGCACGATCTTGCCGAAATGCTTCTGGCTCGCCTGATGGGCGAAGGCAGCGGCTATCTGGTCGAGCGGGAAACGATCCGAGATCACCGGCTTGAACGGATTGGCCTCGATCGCACGGATCATGTCTTCCTGATGCGCGCGCGACCCGACAGTGATCCCCGACAGGGTGATGTTCTTTGAGAACAGCATTGCTGTCGGCACCTCGCCCGAGATGCCCGTGAGCACCCCGATCAGCGAGATGTGACCGCCGATCCGGCAGGCCGCGATCGACTGCGCCATCGTGCCCGGCCCGCCGATCTCGACCACTTCATCGACGCCGCGCCCGCCGGTCAGCTCCAGGGCACGCTTGCCCCATTCCGGCGTCTCCTTGTAATTGATGACATGATCAGCGCCGAGCGATTTCAGCCGCTCGAGCTTTTCCTCCGAAGAGGATGTCGCGATCACCCGCGCGCCGGCCGCCTTGGCAAATTGCAGCGCGAAGATCGACACCCCGCCCGTGCCCTGCACCAGAACCCAGTCGCCGGGCTTGGTCTGCGTCTCGACGAACATGCCCCGCCAGGCCGTCAGTGCGGCGCAGGGCAAGGTCGCAGCCTCTTCAAAGTCCCAGCCCTCCGGCATCCGCGTGAAGGCCGTCTCGGGTCCGGCATAATATTCGCAGGCAAACCCGTCCGCGCCGTCGCCGGGCACAGAGGCAAAGCCGGACATCTGCGGCCCGCCGGCATGCCACTCCGGAAAGAACAGGGACAGCACGCGGTCGCCCGTCTTGAAGCGCTTCACACCCTCGCCCGTGGCCACGACCTCACCCGCCCCGTCCGACATCGGGATTCGCCCGTCAGGGGTCGGAATACCGCCGATAACCACGATGAAATCATGATAGTTGAGCGAGCTTGCCCGCACCCGGACAAGGATTTCCCCCGGCCCCGGCTTCGGCTCGGGACGGTCTTCGATGACGATCTTGTCCAGCCCGCCGGGCTTGCGGATCGCAGCTACTTTCATGCTCTGGCCTCCATGCTTCGGGGCTACCCGTCGGGCTGCGACGCTGCGTAAGTCAAGCAGGCTTCAGATTCCCGCGCGCTTCAGGAGCCGCTGGAAGCCGGCCCAGAACTCGGCGCGCCGGTCATCGGTCTCCATCAGGATTTCATGCAGCGCGCCCTCGACCGTAATATGCTCGCAGTCCTTGAGGCGCGCGGCAATGCTGGCATGCGACGCATTATCGACGAGCTTCTCCTCGGCCGCCGAGGCCACGAAAACCGGGATCGTGACATCCGCCACCGCCTGAGGGCGGGTGAAAGTCGAGAGGATATCGAGCGACGCCCCGAGCCAGCCCCAGGTTACCGGGCCGAGCTCGAGATCGGGCTGCGACTCGATCAGGTCATGCTGCAACTGCCAGCGGCGCTTGTCATGCGTGACGATATTCGACTCGAAGGTTTCGGGCGGGCCGGGCTGGACGGCATAATTGCCCGAACGCCCCGTCACGCGCATCGCCCAGACCAGATAGCTCATGCCGAAGAATTTCGACTTCAGCCCCCACATCGGCGCGCAAAAGGCGGCGGCCTCGACCTTCACCAGCTTCTGCGCGATGGCCGCCAGCGCGATGGCGCCGCCCATCGAATGGGCCAGCGAGACATGCGGGCGCGGCAGGCGGTCTTGAAACTTTGCCAGCCCGTCAGCGAGCGCGGCCATGAAGGTCTCGAACCGGTCGATATGGCCTTTCCGGCTGTCTTCGAGCAGCCGCTCGGAAAGCCCCTGCCCCGGCCAGTCGAGGATAACGAGGGCAAAGCCCATCTGCTGCAATTCGCGGCCGACCTCGAAATATTTCTCGATGAACTCGGTCCGTCCCGGGCAGACGATTACCGTGCCGCGAGCCGGCTTGGCCGGCGCCGGCGCAATACAGGCCCTGAGGTCGCGCCCGAAACGGCCCTGAAACCAGATGATTTCAGCACCCGCGGGCGCCGGGTTTCCGGGAATATTCGCGAAGGCCTGGCGAAGGTCCATCCTGCTTCTTGCGCCTTAACGGGAAAAATACAAACGGCCGCCCGGCAAAGGCGCCGGACGGCCGCTAGCGTTTCTGGCGGGAAGCCTCAGCCCGCGAGCTTTTTCATCAGGCTTTGAAGCTGCATGGCCACGGACATGTCGCCGGCCACTTTCAGCTTGCCCTGCATGAACGCCATGGTCGGATCCATCTGGCCGGCCGCGATCTTCGCGAAATCGTCCCAATCGACGCTGATCGTGGCATCGGCTGCGCCGTCGGAGTTGTCCGCGACGCCGGAGGCCCCATCAATGAAGAGTTTGCCGACACTGCCAAAGTCGAATTTCACCTTTTTCTTGAAATCGCTGCCGCCGGCAACTGCGGCGGCGGCACGGCTTGTGAGTTGTCCTAGATCCATCTTGATCCTCCTGAATTCGACCTGAGACTGCATAAAGCAAACCCCGTCCAGAGCCGCAAGAAGATTCCCTTGACCGCCGCTGCGGCAATCGCCTCTCCTCCGGCAGTCATGAGTTGGGAAAAGTCGATCGAGGAACTCCGGCGGCGGGAACGCCTTGCCGAGCGCATGGGCGGCGACGAGCCCGTCGAGCGCCAGCGCGGCCGCGGCAAGCTCACCGTGCGTGAGCGCGTCAGTTTCCTCGTTGACCCTGGCAGCTTTCACGAGATCGGCAAGATCGCAGGCAAGGCCGTGTATACACCAGAAGACGAGCTTGCCGGCTTTACCCCGTCAAACTCTGTAATGGGGCGGGCGCGCATCGAGGGGCGGCCCGTCGTCATCCTCGCCGATGATTTCACGGTGCGCGGCG
>DAIRTA010000182.1:0-4565 GCA_036804125.1 Hyphomonas sp.
GCCACTGCCAGGCATGTCGCACCTGATCGTCAAGGGCGGCATATTGAGGGTGCCAGTTGAGCAGTTCGCGCGCGCGCTGCGCGTCAGCGACAAGTACAGGCGGATCGCCCGGCCTGCGCGGGGCGAACTCGAAAGGCACCTTTCGGCCTGTCACCTGCTCAATTGTGCGGATTACCTCAAGGACGGAAAACCCGTTTCCATTGCCGAGATTGATCTGGCAGCTATCCCCGCCTGCACGCAGGAAATCGAGCGCCGACACATGGGCCGAGGCAAGGTCAGCGACGTGTATGTAATCGCGGATACAGGTGCCATCGGGTGTGTCGTAATCATTGCCGAAGACCTTCAGGGCCGGCCCGGTGCCCGCTGCCGCTTCGAGGGCGAGCGGTATGAGGTGGGTTTCCGGATCGTGCGCCTCTCCGATTTCGCCCTCAGGATCGGCGCCTGACGCATTGAAATAACGAAGGATCACCGAGCGCAGGCCGTAGGCATGGTTGGCATCGGAGAGGATCCGCTCCACCATTAGCTTGCTGGCGCCATAGGGATTGACCGGTTCTTGCGCCATATCCTCAGTGATCGGATTGCTATCCGGTGTGCCATAGGTCGCACAGGTGCTGGAAAACACGATCTTGTCGCAGCCAGCTTCCCGCATCGCTTCAAGCAGGCTCAGCGTACCGGCAACATTATTGCGGTAATAGAGAAAGGGATCGCTCACAGATTCGCCAACATAGGCATGGGCCGCAAAGTGCAGGACAGCTTTCGGCTGCCAGCGCCTGAAGATGGCCGAGAGCGCCTCCCGGTCGGCCAGATCAGCCTGTTCGAGAGGCCCCCATTTGACGGCCCAGGCGTTGCCACGCGACAAATTGTCGACCGTAACCGGCATGTATCCGGCCTGGCTGAGCGCCTTGGCGGTGTGGCTGCCTATATAGCCGGCGCCGCCGGTAACGAGGATATTGTCTGTCATAAGCATGATCCCGTTCTCCACCCTGCTCCCGGTTAAAGCGCCCGGCCGGCATCAGCAAGCCACCGGCAGTCGGCCAGGCCGCTTTCCATGCAGGTGCCGGGCCAAACAGACCGCCAGGTGGCCCCTGCCCTGAGCTATAGCCATTCCGGCCGCCTTACCCGGCGTCCCCCCTCGCATAATCGGCCTGCCGCGCGATAAAGCGCGAAAAGACGGCATGAGGAAAAATAGCTATGGCCAAGGGCGATTTTCCGGTCCTGATCGGGGCTGGCCAGGCGATGAGCCAATGGGATGGAACAAGCGGCGCAGCCGGGGCGCCTTCGCCGTTATCGCTGATGGCTGAAGCGGCGCGCGCCGCTTTTGCCGATACAGGTGCAGCGCGCTCTCTTGCCCCCGAAATTGATGCCCTCGCCGTCGTGCGCATCTTCGAGGATTCGGTTCCCGGAGACCGCCACCCCCATGGCCATAATGCCAACCTGCCCGGAACGCTGGCCCGCGAAACCGGCACCAATCCCCGCCAGCTTGTTTATGAATCGGTCGGCGGGCAAAGCCCGCAGGCGCTTGTCAATGAGTTTGCCGCCCGCATCCATGCCGGAGAGTTCGAGGCCGTTCTGCTGGCTGGCTCTGAGGCGAACCGCGCCTCCAAGGGCGCCCGGCGCCACGGTGTTGAAATAGGATGGGCAGATAATGATGATCGCGCCTTCGAGGATCGCGGCATGGGCCCGATGCTCCTGTCACGGACAGAAATCAAGCACGGCCTTGTCGCGCCCGCCTATTTCTACGGCCTGTTCGAGAATGCCATTGCGGCGCGCGAAGGGCGCACCCGGAGCATGCATCGCCGCGCCATGGCCGAACTGTTCCAGCCTTTCTCGGCCATAGCGGCGAAAAATCCGTATGCGCAGTTTCCAAATGCGCAAACCATCGCGTTCCTGTCCACCCCGTCTCGTGAAAACTATGAATATGCTGACCCTTTCCTGAAATGGTTCATTGCGCAGGACGCGGTCAATCAGGGCGCTGCGGTCGTGCTTGTTTCCAGCACCAAAGCCGACGCGCTGGGTATTCAGGAGAATAAGCGCGTCTATATCCATGGCGGCGGCGAGGCCGGCGATGACTTCATCTCGCTCCGCCCCGTTCTCGACCGGTCATGGGCAATGGAGGCCGCCATCTCCCGGTCACTCGAGCAGGCGGGGCTGTCGCAGCAGGATGTCAGACATTTCGACCTCTATTCCTGTTTTCCCTGCGCCGTCTTTTCGGCCTGCGCAGCGCTTGGTCTCGACTGGCAGCAAGACAGCCGGGACCTGACCCTGACCGGAGGCCTTCCGTTTTTTGGCGGGCCGGGCAACAACTATTCGATGCATGCTATTGCCGAGATGGTCGGCGCCCTGCGCCGCAATCCCGGTGCATACGGTCTCGTTCTGGCCAATGGCGGCTGGATGACCAAGGAAGCCGCCGGGGTATACTCGGCGATAAAGCCCGCTGTCTTCACGCCCGCAGGCTACCCCGCAAAGCCGGAGGAGCAGATATCTCTGGCCACGGAGGACTGCGAGGCTTTGCTTGAGACCTTCACCGTTACCCATGGCAAGGACGGGCCCGACAAGGGCATTATTTTTGCCCGTCTGCCGGATAGCCGGCGTATCCTCGCCAACGCGGCAGGCTCAGGCGAGCTAGCTGTCCTGCGCGAGGAGGCCAGCCCTGTAGGCCGCAAGGTCCGGGTGCAGGCCGATCAGGAGAATGGCACCTTCACTTTTGCCTGACGGCTATTGCGGGCGCGCGCATCATGCTAGCGGCGGTCCTTATTGCTGACGGGGTCACTTTATGCTGCGCTTCCTGTCCGAGAACTTCCGCTGGATCGGCGGCGCCTTCCTGCTGACCTACCTGTCGAGTTTCGGGCAGACCTTTTTCATCGCCGCCTCGGCCGGCGAATGGCAGCGCCTTTTCGGCCTGTCAGATGGCGAGTTTGGCCGCCTCTACATGCTGGCGACGCTCGCGAGCGCCCTCACCCTGCCCCTGCTCGGCCGGATCGTCGATATCCTGCCGGAGCACCGCGTGATCCTGTATTGTGCGCCGGTGCTGGCGCTGGCGATGGTGATGGTGGCTTATGCGCCCGGAATCATCGTCCTCGCCATCGGCATTTACCTGCTGCGGCTGTTCGGCCAGGGCATGATGACCCACATCGCCCTGACCGCCACGGGCAAATGGTTTGCCGCCAATCGCGGCCGGGCAATCTCGCTGGTCGTGCTTGGCCATCAGGGGGGTGAGGCCACCCTGCCGGCACTATTCGCAGCGATCACGCTGGCCTATGGTTTTCAGGCTGGCTGGAGCGCGGGCGCGCTTTTCCTGATCGCGATCGGCCTGCCGCTGGGTGTCTGGGCCTTTGCGAAACCGCGCCGCCCGCAAGCTGAGGGGCCCGGCGCCCCGCCCCCTCCGCGCAGCTGGACGCGGGCTGAGGTTCTCCGGGACCCGGTCTTCTGGATGCTCCTTACGGGCGTTCTTGCCCCGGCCTTCATCGGTACGACCTTTTTCTTCCATCAGAACTACATGACAACCCTGCGCGGCTGGCCGCCCCAGCTCTTCCCGGCCGGGTTTACCCTTATGGCGTTGACGACGATCGGTTTTGCCCTGCTCACCGGCTGGCTGATCGACCGCTTCAGCGCCCGGGCGATCTTGCCTTTTTACCTGCTGCCGCTCGCTCTCGCCTGTTTCACCTCGGCAGGCGGAAGCCATGCCGCCTTTCTCTTCGGCTTCATGTTCCTGCTTGGTGTGAGTTATGGCTTCTCCTCCACCCTGTTCGGATCGCTTTGGCCGGAGGTCTATGGCACGGCAAATCTGGGCGCCGTGCGCTCTATCGTGGTCGCAGCCATGGTGATCGCGACGGCTACCGGTCCTGGCCTCACTGGCACACTCATCGATCTCGGCATCAGCCTGCCGCGCCAGATGCTTGTCCTTGGCGTCTACTGCCTGTTCGCAGCGGGCATGATGACGGTTGCCGCGCGCCTGCTGCGGCGCCGCTTGCTGTTGTCCGGGGCTTCCGCCACAGAGGGCGCATGACGAAGCACTTCAAGACATTCGGCGTCATCGGCGGCGGCGCCTGGGGCACAGCCCTGGCACAGATGCTCGCCCGCGAGGGTCAGACTGTGCTCATCTGGGCGCTCGAGCCGGATGTGGCCGAAGCCATCAACACCCGCCAGGAGAATACGCGCTTCCTTCCAGGCATCCGGCTCAAAGCACAGATCAGCGCGACAACCGATCTCGCGGACCTGCATCATCGCGATGCGCTTTTCGGCGTTACGCCTGCGCAGCACACGCGCCCGATCCTGCGTGCCCTGAAGACCCATCTTCGACCGGGAACCCCCTTCGTGCTCTGCTCCAAAGGGATCGAACTCGACACCGGAAAATTCATGACGGACGTGCTGGCCGAGGAACTTCCGGAAGCCTTGCCGATGGTCCTTTCGGGTCCGAGCTTCGCCGCAGATGTGGCGCGCGGCCTGCCGACGGCCGTGACGCTGGCCTCACGCGATGAAGCCGCGGGCCTCGAACTGATCCAGGCCATCTCGACCCCGGCCTTCCGGCCCTATCTCGGCAGTGACCTGCTCGGGACCGAGATCGG
>DAIRTA010000183.1:0-4547 GCA_036804125.1 Hyphomonas sp.
TCACCGCCGTGCTCATCGCCTCGTCCAGCATCGCGGCGATGAAACCGCCCTGCACCGCGCCGGTCGGATTGGCGAAAGCGGGCGAGACATCGAACACCATGCGCACCCATTTCTCGTCCTGGCTCAGCGCCTCAAGGCGCATCCCCAGCGTATCGGAACAGGGCGGGCGTTTGCTGGAATTCTGGAAGCGCGCCAGCATCTCGGCATCCGAAAGCCGCGGCGGTTCATGCGCGCTCAAGACGGCCGCGCCTATTTGCGCCGGTAAGCATCAAGATTGATGACGCCGGGCGCGCCGGGCGCCTCGGCCGGCGCGGGCCTCTCTTCTGTTGGCAGCGCGAGGATATCGGCCTGTGAAGGCTGGTTCTCGAAACTGAGGCCGAAATTCACCGAAGGATCGACAAAGCGCAGGATCGCCGAGAACGGGATGTGCAGATGCTGCGGCACACCGGAGAATTTGAGGACAACCTCGAAATGGTTTTCCTGGATATCGAAATCCCAGAACTGATGCTGGATCACGATCGTCATGTCGTCAGGAAAACGCTGCACCAGATGATCGGCAATCTTCACGCCCGGCGCGCGGGTGCGAAAGGTGATGTAGAAATGGTGGTCGCCGGGGAACCGGCCGGTCGCAGCGGCTCGCCGCAGCGCTTCGCGAACGACACCGCGCATCGCGGCCTGGGTCAGCGAATCATATTTGATGTAGTCCGTCATGAGCCGCCTGCCTCACCGCTCCCCGCTTCTGTCATAAATCGTTAAGTATGGCGAGGCCGGCGCGCCCGCAACGGGCTTCGCACTTCGGGCGAGGAAAAAGCTTCACTTCGCGCTTTTTAGCTCACACCTGGCCAGACGGGCCCGCACCGGCCGGACTGGTCAGCCTGCCTGCACAGGCCTAGACTTTCTGCAACAATAGCAAGGGATGAACCGCATGCAGATGCCGCAGACCGGGCGCGCCTGGGACGATGTTCGCGCAGAAATGATCGCACGCGGGACAGGCGATGTCGCCTGGCGCGAGGGCAGGACCGCCGTCTATGTCTTCAATGCCGGAGAGGACATTCACGCCCTGCAGCATGACGCCTATGGCCTCTACATGGCCGAAAACGGGCTTGGCCCGCTCGCCTTTCCCTCGCTCGCCCGGATGGAGAAGGAGGTGGTCGCCATGGCCCTCGGCCTCCTGAACGCGCCGGACGGCGCGGCCGGGGCGATCACCTCGGGCGGCACCGATTCGATCACCATGGCGATCAAGGCCGCGCGTGACTTTGCCCGCGCCGGGGGCAAGCCCCGTGAGGGCCAGAACATCGTCCTCGCCCGCTCGGCGCATCTCGCCTTCGACAAGGCCGCGCACCTGATGGACATCGAAGTCCGCCGCGTGCCCTTGAAGGATAATGACAGCTATGAGGCCGACCCCGCCGCGATGGCGGCTGCCCTCGACGATGCCACGCTGATGATGGTCGGCTCCGCGCCCAATTTCCCCCATGGCATCATCGATCCCATCGCCGCGCTCGGAGAGGTCGCCGAAGCGACAGGCGTCTGGCTGCATGTCGATGCCTGCGTCGGCGGCTATTTCGCGCCTTTCGCGCGAATGAACGGCGTGCCGGTGCCGGATTTCGACTTCGCCGTTCCGGCGGTGAAATCGATGAGCGCCGACCTGCACAAATACGGCTACTGCGCCAAGGGCGCCTCGACCGTGCTGTTCCGCTCCGGGGACCTCTACAACTTCATGCCGTTCAACATGCGCGACTGGTCCGGCGCGCCGATGAAGACGCCGACGCTGGCGGGCACGCGTCCCGGCGGGGCGATCTCGGCAGCCTGGGCGGTGATGAACGTGCTCGGCATCGATGGCTACCGCGAGAAGCAGGGCCTCGTCTGCGCCACCCGCGAACGGATCGAGGCGGGCGTGAAGGCGCTCGGGTTCGAGGTGCTCGGGCGCCCGCTCCTCGGCCTGATGGCTTTCCGCCATCCGGAGGCCGACACCCTCGCTCTCTACAGCGCCCTGCGCGCCCGCGGCTGGTTCACCTCCTTCACCGCCGAGCCGCCGAGCCTGCACCTTATGCTGTCGCCCAAGCATGCAGAGGTGGCGGACGCTTACCTGGCAGACCTGGCCGCAAGCCTTGAGGCGGTCAAGGCAGGGTTGGCAACAGAGAAGGTCGAGGCGCGCTATTCCTGAGCCTTCCGGCATTGACCCGCTGCGGCCCGGCATGGTCCTATGCCGTTCCGTGCGGCGCCACCAAGGCACAGCCGGTCTTTAGAGTTGAAATGGGGACAATCATGAAATCAGCACTTATCGCCGCCTTTGCCTTGGCTGGCGTCCTCGCCTTCACCGGATGCGGCCAGGGTAGCCGCGACGGGTCGGACATCACGTCCAGTTCCTCGCCCGGCGCCATCGGTGCGGCGTATGTGACCGAAATGACCCGGATTGCCGACGCACTCGACACGGTGACAGATGAGGCCAGCGCCCGCCGGGCAGCAACCGAGATCCGCAAGGCCGCCGACGGGCTTGAAAACATGCAGGAACAGCTCGGCGACATATCCGGCATGCGCGCCATGCAGATTTTCGGCAGCAACTATCAGGAACTGATGACCGCGCAGACCCGCATGATGACTTCGATGGTCCGGATTCAGTCCGAGCATCCCGAGCTGATGGAAATCGTCAGCGAGGAAATGAACCGTCTGGAGAACTAGGCCGGGCACCGCCCGCCGGTCACCTGCTCAACCACGGCCGGGTCCCCATCCGTCTTGGCCGGGGTGATGCCGAGCGCGCAGGCGATCATCAGGTAGACATGCACATTCTCGAAGGGGGCGGTGATCTCGCCTTCCGGGAAGATCGGGCCAGCGCCGATGAAGGCGGCCTGCATCAGCGGGTGGAGGTTGTCATAGCCATGGAAACCGGGGATCGGCGGGCGCCAGCCGCCGACATTGGCGGAGCGCACCGTGAACGGCGGATCAGCCAGCACGAACAGGTCCGGCCCCCGCGTCGGATGGTTGAAGCGGAAATGATCCGGCATCTCGCCGCGCCGCCAGACATGAAGGCTCGGGTGAAAGCCCTTCAGGTCTTCATACGCTGCCTCCAGCGCCTCGCCCGCGCCATAGATCTGCAGGAAGGGATGCGCCGAGCCGCCAAAGGGGCCGGCAAATTGCGGCACGGTCAGCGCCTCATGGTCGATCAGGTGGCCGATATCGAGCGTGCCCTCCGGGTCGATCGCGACCATGCCATGATCGGCCACGACGATGATCGTCGTCGTCTCGAGGAGGCCGCGCGCGGCAAGGCCGGCCACCAGCTGGCCGACATAGCCATCGACCTCGGCGACCGCGGCTTCTGTCTCCGGCGCCTCGGGGCCGAAATAATGCCCCGCCGTGTCGACCCGGTCGAAATACACCGCCGCAAAGCGCGGGCGCTTGTCTTCCGGGCCATCATACCAGGCCAGCACCTCGTCGACCCGTTCCTGATAGGGCTTGTCATGCTCATAGGGTGTCCAGCGCGCCGGGCGCAGGCCGTCATGCGTGGTCTCGGAACCGAGCCAGAACATGATCGCGCTTGGCAGCCCCTGCTTCTCGGCCGTGATCCAGATCGGTTCGCCCTGCCACCAGCGGCTCTCGCTCGGCCCGGTTGCACGGTCGAAGATTTCATCGGCTTCCGCATCATAGGGCGCATTCGCGACCATGCCGTGATGTTCGGGATAAAGGCCGGTTGCGATCGAGTAGAAGTTCACGAATGTCACGCTCGGCATCACCGGGATCATCGCCTCGGCCTTCACGCCGCGCGCCGCGAGCGCGTCCAGGTTCGGGCTCGGCCAGCGCGCGATCATGTCCGGATGCAGCCCGTCCAGGCCGATCAGCAGGACATTCCGGCCGTCTGCCTCTTCGGCCTCGGGCGCGAGCGGCGGCGCTGTCTGCGCGCCCTGCATGGCGCAGCCGGCCATCAGCAGTGCGCCCAGCGCAAGCGTGAGGGTCTTTATCTGGGTCTTCATCCGATCCGCCTCCATGCCGCCATCTCCAGCCGGGTTAGGGCGCCGCCATGACAAGCATGTGACACGGCCGGCCGGAATAGGGGGTGACGCCGCAGCCAATCCGGATAAACAGACTGTCATGAGAAAGATCTTCCGGCGAGGCGGCCTTGTTTCAGGGCCAGCCGCCTCAGTCATTATGGCGGGCGCTGTCCTTGCGCTGGCGGCCTGCGAATCACTCGCCGCGCCGGGGCCTGTCCCGGAGAGCCCGGCCGCGCGTCTGGCCGCTGACATGACCGGCCACTTTGCCACCCTGCCGGATGACCCCGAGAATGACTATGCCGAAACCCGGCGCCAGGTGGATCGGCCCGGCGCGGCCGCCTGGGTCTTCTCCGAGCTGCGCACCGGGCCGGAGCGCACGCTCTACCGCCAGCGCCTGTTCGCCCTGACCGACCAGCCGGATGGCCGCGTGATCAGCGCCGCCTTTGCCTTCAGCGATGATGCCGCCGCCCGTCTCGCGGCAGGCGCGCAGCCGGAAAGCCTGACGGACGCTGATCTCCTCCCGGCCTTCACGCCGACAGGCGGGGCCGACTGCGACATGATCTG
>DAIRTA010000184.1:0-1577 GCA_036804125.1 Hyphomonas sp.
TCACCGAGGCCGCCGCCGCGGCCAGCGCCACCTGCACCTCGGCAATCGGCGGCACCGGGATCTCCGGCGGCAGAACGGCATCGAGCACATGGTCCTCGCGCAGATAGGCATGGGCGAGGACATAATCGCCGATCGCCTGCGAATGCCGCAGGCCCCCGCAATGGCCGACCATCAGCCAGACCTGCGGGCGCAGCACCGCGAGATGATCCGTGATCGTCTTGGCATTGGACGGGCCGACCCCGATATTGACCAGCGTGATGCCGCTGCCTCCCTCTGCCTGCAGATGATAAGACGGCATCTGGTAGCGCCGCCAGGGCGAAGCCTCGATAGCCGCGCGGCTGCTTTCCTGCGGCTCGGAAATCTCGAGCCCGCCGGGCACGCTGAGGCGCGTATAGCGCGAGCCATTGGCCAGCTGCTCCAGCGCCCAGTCGCAGAAGGCATCGACATAGCGGTGATAGTTCGTAAACAGAACATAGCTCTGGAACTGCTCCGGCGGCGTGCCGGTATAGTGCTGCAGGCGCTTCAGCGAGAAATCGACGCGCGGCGCATCGAACAGCGCCAGCGGGCGCACATCGCCGGGATCGAACGGCTCGCCATCGGCCACCTCGTCGCCAATGCCCATCAGCTGCGGCGAGGGGAACCAGCGCACGAGCTCGGCCGGCGAGATATCCTCCAGCCCCTTCGCCTCGGCCGCGTCCCAGACATAGGGATACGGAATTTCCGTCTGCGACGGCTCGACGAAGATCTCGATCTCATAGTCGCGCATCAGCGGCGTCAGCTGCTCGATCAGGTAGGCGCGGAAGAAATCCGGCCGCGTCATCGTGGTGACATAGATGCCCGCTTCGCTCATCTTGCCGAAGGCGCGGCTGATCGGCGGCGGCGGGCCTTCGGGATCATACACGATGCGCAGCTGCGGATAGCAGAAATCGCCGCGCTCGCGCGCCGCCTTGTCGGGCGGGGTGCCATCCTTGATGAAGGCGCTGAGCGCCGCCGACAGGGCGCCGACCGACTCTTCATACCGGGCGGAAAGGGCCGTCACCACGGCCTCGGGGGTCTTCAGTCTTTTCATGGCGCCAGATGGCGGAGGCCGGCCGCCAAGTCAATCAGGCGCAGAAAACCCAGGCCGTCATCCCGTCAATATTCAGGGTTTACACCACGATTGGAAGCAGGTTGCATTTGGTGTCATCCCGGATTTCGCGTGCGCTTTGCCCTCACCCCGGATTTCGCGTGCGCTTTGCCCTCACCCCGGATTTCGCGTGCGCTTTGCCCTCACCCCGGATTTTGCGCCTCCTTGCCGTCATCCCGGTATCTGCGCCCCCTTGTCGTCATCCCGGAATTTGCGCAGCAAATATCCGGGACCAAAAAAACCTCTCCGCACGACAGAGAGCTGGGTCCCGGTCTTCGCGTGCGGCGAAACCGGGATGACGACGTTCAGGAAAAGCCCTCTGTCTGCTGTCCGCCCTGACGATCAGAGGCCGATCCGGACCGTGATGCCGCAGCGCGCCCCTCACATCACCACCCGCACCCGCGGCCCCCTTCCCTCGATCATCAGCGCCCAGAGCGCCCAGACCAGCGCG